>JAGOHA010000052.1 GCA_017996395.1 Acidobacteriota bacterium | reverse complement strand
GATTACGATTACGAATTACGAGTTACGATTACGAATTACGATTACGAATTACGAACATGAATGCCGATAGCCGCGTTACTGGAACGCCTCGGTGCCCGTGAAGGCGCGATACGGATCGAAGCTCTGCAGGATGCGGGCGTCCTCCGCGGTGAGCGCGTCGGTCACCAGCCGAGCCAGCAGTTCGCCCAGGCCCGGCCCCAACATGAAGCCCTGGCCGCACATGCCGATCGCCTGAATGAAATTCGGACAGCTCCGTGTCCGGCCCACGATGGGGAAGGCGTCGGGGGTCATGGGGTACTGGCCGCGCCAGGCGCGCCGCACCTTGAGGTTGGCCAGCCGCGGGTACAGCGACACCATCCGCCGGGCCACCTGGGGGAAGAACACCGACGTGGAGGCATTGTCCTCCCCCCAGATGGGGGGGTGCGGAGTGATGCAGAAGACCACCTGCCCTTCCCGGTTCTGGTAGAAGTAGTAGTTGAGCGAGTTCGCGCCGGCGCGCATGTCCACGATCATGGGGCCGAAGAAGCGCGCCACCGGCTCGGTGATGGCCGCCTCGTGGCTGTCCGGCCGCACGGGGAACGACTCGCCGGCCAGCTCGGCCACCGCCCGGGCATTGTTGCCGGCCGCGTTGACGAGGCTGCCGCATCCGTAGGCGCCGCGGTCCGTCACCACCCCGGTGACCCGGCCGGCGGCGGTGGTGATGCCCGTGACCGTTTCGCCGAAGCGGTAGACGGCGCCGCGGTCGCGGCTCCTGAAATAGAAGGCGCCCATGGCCAGGAGCGGCGAGGCGCTGCCGTCGCCCGGCGAATAGGTGGATCCGCGCAATCCTTCCCGGCTGATGCCCGGCGCCAGCTCGGCGTACTCGTCCGCCGCAAGCCAGCGAATGTCCAGCCCGAACTCGTGCTGCACCCGCATCAGCTCCTTGAGCTTGCGCTCGTCCGCCTCGCTGTAGGCGGGAAAGCTGTAGCCGTTGCTCAACCAGCCGATGTCGTCGCCGTGCTCCTCCTCCCAACGGGCGAAGAGCTCGATGCTCCGCTGGCAGACCCGGATCTTGCCGAAGTCGGAATGGGTGGCGCGGATGCCGCCGATGGCCTTCTTGTTGTTTCCCTGGCCGGGGGACGGGTGCTCGTCGAGCACCAGGACCGACAGCCCCTGCCCGGCCAGCGCCAGCGCCGCCGGCACGCCCACCGACCCCGCTCCGATCACGATGGCGTCATAGGTAGTCCGGTTCATGAGCGGGTCTCCGGGTCCGTTTCGCCGGCGAACACCCCGAGGGGGATCTCCACGAAGACGGGCCGTTTGGTGTTGGGGGTGATCGCCTCGGCCGGCACGCCCTCCTCGCGGAGGATCTGCCGGATCATGGTCTCGCACGTCTTGGAGCCGCAGGCCCCCATGCCGGCCCGGGTGACCGCCTTGATCATGTTCACGTCGGTCACGCCCCGCCGCACCAGCGCCCGGACCTCCGCCCGGCTCACGCGCTCGCACAGGCAGACGAAGGCGCTGTCGCCGTCGGCCGGCACCGGGACCGTTTCCGCCAGCGGGCGCGTCACGGCCTCGTCCTGGATGCGGAACGACACCACCCGCACCGCCAGCTCCCGGGGGGCGCGCAGCCGGACCAGCTGCATCCGGTTGGCCGTGTTCCGGACCACTCCGACGACCGGCAGATCGCCCAGGGGCCGGCCGTCGATGTCCACGGCCGGCACCGTGTCGCTGACGGCCACCGGGTAGTTGAACACCTCGTACGGCACCGTGACCGTGGGATGTTCCGGGTCCTTCCGGTAATCCACCAGGGTGATGGCCAGGCCCGGGCAGATGGCCACGCACCGGGCGCAGCCGGTGCAGCTCCCCTCATAGTACGGCAGGCCCATGATGGGATCCCCCTGGATCCGGATGGACTGGGTGGGGCAGACGGTGGCGCACGGGTTGCACGGAATCTCCTGCCGGCAGTGGATCACCGGCAGCACCCCGGTGTCGGCCGGCGGCGCCGCCGGCGGCTGCACCGGGCCGGGGTGCGACTTCAGGATCTCGGCCTTCTCGTGCCAGGCGGGCGGGATCGCGTCCACCGGGGCGCCCAGCGCCTGCGCCACCTGCAGGCCGGCGATGCGTCCGTTGAACATGGCCGAGGAGGCCTCGGCGATCTCCAGCGCGTCGCCGGCGGCGAAGACGGGGAGTCCGGCGGCGCGCGCCTCCGCGGTGAACTCGTCGATGGGGTTGAGACCCACGGCGATGAGCACGGTGTCGCAGGCGAAGGTCTTCTCGGTACCGGGGACGGGGCGGAACCGCTCGTCCACGCGGGCGATGGTGACGGACTCCACGGCCTCGGCGCCGTTGGCCGAGACGATGGAATGCGCGGTGTAGATGGGCACACCCAGCCGCGCCAGCTTGTCGGCGTGGACCTGGTAGCCGCCGCACCGGGGCATGGCCTCGGCCAGCCCCACCACGGGGATGCCCGCCTGCAGCGCGTGGTAGCCGGCGATGAGCCCCACGTTGCCGCCGCCGATGATGAAGAGGCGCTCCGACGGGCGCACCAGATCGCGGTTGGCCAGCGTCTGGAAGGCGCCGGCGCCGAACACACCCACGAGGTGGTTGCCCGGGAACTGGAGGTATTTCTCCCGGGCGCCGGCGGCGTTGAGCACCACCCGGGGCCGCACCAGGCGGTAGGCGCCGTCGCGGAGCACGCCCACCTTCCGGTCGCTGAACACGAAGACGGCGGTGCTGTTGAGCCATACCTCGATGTGGGGATCCGCCTGCACGGCCTCGCCCAGGAGTTGGCCGATCCGGTTGCCGCGGGTGCCGGCCCGCGAGTCCTCCACCGAGCCGAAGAACTTGTGGGTCTGGAGCACCAGCTTGCCGCCCAGTTCGTTTTTGTCGTCCACGAGCAGGGTGCGGATGCCCATCCGGCCGAGCTCGATGGCGGCCGACAGGCCCGCCGGGCCGCCGCCGATGACCAGCACGTCGGTCTCGGTCTCGGGGATGTCGTGGAGATCGGGCGCCGCGTCCGCCGCCGGCAGTTCGGGCAGGCCGTCGCAGCTCGCGACGATCATGTTGTCCGTCACCGGCGTCATGCACGACTTGACCGGCATGCCGTTGGCGATGACCATGCACTTGGAGCACTGGCCGTTGGCGCAGAACAGGCCCTGGCCGGTCCCGTCGCGGTGGTGCCGGCCGAACACCTTGACGCCGTTGGCGATGAGCGCCGAGCTGATCATCTCGCCGCGGCGGGCGCTGAGCGGCTGACGCTCCCAATAGATATTCACGCTCTCGCTTGAAGGGATATCCAAGACCTGGTGCCGGGTGATGCGATGTGTTGACATTTTACAATTTCCTTTTAATTGTAAAGAAATAACACAACGAATCCCCGGGTGCAATACAATATTTCATTTTGCGTTAAATTTCGAGTCATCGTTTATACACAATATTAACAGTAGTTTACGTGATGGACTGTTGAATAGGATGACCACGGACAGATTGGATTTCGAATATCGGATATCAGATATCACCAAAAGAATGCGTCGGGATTCTGTTAATGGGAATCAGAGTGTTGGACTCTGGAACGCGGGTCGAGAGCCGATGTTCCACGTCTGATTATCCGATGTCCGAAGTCCGATGTCCGAAGGGATGGGAACGAGGCTCGAGGCTCGATGACGATTACGAGCACGATTACGAATTACGATGACGATTACGAATCCGGGCGCCGTCAGTCCAGCAGGCCCTTGGCGCGCGCCGTGGAATCCTTCAGCACGTCGTCGTGGAGGCTGCCGCCGTGGGCGTCCATGGTCACCACCGCGGGGAAGTCCTTCACCTCGATGACCCAGAACGCCTCGGGCGTGCCGAACTCCTCCAGCTTGAACACGTCCATGATCCGGACCACGCGGCGAGCCAGCAGCGTCCCCGCCCCGCCCACGGCGTGGAGGTAGACGGCCTTGTGCTGCATGAGCCCGGCGCGGGTCTTCTCCTTCATCCCGCCCTTGCCCAATACGGCGCGCACGCCGTACTCGCCGACGACCTCGGCCTGGTACGGCTCTTCGCGGCTGGAGGTGGTGGGGCCGGCGGCCACGAAGTGCCACCCGCCGGCCTCGTCCTTGCGCACCACCGGGCCGCAGTGATAGATGATCCCGCCGGCCAGGAACGGCCGGATGAAATCGGGCTTTTCCTCCACCATGCACTTGTGCCCCATGTCGCGGGCCAGGACCATGGTGCCGTTGAGCTCCACCTCGTCGCCCACCTTCAGCTTCAGGATGTCCGCTTCCGAAATCGGCGTCTGGAGCTTAATCTTCATAGCGCACCTCCCCGTCGCGGATGATCATGGTCTTGCGCCGGTACGCCCAGCACATGTAGGTGATGGCCACGAAGAAGGTGGCCGGGTGGCGGTGCTGGGCGCCGATGTGCACGCCCAGGACGGTGGTCTTGCCGCCGAACCCCATGGGGCCGATATTCAGCTCGTTGAGCTTGCCGTAGAGTTCCGTTTCCATCTGGGCCAGGGTCGCGTCCTCGTTGACGGAGCCCAGCCGGCGGAAGAACTGCTCCTTGGACAGCAGGTACGAGGTCATCCGGTCGCCGCCGATCCCGACGCCGATGGCGCCCGGCGAGCAGCCGAACCCTTGGGCCTTGAGCACGGCGTCCAGGATGCACTTCTTGATCCCTTTCAGGTCGCGGCCCGCGCCGATGCTCGTGTCGGGAAGCCGGTACTGGGCGCCCACATTCTCGCTGCCGCCGCCCTTGAGCATCACCCGGACGCGCGTGTACGGCTCCTCCCACTGGTGGAAGTGGAAGAACGGGGCGTTGACGCCCACGTTGTTGCCGGAGTTCTTGCCGGTGATGGGATTCACCGCGTTGGGGCGCAGGCAGGTCCGCTTTGTCCCCTCGGCGGCGGCGGCTTCCGCCGCGGCGCAGTAGTCCTGCTCCCGCTGGCCCGCCGGGAAGTCGATGTAGAAGTTGATGGAGCCGGTGTCCTGGCAGATGGGCGTGGAGGCCTCGCGGGCCATGACCACGTTCTCCAGGATCGTCCCGAACACGCTCTTGGCGGGTTGGCCCGCCTCCTCCCGGTCGTAGGCCTGGCGCAAGGCCGCCTCCACGTCAGGGGGGAGGTCGCAGGCGGCGCGGCGCAAGAGCTCCAAAAAGGCGTCCTGCAGCATGCTCGCACCTCGGATGGAAAAATTTAAGTGCACTATAAACGGCCCGCCCGGCGGTGTCAAGGCGGCGGGACAATCACCGCACCGCCGGCGAATGGGTGAATGGGTGAGTAGGTGAATGGGTGAATGGGTGAATGAGTAAGAGGATCTAGGTTCTGTGATCCAGGACCCAGACCCCAGGACCCAGAACCCAGGTCCGATGTCCGAAGTTCGCGTTATGGAGACGAGCCTCTATTCTCGAGTCTCGAGCCTCGATTACGATCACGATAACGAATTACGAATTACGAGCACGAAGCCCGAAGTCCGATCTCCGATGTCCGCTTACCTGGCCGGCGGTCTTCCACCGGGGCTGGATCACTGTCCTGCGGCGACCGAGTTGGCCGCCAGGAAGAAAAATACCGGGATGTCGCCCACCGCGTGGATGAACCAGGCCCAGCCCAGGCCCTTCGTCTCGATGAGGCTCTTGGCCATGAGCCACCCCAGGAAACCGGTCATCACGAGGGTGGGGAAGACGGCCAGGGGGACGCCGCCGGCGTAATGGGCGAGCCCGAAAAACACCGCCGTCAGCGCCATCGCCTGGTTCTTGCCCACCGCCCGGTGGAGGGGCGCCACGAGCGACGCGCGGTAGCTGATCTCTTCGCTGAAGGCGTTGAGCAGCGAGTAGAACAGGACCGTCCCGACCAGCGGGACGGTGTGGGTGAGGACCTCTGCGGTGGGCCGATTGGCGAGCCACATGAACAGCCCGATCATCGTGGCGGCCGTGACGGCGACGATGGGCCCGAAGATTTTCCAGGGCGTCGGATGCATCAACCCCAGCCAGGGCACCCGCTTCGCCGGCGCGCCCAGTTCGCCAAACGTCAGAAAGGCAGCCTGCCGCCGCCGCATCACCAGGAGCAGCGCCAGGATCGTGACCGCCGCCAGCGCCAGCTTCATGAGCTGGATCGCCATGATCCCGGCGACCCATCCCGCGTCCTCCTCCCACGCCGCCACCGTGGGCAGGGCGCGCACGCGGTCGATGGCCCACCACCCCAGCACGTTGACCAGCAGCAGGGTGAAATAGGCGCACAGGTGCCGCAGGTTCTTCCAGGCCAGGCCGAGGACGGCCATGCCGGCCAGGAGCCCCGCCTTGAACACGATCATTCCCGCCGGGACGGAGCCGATGTAATGGACCCACGCCATGTCGGGAATGGTGGATACGCCCAGCGTCACCAGCCAGGCCACGCCCACGCCCGCCACCGGGCCGGTCGGGGCCGGCGAGGGAGATTCGTTCGGTTCGGGAGAATCCCCAGCCGGATGATCTGTTGCGCGATCTTCGGAGTCTCGGGGAGGTTCCGCCATGTCACCGCTCCACTTGGATTTCATGGTGCCGCCATTTTAGCACAATCATCGGGGCTCGGGGTTCGGGACTCGGGGTTCGGGACTCGGGGTTCGGGGCTCGGGGTTCGGGGCTCGGTTACTGCTGAACCCGTCCGTAAACGGACGGGCTACGGGGGCACCAGCTCCGCTGTGCGGGGTGGAGAAGGAGTGTACCCCTAACGCACGGTCTCGGGCCCATTCACCGCCAACTCACCGCTTGGCTCCGGCTCCGCCGGCTTGGGACGACGATTACGCGCACGAGCGAATCGAGAACAAGCTTCAAGCATCGAGCCTCGAGGCCCGATTTCGAGGTCCGAAGTTCGATTTCCGACCACAATTCCGGGCACGAACGGATCGAATCAGCGATTCATCGGTTGAAAATGAAACCTGCCGCCTGCTGTCGTTCCGAACATTCTGCCCTCGTGTGATATGATCCTGACGAGAATTCCCGGCGGGCCATGCCACCGGGATACCCCGAATCATCGGTTGGAGCAGTCGTGGATAGCATCATCGCATGGATCAACGACCAGGCGGCGGCCGCCCGCGCTCAGTACGCCGTGAATCCATGGGTCTTCCTCGGGCTGATGGTCGCCTGCGCCCCCGTCTTCTACTACTCCATCTACCGCCTCATCAGGGCGGTGGCCCAAAAGGACAAGAGCCGGATCACCCTGTGGAGTTCGGTGTTCCTGGCTGCCACTGCCACGCCGTACCTCTACGTCCTGCTCTTCGGCCGCAACCTGCCGTGGTACGTCTACCTGATTCTGGCCGCCCTCCTCGCCCAGGGCGTCTACTCGCTGGTCAAGAAGATACGCGGTGCACGAGACTGAAACCCGTACGCCGGATCAACCGGATGCTCGCCATGTCGCCACCCCGCCAGGCCGCCAACGCAGCGATCACGGTCATCCGAACGTATCGATCCGGAATCACCGATGAACGAAGATCCCTCTGGCGCGCTGTGTCCTCTGTGTCCCCTGTGGTGAATCCGTCGCCGGCTCGCCGGTTCGCCGTCTCGCCGATTCGGTTGGACGCGCCGGACGAACCCGCGGCCGCGAGGCGCGGCACGCGGCTGACCGCTCAGTCCTGGCTACCAGGCGGGAATTTTGTTTGCAGCGGCAGGCTTTTCACGACGCCCGTTCCAGCGACGCTTACGATGAGTTCCCCCAGGGTTTCCGGGTGGTAGCCCGCGAAGCCCTTGTCGAAGACGATCGTCTTCGATTCCCCCGGACCGAGCTTGACCATTTGGTACTGCTTGACGACCTGCGGCTCGTCCTTGAAGTAGACGCCCGAGTGGGTCAGACCCAGGTAGAGGCAGGTCACCGCCGCCTCGGCCGGCTGGGTCTGGGTGTTGCGGACCTGCACCTCTACCGTGAAATCGCCGAAGGCCGGTGTGTCCGGGTTGAAGACCGGCCGGATCGCCTCGATCTCGTATCCGCCCGCGGCCAGCGCCACCGCCGAGCACGCGGCGACAAGAAGCAGCACAGCGGTTCGTCTCATCATTCCCCTCCACAGAGCCAAAAACTCAGAATTGAGGCGGAAAAATAAACTCTAAACGTCCTCAGATGCTCTGTGTCCTCTGTGTCCCCCGCGGTGAATCCGTCGCCGGCTCGCCGGTTCGCCGGTTCGCCGATTCGGTCAGGCATGCCGGACGGCTCGCAGCCGGAGGCCGCGAGGTACCTCTACTTGATCCCGCCGTCGACGCCGCGGTCCACGGTCACGTCCGCGCCGGCCGCCTGGAGCGGCTTGCCGTTGTAGAACGGGCGGCCGCCCTGCGACGCCAGCGACACCTTCTGGAAGTCGGTGATCTCGATGCGGGGGGTGCCGTCGAACTCGATGCCGGCGGCGCGCACCGGCGTGCCCGGCGCCGCGTCCACGGTGAGCACGCCCAGGGCGTCGGCCGACGAGGCCGCCAGCAGCATGCCGTTGCTCTCCTGGCCGCGGAGCTGCGCCGGCTTCAGGTTGGCCACCACCACGAGGTTCTTGCCCGTGAGTTCCGCGTCGGTGTAGAACCCCCGGATGCCGGCGCAGATCTGGCGTTGCTCGGCGCCGAGGTCGATCTGGAGCACCACCAGCTTGTCCGCCTTCGGGTGGGAGGCGCAGGCGAGCACCCGGGCCACGCGCAGGTCGATGGCGGCCATGGGATCCTTCTGCACGATGTCCACCTGGTCCACCTTCTGGATCAGGATGGCCGGCTCGCCGATCCGGTGCCCCTTCAGGTCGAAGGCCAGGTGCTCGAACGTCTGGTGCGGCAGCGCCAGCTGGCGCTCCAGGTCGTTGGCCAGGCGGGGCACGATGGGCTTGAACAGCGTCCCCAGGATCCGCACCAGGTTCACGGTGAAGCTGGTCACGGCGTGGGCGCGGGCGCGGTCGGTCTTGAGCAGCGCCCATGGCGCCTGCTCCTGGAAGTAGCGGTTGCCGATGTCGCCGATCTCCAGGATCTCGCGCACCGCGGCGCGCAGCTCCACGTCCCGGTAGTGCCCGATCACCTTCGCCGCCTTCTCCAGGATCCTGGCCTCGAGCTCCGGCTCGGCGAAGTCGCCCGTGACCCCGTCGAAGTTCTTGGCCAGGAAGGTCAGCGACCGGTTGGCGAAGTTGGCGAAGTTGCCGATGAGTTCCGCGTTGACGCGGCGCTTGAAGTCCTCGAGGTCCAGGTCCACGTCGGCCATCTTCGCCGACAGGTTGGCCGCGTAGTAGTAGCGCAGGTAGGCCGGGTTCAGCTTGTCGAGGTACTCGCGGGCGGTGATGAAGGTGCCGCGGCTCTTGCTCATCTTCTCGCCGTTGACGGTGAGGAAGCCGTGCACCAGGATGCTCTCGGGGAGGTTGAAGCCGGCGGCCATGAGCATGGCCGGCCAGAACAGGAAGTGGAAATAGATGATGTCCTTGCCGATGATGTGGCGGACGCGCCCCTCGGGCCGGCGCCAGAACGCCTCCCAGTCGCGCCCGGTGCGGGTGCAGTAGTTGCGGGTGGAGGCGATGTAGCCGATGGGGGCGTCGAGCCAGACGTAGTAGTACTTGTCGGTCTCGCCCAGGATGGGGAAGCCGAAGTAGGGCGCGTCGCGGGAAAGGTCCCAGTCGCGGAGCCCCTCGTCGATCCAGGTGAGGATGTAGTTGCGGATCTCGTCCTGGATTTTGGCGTTGCCCGTCAGCCACGCCCGCAGGCGCTCGGCGTAGTTGGCCAACTTGAAGAAGTAGTGGCCGGACGTCTTCCGCCCCGGCGGCGTGCCGCACACCACGCAGAACGGGTCGGCGAGCTCCGTGGGGGCGTAGGTGGCGTTGCAGCGCTCGCAGTTGTCGCCGTACTGGTCCGGCGCGCCGCAGCGCGGGCAGCGCCCCTTGACGTAGCGGTCGGGGAGGAAGCGGCCGCATCTGTCGCAGTAGGTGAGCTCCACGTCCTTCGTGTAGATGTCGCCGTTGGCGCGGGCGGCGGAGAAGATGAAGTCGCTGAACTCCTTGTTCTCGGGCGAATTGGTCGTGTAGAAGTTGTCGAAGCGGATCTCGAAGTCGGCGAAGTCGCGGCGGTGCTCGTCGTAGTACCGGGCGATGAGCGCCTCGGGGGTGATGCCCTGGCGGGCGGCGTTCACCTCGATGGGCGTGCCGTGGGTGTCGTCGGCGCAGCAGTAGATGGCGTCCTCGCCCATGAGCTTGAGGGCGCGGACGTAGATGTCCGTCTGGATGTACTCCACCAGGTGGCCCAGGTGGATGGGCCCGTTGGCGTACGGCAGGGCGCTGGTGACGACGATCGGATGCTTCGGCTCCATGGGGTGCTCCGGGTGACAGAATGACGGGCGATTCTACTGGAATCGGCGCGGAGTGTCAACGCGGGGAAGCGAACAGTGAACGGTAAACTGTAAACAGTGAGGCGATAGGAGTTCCTGGCCCGTCGTGATCGTAATCGTAATCGTAATTCGTGATCGTAATCGGGGTTCGGGGATCGGGGCTTCCCTTTTGTCTGATGTTGCCCGTCTTACGTTTCCCGTCTCCCGTCTTTCGTCTCCCGATTTACCGATTGGCAGATTCACCCATTCACCCATTCACCGAATCGATTCCACTGTGATTTCGCCAGGACTTCATATATTTTTCAACTTCGGCCGCCATGATGGACGCCGGCGGTACCCGTGGCCGCCTGAATGTTTTCCGGAGGTGACCATGCGTTCTGTCATTCGTGTCCTGACCATCGGGTTGATCGTCGTCACCACGGCCGTCGCCATGGCCCAGGCGCCGGCCCTGGATGCCGAGGTGGAGTCGGCGCTGGGGGCGGCCGCTTGGACGGACACCACGGCCGCCCACGTCCGGCTGCAGCGCACGCCCTGGCGCGGTCCCGACGATCTGTCCCTCCGCTACCGGCTGACCGCGCACGAGGGCGTCTTCTACCTCCAGGCGCGGGTGCGCGACGATCGCCCGTGCTTCGGCGAGGGGGCCGCGCTCGTGTCCGACCACCTGGAGGTCTGGCTGGCGGACCCTGCCGTAGTGAAGGAAATCGACGCCTTGCGCGGTGCGGTGGACGATTTGAACGCCGATATGGAAACCGGCGGCGAGGCGGATTCCTTCAGCCGGAAAGTCAGCGCCAGCCTGAGCGCCACGCGGCGCGCCCTCCGGCGGCCCCTGGGCCTGACCCAGCTCCGGCTCCACCCCGGGGCATGCGCCGCCGATCCGGAGCCCGTCCCGGGCGCCGTCCGCCACCTCTTCCGCCCTGAGGCGGGAGGCTACTCCGTGTGGCTCCGCGTGGAGCTCGCCGGCGCCATCAGCCGCGGCGGTTTGGAGCTCGGCGGCCTGCTCTATCTCGTGGACGCGCTGGACGTGGACGACCCCGCCGCCACCGTCCAGGAAAAGCTCGTCTCCTCATCCACGAGCCGGCGGTGGGCCGACGCGGCCACCTTTTGGGAGATGGCGTTCGGCACGCCCGTCCGCCTGCCCATGACCGACGAGACGGCCCGTATGGCCCGGCTGGTCCCCGGCTACCTGTGCCTGACCGGAGGATCTCTCCAGTGGGTCACCCGCGGGGAGGATCCCCAGAGCGGCAGCTACGGCATCGAACGGATGCTCCTGCCGGCGCCTTACGTGCCGCCGGTCGTCACCCGGCTGGTGGACGAGCCGGACTGGCACCTGTGGCTGTACGAAACCCGCCTCCTGGCCGGGCCGGGCGAGGGCGTTGTGACCGACCTGGACGAGCGCATCGGCGCCGCGGGCGGCTGGACCTACGGGCTGATGGATCGGGCGGCCGGCGACGGCCGCGTGTATGTGCTGCTCTGGGTGATCGGTTGCTCCCGCTGGCCGGGGGGTAGCACCATGTGCGGAGCGGGCACCGAGGGCGACCTGATCTGGCTGTGCCTGTCTCCCGACGGGAAGACGCTGAACGTGCAATCGGTGCGCTACGAATCGTGTTTCGAATCCGTCGAGACGGAGGAAATGGAACCGCACGGCGGCACCCGGGGGGAGGCAATGTACACGGGGGGCGACGGTGGATGCGAATATGAGTTTCAGCCGGTGCTTCGGGACGGCCGGCTCGCCCTCGTCACTACTCGGTACGGCAAGGACGGCTTGAAACGGGTCGCGATCCGCTACGACCGGCGCCACCCCGAGCGCGGCCTCCTCGTGGAACCGCTGCCGCGCTGAATCCGTCGGGCCCTGCTGTGGATTCGGCCACGGATCGGGGCATGGAGAATGGGTGAACAGGTGAATGGGTGAATCTGCCAATCGGTAAATCGGGAGACGAAAGACGGGAGACGGGAAACGTAAGACGGGCAACATCAGACAAAAGGGAAGCCCCGAGCCCCGATCCCCGAATCCCGAACCCCGAGCCTCTAGTCCCGAGCCTCGATTACGATTACGAGCACGAGGGATCGGGAACGAGCCTCTAGTCTCGAGCCTCGAGCCTCGATTACGATTACGAGCACGATATCCGAGGTCCGATGTCCGCCTCCGCACGCGCGCATTGAACCAAAGGCGGAGTTGGTGCATCATGAAAGGGGGTTAATCCGGTTTTCGGGAGGCCAACATGGCACGCTGCTTCGTTCGCAACATCTGGCTGGTCTGGATCGTCGCGGCCATGGCCGCCTGGATCTGTGCCGCGCCGCAGGAGCCCGCGGCG
This sequence comes from Acidobacteriota bacterium, assembly GCA_017996395.1. GTDB lineage: Bacteria > Acidobacteriota > JAAYUB01 > JAAYUB01 > JAAYUB01 > JAAYUB01. The sequence goes on along the minus strand of JAGOHA010000052.1, from coordinate 10,191 downwards.
TCCGCCGCCCCGGCCGCCGCACTGGACACCGAGACCACGCTCCGCCTCACCTGCGCCGGGATGGGCTTTCAGAACGGCTACCTCGACGGCTTCGAGAACGGCGTCAACGACAAGCGCTACAACCGCTACAGCGACTTCAAGACTCACCCGCTCTACGAAAAGGCCACCCGCGGGTACAACGAAAAGTGGATGTACGAGGTGATCTACCAGATGGCCTTCCGCAACGGCTTCGGCCGCGGTTACGAGGACGGCTACAACGGCCGGCTCAACATCGTGGTCGAGCGGTTCACCCAGCTCGAGGAGGCTCTCCAGCAGGCCGGCACCCCCGGTGAGGCCGGCGAGCGCCGCTCCGCGACGGGCCCTGTGGTGCTGCCCGCCGGGACTTCCATCCTGCTCCAGCTCAATGACTACCTGACCACGCGCATGAACCAGCGCGGCGACCCCTTCACCGCGGTGGTCGCCCGGGACATCTTCGTGGGCAACGCCCTGGCCATCCCCGAAGGCTCCATCATCGAGGGAATAGTGGGCGCGGTGAGCCGGCCCGGCCGCGTGTCGGGGCGCGGCGAAATGACCCTCAAGTTCGAGCGCTTGAAGCCGAAGTACGGTTCCGAGACGGTCATCTCGGCCACCCTGATCGGCGTGGGCTCCGACCAGGGCCAGATCGTGGACCGCGAAGGCCGCTACGAAGGGAAGGACAGCGCCGGCCGTGACGCCGCGGTCATCGCCGGCGGCGCCGGCGCCGGCACCGTGGTGGGCGTCATCGCCGGCGGCGGCAAGGGCGCGGCCCTCGGCGCCACGATCGGCGGCCTCATCGGCCTGGCCGGCGTCCTCACCACCCGCGGCGAGGACGTGGAGCTCGTCAAGGGCACCCTGCTCGAAATCATGCTGGATCAGGATCTCCAGCTGGAGCCCGCCACCCCGAAACAACCCTAGCCGACCCTTCGGATCGGTCGTCTGTCGGCGGCCGCCGGACCGGGTGCGCGCGGCCATCAAAAAACAGTGCCGGTTTCACGCAATCGTGATACAATTTTTTCAGTATCACACGCCTTCCGACACGGCCGCGAATGAATTTCCTCGCCGACAGAACCTGTCGTCCGGCGGGATGTCCGTGCCGGGACGCTGAACCGACAATCAGGAAGAAAGGAGGGAGATATGGCGGACAAGAAGTACAAACGGATCATCGACGGAAAATTCGACGGCAAGACGACCTTCAAGGAAGTGGCCGGGATGACCGACGCGGAGTTCCACGGGCTCCTGCAGCTCGGTCATCTGTACTACACCCAGGGACGCACCGAGTCGGCCCAGAAGGTACTGGAGGGACTGGCGGTGCTCGATCCCGACCACAAGCTGGTCCAGTCGGCCCTCGGCGCCCTCTACACCCGGACCGGCGACAACGAGGCGGCGCTCCAGGCGCTGAACAAGGCCGCCCGGATTAATCCCAACGACATCACCATCTACGTCAACCGCGGCGAAGTCCATTTCCGCCTGGGCAAGGTCAAGGAAGCCGCCGATGACTTCAAAAAGGCCCTGGCCATGGATCCGGAACGCAAGAACCCGGCCGCCAACCGCGCCCGCCTCATCCTGGTGGGCCTGGCCGCCGTCGCCCAGAAGCTCAAAGACAAGAAGTGAATCCCCTGCCGGCGGCCTCTCCCCGGAGGCCGCCGGTCGCCCCTTGATTCCCAATCCGTCTTGTGAAAACATGGCCGTCTGAAATTATCCAGGAGGCGGCCATGACCCATCGCGAAGAGCACGACAGCCTGGGCGCCCGGCAGGTTCCGGCCGGGGCCTATTACGGCGTGCAGACCCTGCGCGCCGTCGAGAACTTCCCCATCACCGGCGTGGCCATCGGTCGGTTCCCCCTGCTCATCCGTGCCCTGGGCGCCATCAAGAAGGCCGCGGCCCAGGCCAACATGGACCTGAAGATCCTGCCGCCGGACATTGGCGCGGCCATCGTCCAGGCCGCCGACGAGGTGATGGACGGCCGGTACAACGCTGATTTCGTCGTCGACGTCATCCAGGGCGGCGCCGGCACGTCCACGAACATGAACGCCAACGAGGTGATCGCCAACCGGGCGCTGGAGCTGCTGGGCCGGCCGCGGGGCGACTACGCCGCCTGCCACCCCAACAACCACGTGAACCTGTCGCAGTCCACGAACGACGTGTACCCCACCGCGCTCAAGCTCGCGGCCATCTGGAAGATCCGCCGCCTGCTCGACGCCATGGGCCAGCTGCAGGACGCTTTCGCCCTCAAGGGGGAGGAGTTCAAGGATGTGCTCAAGCTGGGCCGGACCCAGCTTCAGGACGCCGTGCCCATGACCCTGGGTCAGGAGTTCGCCGCCGTGGCCATCACCATCGGCGAGGACATGGAGCGGCTGCGCGAGGCGGCGCGGCTCATCCACGAGATGAACATGGGGGCCACCGCAATCGGCACGGGCGTCAACACCGTGCCCGGCTACACCGACCGCGTCCGGGCCCGCCTCATCGAGATCACCGGCCTGTCGCTCATCACGGCGCCCAACCTCATTGAGGCGACGTCCGACGCCGGCGCCTACGTGCAGCTGTCCGGCGTGCTCAAGCGGATCGCCGTCAAGCTCTCCAAGGTCTGCAACGACCTGCGGCTGCTGTCGTCGGGGCCGCGCGGCGGCATCGGCGAGATCCTCCTGCCGGCCATGCAGCCCGGCTCCACCATCATGCCCGGCAAGGTCAATCCGGTCATCCCCGAGGTGGTGAACCAGGTCTGCTTCGAGGTGATCGGCCTGGACGTGGCCATCAGCATGGCGGCACAGGCGGGCCAGCTGGAGCTCAACGCCTTCGAGCCGCTCATCGGCTTCAACATTTTTCTGTCCATGGACATGCTGGAGCGGGCGGCCACGGTCCTGCGGGAGCGGTGCGTCGCCGGTATCCGGGCCGACCGCGAGCGCTGCCGCGAGCTCCTGGAGCGCTCCACCGGCATCGTGACGGCGCTGGTGCCGGTCATCGGCTACGAGGCCGCCGCCCGGCTGGCCCACGAGTCGCTGCACACCGGCCGGCCGGTGCGGGAGCTGGCGCTGGAGCAGGGCCTGCTGGACGAGGCCGCGCTGAACGAGCTGTTGAATCCGGCGCTGATGACCCATCCGCGGGCCATTCCGGGGCGGTGACGTCGCCGGCGGGACATTCCAACGGCGCGCCCTGCACAGCGGGAATGGGGTCCGGGTGGATCAGGTCCGCCGGGCTACCCAGCGGCGGCGGACGATGACGGGCACCGCCGGTGCCCACTGGGCCAGCAGCTCGCGGAAGCGCGCCTCCCGCCCCTCGCCGCCGAAGGCGCGGCGCGGCAGGATGTAGAGGAAATCGTCGGTCTGGCGGAGGATGTAGATGTCGGGCGTCTCGTAGACGCGCCGCAGATCGGCCCAGGCGGCCGTCTTCTCCAGCGCCGCCGCCCGCAGGGTGACGCCGTCGTCGCCCAGGAGCACCGTCCGCTGGTCGGCCAATTGCGGGTTCGCCCGCCAGGCCCGGGCGACGAGGCGGCTGGGCAGCCGCAGCAGCACGATCCCCGCCAGCAGACCGGTCACCCCCAGGGCGTAACCCAACAGCTGATGCGGCGCCAGCGCCACAAACCAGGCGGCCACCGCGCCGGTGAGCACGACGGTGAGCCCGCCGGAAATCAGCATCCACAGGAACAGGCCGCGCTTGAGCACGCGCAGCGCCTCGGCGAATTCCTCGAAGCGATAGTAAAAGCGCAGACGCATCACCGGCTGGGTCACGGCCGCCACTCTCCCGGGGGACGTGCCGCCATGAATACCAGAAAACGGCCGCCGGATCAACGCCGGCGTGCACCGGATTCGGTTGGCGACGCCCACGACCTGTGACCACGGTCACAGCTGCGGAGATTCTTGCAACCCGCGCAAGGCATTCGCGTATACTGGTTTTCGACGAGCGTACCGAGGTTATCCGAGACATGTGTTGCACCGTCCGATCCGCCCGCCGGCACCTGTGCCTCAGTCAGGACAGGGGCCGGCGCCACCCGGTTGTCGCCGGACTGTTCCCCGTCCTGCTGCTTCTGGTCGCCGCCGGAACCGCGCCGCTGACCGCCCAGCCGGTCACCCCCCCGCCGGTGATCGAGATCCCCCGGCTCAGCGCCGCGCCGCGGTTGGATGATTTTCTCGACATGCGCCCCGAAGGCGCCGTCGCCAACGAGATGGTCCGGGTGGAAGGCTTCATCCAGTCCGAACCCCGCGACGGCGAGCCGCTGTCGGAACGGACCGAGGTGTACCTCGGGTACGACGCCGACAACCTCTACGTCGTGTTCCTGGCCTTCGACCGCGAGCCGGACAAGATCCGGGCCCGGCTCACCCGCCGCGAGAACGTCTTCCTCGACGACAACGTCGAGATCATGCTGGACACCTTCAACGACCGGCGCCGCGCCTATGCCTTCCTGACCAATCCCTTCGGCATCCAGTGGGATGCCATCTGGAACGAAGGGGAAAATTTCGATTCATCCTTTGACACGCTCTGGTACTCCGAGGGGCGTCTGACTGCCGAGGGTTATGCCGTCTGGTTCAAGATCCCGTTCCGGTCGCTCCGGTTTTCCAGCGCGCCCGAACAGGAGTGGGGCATCATCCTGAACCGGGCGATCCCGCGCACCACCGAAAACGCGTTCTGGCCGCGCATCTCCAGCCGGCTCGCGGGCCGGCTGAACCAGCAGGCGCGGGCCACCGGCCTGCGGGGCATCTCGCCGGGCCGGAACCTGCAGTTCATCCCCTACGGCGTCTTCCGGTCCTGGCGGAGCATCGAAGCGGACAGCGTCAACGGCCCGGACTGGGTGAGCGACCTGGCCGAATTCGACGGCGGCGTGGACGCCAAGGTGGTTCTCAAGGACAGCCTCGTGTTCGACGTGGCCGTCAATCCCGACTTCAGCCAGGTGGAATCGGACAGCCCCCAGGTCACCGTCAACAGCCGCTTCGAGGTGTATTTCCCGGAAAAGCGGCCGTTCTTCCTCGAAAACGCCGACTACTTCGGCACCCCGATCAACCTGGTGTTCACCCGGCGGATCATCGATCCCCAGTTCGGCGTCCGCTTCACCGGCAAGGCGGGCCCCTGGGCGGTGGGCGCCCTGTGGGCCGACGATGAGGCGCCCGGCGAGATGGCGGACCCGGATGATCCGGAGTTCGGCAAACGGGCGCAGTTCGGCATCGTCCGGGTGCGGCGGGACATCTTCCACCAGTCGTCGGTGGGTTTCATCTTCACCCAGCGCACGTTCAACGGCGGCTTCAACCGGGTGGGCGGCCTCGACGCCCGGTTCAAGCTCGACGACAACTGGATGCTGAACATGCAGGGCGTGGCCAGCGCCACCGAACGACCCGACGGCACCACCGCCGCCGGGCCCGCCTACCAGGTGGAACTGAGCAGGGAGGGGCGCTCGTTCGACTACTATCTCTCGTACGACGACCGCAGCTCCGGCTACGACACCCAGGTGGGCTACAACACCCGGAGCGACATCCGCGGGATCGGCCAGAACGTCGAGTACAGCTTCCGCCCCGAAGGGCCGGTGCTCATCGCCTGGGGCCCGGAAGTCTGGGTGGATTGCAGCTGGGCCCACGACGGCACCCGCCTGGACTGGGAATTCATCCCCGAGCTGACCTGGGAACTTGCGGGAAAAACCCAGTTCGGCGTCGGGCGCATGTTCCTCCGGTCGCGCCTGCGCCCCGACGAGTTCGACAGCCTGGAGACCGACCGGGACTACGGCTACGGCCGGAACTATTTGTCATTCAACACCAACCTGTGGCCCCAGGTCGGCATCGATGCCGATTTCAACTGGGGCACGGGCATCAACTACGTGCCCGCCGAAGGCGCCGAGCCGGAGGTGGCCAACCGGATGGGCGCCAGTTTGCAGATCATCCTTCAGCCCAACACCCGGCTCCGGGTGGACAACACCTATCTCTTCTCCCGCCTCACCGACCGCGCCTCCCCGGCCGCCATCTACAACAACCACATCTTCAGGTCGAAGTGGAACCTGCAGTTCACGCCGGAGATGTCTCTGCGGCTCATCGGCCAGTACGACACCACCCTGCCCTCCACGACGCTGTCGTCGCTCGAGAAGACCAAGCGCTTCAATATCGATGTCCTCTTCACCTACATGTGGCACCCGAACACGGCGCTGTATGTGGGGTACAACTCGGACCACGAGAACCTGAACCTGATCGAAACGCGCGGCAGCCGGGAGCTGATCCGCACCAGCGACGAGTTCATCAACGACTCCCGGATCTTCTTCGTGAAGTTTTCCTATATGTTCAGGCTGTAGTTCGTCATCGTAATCGGGGCTCGAGGCTCGAGACTTGAGGCTCGTTCCCGTAATGCGGATATTGGAAATCGGATCTGGGACCTGGGTTCTGGGACCTTGGTCCTAGGTTATGGATCCCAGTTCCCAACACCAATGTCCTGCCTTTCCCATTCACCTATTCACCGATTCACCAATTCACCCATTCACCGATAGCCCCACTGACTGTTACCCGACGATGAAAAAACACCGGCCGGGCGCCTGGAAGGACGCCCGGCCGGTTGTCGATCTTCAAGTTCGAAACGTTCGGCCGACTACCCGTCGGTCCCCTACCGACCCATGTACTTGATTGTGCCCGTGAGCGCGATCTCGCTGCCCACTTTCTCGCTGCACCGCAGGTAGCCGTCGACCTGCGTGCCCGTCACTTTCAGGTACATGTCCTCGCAGCCGAACTGCTGCTTCTTTTCCTCGAGCTGGCGGATATAATCGGGCGAGGCCATCTTCGCGTACTCCGCCTGCAGTTCCTGCTGGATTTGTTCCATCCGGGCCATCAGTTTCGTCATCTCCGCATCGGACAGGTTGCCCGACTGGAACTTGCGGGCGATCTCCTCCATCTCTTTCTGGGCTTTCCCCCCGGCAACCTCCGCTTCGATGTCGAAATTGTACGGTGTCGTGGTGCTGTACTGGTCGTAGCGCAGTGTCGCGGTGCGGGTCTCGAACGGCTTGGTCTCCGCGCCGCGGTAGAATTCCACGGTGTACTTCATCTTGCCGTTCTCCGCCTGGCACCGGTTGTCCTCCAGCAGGAAGGCCCGGATCCGCCAGCCGTTGGCGGCCTTGAGCAGCCACTCGTACTTGCCGGTGATCACGATGACGTTGTCCCGATTGGCGTGGGCGGCGCTCACCGGGGTGATGACCTCGATGCGGACCGACATCGGTGTGATGTCCGGCGGCACCTTGACCGTGGCGCGGTACTCGGTGGGCGTGATGTTCTCCCGGAGCACCTCGATCCGGTCCGAATCGAACAGGACCTTGGTGCCGGGCGGGAACTGGCCCTTGAGGATCACTTCACCGGTCTCGCCCGGCGCCAGGCAGGCCGCGGTCACCAGTCCGATCTCCGGCGTCGGATACTTGGCGTACAGCGTCTTCCGGTCGTTGATCCCCAGCCGGTTCCGCTCCGCCTCGGCCTTGGCGATGATCGCCTGGCGCTGCTGCTGAAATTTCGTCAGCGCCCCCCGGGCAAACCCGAGCACCAGAGCCAGGCCCACCAGGGCCAGGGCCACCTTGCGAATCAGACTGCCACTCATACGGGTCCTCCTGAATTGGCTTCCGGAGCGGCCTGCCGGGTAACCGCCTGCGGTTCCTTCGGCGCCGTCGGAAAAGATAAGATTGCGTCGCATACGATGCTTAGATAGAGCCAGAAGAAAAACGTTTCAGCCGGTCGGTGAAACGGGAAATCCACGCAGGCCACGGCCAGGACGCCCACCGCCCCGGCGGCCGCCCCCGCGGCGGCCGCTGTCGGTTCGGCCTTGCGGGCGGCCGCGAATCGCCACAGCATCACCGCCGGGAACGCCACGAACAGCGCCAGTCCGAGGACGCCGTGGTCCACCAGCGCCTCCACGTAGTCGTTGTGCGCGTGAGCCGCCAGTCCGGCGAACCGCCGTTCGGTTGCGGGCGCCGCGGCCAGCCGGTCGGTCTCCCAGCGCGGGAAGAAGAGCTCGAATCCGCCCGGACCGAAGCCGAGCCACGGCGCCTCGGTCACGTGGGCCAGCGCGGTGCGCCAGATGTGGGCGCGCCCCCGCATGGTTTCGTCCAGCGGCCGGGCCGTCGAAAGCATCACGACGAGCGCGCCCGCCGCCGCCAACCCCAGCGCCAGCCCCAGCGCCAGCCGCGTCCGGCGCGCCGCGCTGCGGAGCAGGGCCCAACCCGCCCAGGCCAGCACGGCCGCGACCGGAGCACGGGAGCCGGTGGCGAGGATGCCGCCGGTCACCAGGGCGGCACCCGGCACAATGAGAGCCAGGCGCCACGGCGGCGCCAGCGTCCGCGCCGCCGCCCACACGGCGGGCAGGGCCGCGGTGAGAAACGCGGCGACGAAGTTGGGATTGCCCAGGGTGGCGAATACCCGCAGCCGGTCCGAACCGCCCGCCGGTCCCGTCCACCCGAACAGGCGGAAGGGGTCGGCGCCGGCCCACTGCAACACGGCGACCAGCGCCACCGCCAGTCCGGCGGCGGCCGCGGCACGCATCAGTCCGTCCGGCTTCGGGCGCAATCCCAGCAGCACGATGAACGCCGCCGCCGGCAGCACGGCCGCCAGTAGCGCCGCCGGCGACGCCGCGGCGCCCGTCAGGGCCGACAGGGCGACGGCTCCCAGCCAGCCGGCCAGGAGGGCGAACAGCACCGGATCCAGCCGCGCCAGCGGGTTGGCCCGCGCCCAAACGAGCGCTGCCAGGCCGAGCGCCACCCAGGCCGCGAGCACGATGGTTTTGGGCGTCGAAAACGGGGTCTCCAGGCCGGGAATAACCAGAAGCGGAACGACGATCACCACCGCATATGCGGCTCCCCGCATCCAGCCGGCCAGTTGGTGGTGCGAAACGTTGTCTGAGTGCCCTGCCATACGGCATCCAAGCGTTCGAATGGGACGACGGCGCCACCGGGGCGCGTCACAAAACGCTAATGGTACCGCGCCGTTCCGCCGGGCGCAAGCACCGACACCTCGCCGCCTGCAAAATGTTGATGCGAAATAGGGCATGGCGACAGGCACCGGATTTTCGCGATACAATAGAGTGAATCCAACCGGAGGACACCGCCATGCCCAGAATCCTTGCCTTCTCGGGAAGCGCCCGGGCCGAGTCGTTCAACCAGCGGCTGGTCGGCATCGCCGCCGCCGGCGCCCGCGCCGCCGGCGCCGAAGTCACCCTCGTCAGCCTGGCGGACTATCCCATGCCGTTCTTCAACCAGGATCTGGAGGAAAGTGACGGCATGCCGGAGCACGCCCGCGCCTTCAAGCAGCTGCTCGCCGCCCACGACGGCTTCCTCATCGCGTCGCCCGAGTACAACAGCGCCTTCACGCCGCTGCTCAAGAACACCCTGGACTGGGCCTCCCGCACCGAGAGCGACGACGAGCCGGGGTTGATGGCGTTCAAGGGCAAGGTGGCGGTCATCATGGCCGCCTCGCCGGGCGGCTTCGGCGGCATCCGCAGCCTGATGCTGCTCCGGTTGTTCCTCAATCATCTGGCCGTGCTGGTGCTGCCGGACCAGCTGGTCGTGCCCTTCGCCCACAAGGCCTTCAACCCCGACGGTTCGCTGGCCAAGGCCAGCGAGCAGGAGGCGGCGCTGGCGCTCGGGCGGCGGCTGGCCGAAGCACTGGGCCGGCGAGCGTGAGCATCGCCGGGCGAACACTGTTTTTCTGACCACTGATCATCGGTCATTGTCTTCAGTCACACACACGCTGGATGGGAGCCATCGTCACATGGGAGTCGGGGGATCCTTCTTCCCCCGCGCGACATCAATCACCATGCGGGCAAACAGTTTCATCATCATGAACGGCGGCAGCCACCCGGCGGACTCGCTGACGCCGGGGATCGCTACAAGGGGGGACGCATACAATGGCTGATGAACAATTGCCTGATCCGACGCAACCCGCTTCGGATGACGACCTCGAAGAGGCGCGCCGGCACTGGGAAGGGCTCCACGATGACGAGTGCTACCGCGACGTGCACGGCGTGCCGACAGGCTCGTGTCTCAGCCTCGTGCTCGCGATTGTGATCGTACTCGTGATCATAATCATGATCGTGATCTAGAGCCCAATTCCGCGGAGCTGGAACCCTGCGATCGTTCGGGTGGCGGAGCGTGCCAGCAAGCATCACCTCACGCTGGATGCGCCCGTGTATCTACGCCCCGCCGGTATCCCTCCGGCGACCCGCGGCACGCGGGTCGAA
>JAGOHA010000181.1 GCA_017996395.1 Acidobacteriota bacterium | reverse complement strand
TTTTTTGCTCCCCAACTTCCTCTGCATACTCAGCCCCGGCATCGGCTGCATCGGCTGGGGGATAGTATTCCGGATACAGACCGCTGTCTTCCTCGCACCAATCATACAGATCGTCACCGACCGGCTCTGTCCCGGGGCTGATCTCCGGCACACGGGCATACTGAACCCGGTAGATGCGCCGGGCCGCTTCCCGATGGCCCGCCCGAGCGGCAACCGCCAGGGCAACCCCCCCTGCCCGTGCCAGGCGCGGATCGGCGCCGGCGTCGAGCAGGGCTTGCACTATTTCCGTGTTGCCCCGGGCGGCCGCCTCCATGAGCGGCGTCCGGTATCCGTCTTCCGGGCCGGCATCGGGTTTGGCGCCGCGGCCGAGCAGCAGCCGGGCGACGTCCCAGTTCGCGGTGTAACAGGCGGTCCAAAGAGGCGGAGTCTGACCGCCGTCGGGGGAGGCGCCGGCGTCGAGGAGCGCCGCCGCCGCCGGGACGTTGCCTTCCGCGGCGGCGAAATTCAACGCGCGGTTTCCGCCCTCACCGCCTTCGTCTTCCAACCGGGAGCCGGCAGCCGTCAGGGCCGTGACCGCCTCCGGGCCACCCCGGGCGGCGGCGATCATGAGCGGCGTCTGACCCTCTTCGTTGCGGGCGTTGGGGTCCGCGCCCGCCGCCACGAGGAATTCGATCACCCGGCGGGCTTCCGGATCCGGCGGGAGCCGGTCGAACGACGGGGGGTTGTCCGGCACATCGCCCCAGACGGCGGTGTTTTTCCAGCGATCGGGATGGATTACGGCGGCTGTCAGGACAGTCCAGCCACGGTATTTCTCGCTGGCATCGAAACCGGCCTTGAGCAACACATCCAGGATCTCGACTTTCCGGAGTGCCGCCGCCTCGGCCAGCGGCGGCCGGGAGAAGTTGCCGCTGCCGATATCGGGCCGCACCCCGACCCGGAGCAAGGACCGGACCAGGTCCGCCCGTCCGTCGTCGATGGCCCGGTACAACAGCCGGCGGGCGAAGACGGCACCGGCACTTCGATCGTCATCGGTCACCGCCAGAAACATTTGTTCCGTGCACGCCGGTGCGACCGCGTTCATCAGCTCCGGATCACCGCTAGCGGCGGCGACCAGCGCCGCACAGCTGTTGTCGTGGCTCGAAACCAGATAGGGATTGGCCCCGGCCGCCACCAGCACCCAGGCGACATCTGATCGGCCGGCTTGGACGGCCGCCAGCAGAGGCGTCACGCCGCGGAACGCTCGGCCGTTGACATCAGCCTGGGCGGCCAGCAGTGCCTGAACAACGCCCGTGCTTCCGGCCTGAGCCGCCGACACGAGGGGCATCTCTCCCCAGTTGTTGGCGGCGTTCGGATCGGCCCCGTGGGCCAGCAGGATGGTGGCCGCCGCGTGGTGGCCGCCGCGTGCGGCCCGGTGCAGCGGACGGTACCCCTGAAAATCGCGGGTGTTGGGATCGGCCCCGGCCGCGAGGAGATTCTGCACCACCACGGCGTCGCCACCTTCGGCCGCGTCCAGCATCTCCCGACAGCCCCACGGCGGTTTGGGCGGCGTCGGCCACGTGGCCTGTTGTCGCTTCAGCGCCGCGAGCGCCACGCGGACCGTGGCCGGCTGGGCGTGGCGTGCCGCCCGGCCCAGCAGCGTCTCGTCGCTGATGCCTTTGGTCCCCAGGAGCTCCTGGTCGGACGCGGCGACCAGCGTGACCGCATCGCCCGTGGCGGCGGCCAGGAACAGCCGGGTTTTCCGATCCAGCTTGTCGGCGGGCACGCCCGCGGCCAGCAACGCCGCGGCGAAATCCATCCGGTCATGCAGGATGGCCGGCCCGAGAAGCGCGCCCGCTGCGAGCGGATCGCGCCGGAGCACCGCCGCCTCCAGGTCGGGGCCGGCGGGGCTCCGGTATTGCCAGGCCCGTTCCAGGTCGGTCACCTTGCCGCCGGGCGCGACGGGATCGGCGCCGGCCGCCAGCAGCAGGCGCGTGGCCGGCAGCTGCTTAACGTCGCTGGACAGCGTGTAGCCGAGCGCGGTCTGCCCGTGCTTGTCCCGCCGGGCCAGCACGGCCGGATCCGGTTTTTCCAGCAGCGTTGCCAGGGCTTCGTCCCGGTTCCACCGCGCCGCCGCCATCAGCGGCGTCAGACCGTCTGCGTTGCATTGTCCCGGATCGGCTCCACGCGCGAGGAGCAGGCGGATGGTCGCGGCGCAGTTCTCCCCGCTGAGAGTCGAAAAGAGGGCGCTCCGGCCGGCACCCTGGATGTCCGCGCCTCCGTCCAGCATCAGCGTGACCACCTCGAGTTTCCCGGCATAGGCCGCGCGATCCAGGGGCGTGGCCCCCTGTTTGTCAGGCGCGTTGGGGTCGGCGCCCCGTGCCAGCAACAACCGGACGATGGCGGCCTGGCCGTATTCAGCCGCCTGGTGCAGCGGCCGCTTGCCGGTCAGGTCGAGGGGCTGGTCCGGCCCCCAGCCGGCATCGAGATACGCCGTGACCCGATCCGCATCGCCCTTCCGAATGGCCGCCTCCAGGTCGTCGCCCTCAAACCGGTGGAAGCCTGTTTCCACCACCGCCAGCGCCTGCAGGCGCCGCTCGTCGAGCGGCCGGATCCGGGGCTCCCCGCCGCTTCCCATCAGGGGCACCACACTCATCGAGAGGATCAGAATGGATATCCAGACGGATGTATTCCCCGTCGCACACCGCTCCCCGCACATAAGACACCCTCGGTTTGAAAAATGCAGATTGGCGCAAACGTATCGAATCGGGACCACGGTGTCAAGAGAATCACGGACGACGCCGCTGGTTTCTCCTGCGCCCCGGGTGACAATCGCGTGCCGACTTAAACGCTCAATAATTGATGAGGGCTCGAAAAGCCGAGTGCTTTCGAACGGAGGGTGAGTGGGACAGCGGCCCGCGCCCGGCGAGCGCGGGCCGCCGGGCGCGGCTTACTTCTCTTCCTTCTTGTCGGCTTTGGGCACCTCGGGCCGGGTGAAGTCGGGCTTGGGATCGCCCCACAGATGGTGGCCGAACCATTCGAGATTGTGGCGCATGACGGCGCGCGACGCCCGCGGCTTGCCGATGCCGTGGCCGAAGCCCTTGTACACCACCATCGCCACCGGCACGCCCCGGTCTTCGAGGCCCTGGCGCAACTCATAGGCATTGGGGATGGGGACGCGCCGGTCGTTCTCGCCGTGCTGGATCAGGGTGGGCGTCTTCGCCTCCCTGATGTAGCTCATGGGCGAGGTGAGGCGGTAGATCTCCGGGTCGTCCACCGGATCGTCGCCGAGATAGTTGAGCGTGAAGGGAGTGATGTCGGTGTTGTAGTAGTAGGTCGCCCAGTTGGAGATACCGGCGCCCACCGAGATGGCGGCGAAACGGTCCGAGGACGTGGTGAGAAACGCCGAGATGTAGCCGCCCTGGCTCCAGCCCATGCAGCCCACCCGCCGGGGGTCCACCCACCCCTTCGCCACCAGGTGGTCCACGCCCGAGAGCACGTCCCAGGCGTCGCCCACCCCCAGGTTGCGCACGTTGAGTGTGCGGAACCGCTCGCCGTAGCCGGCGCTGCCGCGGTAGTTCACCTTCAGGACCAGCGCGCCGCGCGCCGCCCAGATGTCCGCCGGGTAGTAGCGGGAGTCGGGCAGGAGGAGCACCGGCCGGTCGATGCCGGTGGGCCCGCCGTGGATGACGCAGAGGAGGGCGTATCGTTTGGCCGGGTCGAAGTCGGCCGGCTTGATGAGCACGCCCTCGATGGGCTCGCCGTCCCGGCTGGTCCAGGTGACGAGCTCGCGGGTGCCCAGGATGAGGCTGGCCGTCTGGGCGTTGAAGTCGGTGAGGCGGCGCGGCGCGAACGGCTCCACCGCAGTCATGAACACCTCCGGGAGCGCGTCGGGGGCGCCGGCGAGGAACGCCACGGTGCGGCCGTCCCGCGTCAGGCTAAAGGCGCCGGCCAGCAGGCCGTCGGGCTGCGACACCCGGTCGATTCGGCGGTCTTCGGGGCTCACCCGGAACAGGTGCATGGCGGTGCGCTGCAGGGCCGAGAAATAGATGCCGTCCGTTTTCCAGGTCATCAGGCGCGGATTCTCATCGAAGGCGTCCGTGAGCGACACGGGCGCGCCGCCGGCGACCGGCAGCACCGCCAGCCGCGTGTTGAGCGCGTAGTACCGTGGGTTGCCCATGGCCGAGGCGAAGGCGATCCGGGCGCCGTCGGGCGACCAGACGGGCGACGTGTCAGGGCCGGGCTGGTCCACGATCTTCGTCACCGTGTCGTCCGCGAGCTTCAGCAGGTAGATGTCCGCGCTGGCGCCCTGCACCAGGTCGGGATTCACCGTGGCGCTGAAGGCGATCCGGGTGCCGTCGGGCGACCAGGCGAAGTCGCCCACGTTGAAATCGCGCCCCTTCGTCCGCTGCACGCCGGCGGCGGGCGTTTCCAGGGCCTTCGCCACGTCGATGGTCCAGAGATGGGTGTGGCGGTAGTCGCTGCGGACCACCCGGAAGTCGCCCAGGTGCTCCGTCCGGTCCTTGTCCGCCGGCACCTCCGGCTCCTCGGCGAGGAAGGCGATCTGGCAGCCGTCCGCCGACCACTCGTAATCTCCGCCGCCGTCCTTTACGTCGGTGATCCGCACCGCCTCGCCCCCGTCCGGGCTGATGAGGAACAGCTGGTTCTTGCCGCCGTCCCGGCTCGACACGAACGACAGCCAGCGGCCGTCCGGCGACCACTTCGGGTTGCCGGCGC
>JAGOHA010000180.1 GCA_017996395.1 Acidobacteriota bacterium | reverse complement strand
GAAACCAATTCACAAGGAGGTATGTGCATGAGGCGAAGAGAACAGACGGATTCCTTCACGTCCGAGTCGGTCACGGAGGGGCACCCCGACAAGGTGGCCGACCAGATCGCCGACGCCGTGCTCGACGTGGTGCTGGCCCAGGACCCCGCCGGCCGCGTGGCCTGCGAGGTGCTGCTCACGCCCGGCCGGGTCACGGTGGCCGGCGAGATCACCACCCGCGCGGAGATCGACATCCCGACGATCGCGCGGGGCGTCCTCCTCGACATCGGCTACGACAGCGCCGAAGCCGGACTGGATGGGCGGACCTGCGAGGTGGACTGCCGGGTGCAGCGGCAGTCGCCCGAGATCGCCGGGGCGGTCCGCGACGGCGGCGCCGGCGACCAGGGGCTCATGGTGGGCTACGCCTGCCGCGAGACCGCGGCGCTCATGCCGCTCCCCATCGCCCTGGCCCACGCGCTGGCCCGGCGCCTGGCGGCGGTGCGCCGCGACGGCACGCTCGCCTACCTCGGCCCCGACGGCAAGACCCAGGTGACGGTGGAGTACCGCGGCGGGCGCCCCGTCCGCGTGGCCGCGGTGGTGGTGAGCGCCCAGCACGCGCCGGGCGTCGCGCCGAAGCGGCTCGAGGCCGACATCCGCGAGCGGGTGATCGCGGCGGCCATCCCCCCGGAGTTTCTGGACGCGCGGACGGCCTGCCACATCAACCCCGGCGGCCCCTTCACCATGGGCGGGCCGGCGGCCGACTGCGGCCTCACCGGGCGCAAGCTGATGGTGGACACCTACGGCGGCGCCGCCCGCCACGGCGGCGGCGCCTTCTCGGGGAAGGATCCCACCAAGGTGGACCGCTCGGCCGCCTACCTGGCCCGGCACATCGCCAAGACCGTCGTGGCGGCGGGACTGGCGGAGCGGGCCGAGGTGCAGCTGGCGTACGCCATCGGCGTGGCCGACCCGGTGAGCGTGCGGGTGGACACGTTCGGCACCGCCCGGGTGGACGAGCGCCGGCTGGAGGAGGCGGTGCGCGGGCACTTCCCCCTGCGGCCGCGGGAGATCATCCGGCACCTGCGCCTGGACCGGCCCGTCTACCGGGCCACCGCCGCCTACGGCCACTTCGGCCGCGAGGGGGACGGCTTCACCTGGGAGCGCACCGAGGGCGCCGCGGCGCTCGCGGCCGCCTGCGACGGCGGCGGGAGGGCGCGATGAACGCCGCCGTCATCATCACCGTCGCCGCGCTGCTGGCCACCAAGTGGCTGGACTGCCGGACCACGCTCCGCCGGATCGGCTCGCCGGACGGCGAGACCAACCCCCTGGCGCGCACCGCCATGGCCCGCTGGGGGATGCGCCGGGCGACCTGGGGCGTGTTCGCCCTGGCCGCCCTGATCACGGGGACCGCCGCGGCGGCGGCGCTCGGGTCCCCGTCGCCCTGGACCCGCCCCGCCTTCACGGCCCTGGGGCTCGCCATCGCCGCGGTCCAGGGGGCGGTGGCCCGCCACAACGCCACGGGCCGGAGCAACGCCGTCACCCGCGCCGTGCTCCGCGCCCACTGCGCCTGGCTCCGCGGGCGGACCGACCACGACCGGCACAATCGACAATTCAAAAGGAGGTCCCATGAGCGATAAACCCAACCACCACTTTTTCCGCGACTGCCTGCGGCCCGCGCGCCCCGACGGGGACGCCCACTGGGCCGACTTCCTGGCGCGGCTGGCGGCGCTGGGGCGCGATCCGCGGCTCCTCTGGTACCCGAGCAGCGGGAACGACTACCGCGACCTGCTGCACCTGCACCCCGCGCGCTTCCGGGCCGAGAGGCGATTCGACCAGCCGGTGTTCGAGACGGCCCCGGACGTGTACGTCCACACCGACTACCACCCGTGGCTGCGCGCCGGCGGCCGCGGGCCGATCGATCTGTTCGACGGCGAGAAGACCCGCATCCGGGCCGTGCGCGTCACCCCGCTCGTCGCGCCCGGGCTCGGCCTGGCCGTGCGGCCCGAGCTCGTGGTCTTCCCCGAGCCGCGTCCCGGCTCGGGGCGGATCTATCTCGTGGACGCGGAGGTGGAGTCGACGGTGCTGGGCCGCTACGAGCGGACCCTGCTCTACGTCACCACCGAGAACGTCAGCTTCTTCCTCCGGGCGGTGCTGGCGCGCGGGCTGCGGGTGCACACCCTGGTGAACATCCGCGACGGCGCGGGGTGCGGCGGCGGCGGCCACGTGAACTTCAAGTTCCTCTGGTTCTTCCTCGGCCTGATGGGCGCGGAGTACCTGGTCACCGACAACATGGGCCGCCACCCGGTGCAGTTCGACCTGGCGCTGGCCGTCTACCCCGAGCTGCGGGCCCACTTCGAGCGGCCGGAGAACCGGCCGGTGCTCCTGGAGGGGCGCGCCGCGCTCCCGTGGAGCCAGTACGGCCGTTTCCAGGGGGACGCCCACGTGTACCGCGTCATGCCGTTCGACGCGGCCGCCGCCGGCGACGGCCGGCGGGGAGGTGCGCGATGAGCATCCACGACAAACACAATCACTGGCGCCGGCGACGGCGTTTCCTCGGGCAGCCGGCGGTGCCGACGGGCGATCCCAACGAGCGGGCCCTGCGGCGGCGGTGCGCGGAATACCTGCGGCGGCTCGTGTCCGTGCCCGTCCCGCTGGACCGGGAGCTGCTGGAGTTCGCGGGCATCCTCCTCGGACCGGCGGTGGAGCCCCTCAACGCGGTGATCCTGGACCACCTGGAGGAGCCGGATCGCCGGCACTACGAGCAGGAGTTCGAGGAGTGCCGCTACCGGCCCGATGTGTGGCCCCACGAGGCGGCCGAGGCGCTGGGCCACTGCGATCGCCGCGCCGCCGACGAGGTGCTGCAGCTGCTGCCGGAACTGGCGGCGGCGCGGGAGCGGGAGCTGGCCGGCGGGCCGCGCAGCGACTTCGAGCAGCGCGCGGCGCGCTTCCAGAAGATGCTGGCGCTCAGCGAGCCGGAGCGCGAGCTGGCGATCCTCCTCTTCGTCGCCGGCTCGTTCCCGCCGGCGGAGGCGTACATCGTGGGCCATCTCCAGTGCCAGCTCTACACCAACCGGCGCTACCTGCAGGCGCTGCTCGGGGGGATCTCCACCCCGGCGCTCGCCGCGACGCTGGAGGGGACGCTGCGCCGGCTGGAGTTGATCGAGCTGGAGCGCGGCTTTTCGCTGAGCCGCGACTTCCTGAACCTGTTCCACCAGCCCACCCTGAACCTGGCCACCGGCGGGCTGTTCGCCCGCCTGCCCCGGGCGACGCTGGCGCTGGAGCGCCACCTGGTGCCCGACGGGACGGTGGCGCACCTGGCGCGGCTGCTGGCGCAGCGGCCGGAGCATCCCGCCCACGTGCTGCTCTACGGGGCGCCGGGCACCGGCAAGACCAGTTTCGCCCGGGCGCTGGCCCGGCACCTGCGGGTGCCGGCCTACGCGGTGACGGCGGACGCGGAGAACAACCCGGCGAAGCGGCGCGCCGCCATCCAGGCGTGCCTGAACCTGACCAGCCAGGGGGAGGGGTCGCTGGTGGTGGTGGACGAGGCGGACGACCTGCTGAACACCCAGTCGATGTTCGGGATGATGCGCGAGCCGCGGTCCAAGGCCTGGCTCTGCGAGCTGATGGAGGCGCCCGGCGCGCGGATGATCTGGATCGTCAACTCCATCGAGGGGATCGATGAGTCGGTCCGGCGCCGCTTCGCCTTCAGCGTCCCCTTCCTGCCGTTGAACCGGGCCCAGCGGGTGCAGGTGTGGGAGTCGGTGCTCCGGGCCAACCGGGCGCGGCGGGCGTTCGCCCCGGCGGAGATCGCCCGGCTGGCGGCGCGCTACCCGTGCGCCGCCGGCCCGGTGGACCTGGCGGTGAAGCAGGCCCGGGCGGCGGCGCCCCCCGGCAGCCCCGCCTTCCGCGAGGCCGTCCGGGCGGCCCTCGACGCCCACCACCGGCTCACCCACGGCGTGCCGCCGGCGGACGCCGACACGGTGGAGCCGAACTACACCCTGGACGCCCTGAACCTCGACACCGACCTGCCGGCGCTGGTGGCCACGGCGTCGGCCTTCAGCGAACGCCTCCGCGCGGGCGGCGACGCCGGCCCGGTGCGCAACCTGAACCTGCTCTTCCACGGCCCGCCGGGGACGGGGAAGAGCGAGCTGGCCCGCCACCTGGCGGAGCGCCTGGGCCGCGAGCTGCACGTGAAACAGGGAGCGGAGCTCCTGAACTGTTACGTCGGGGAAACCGAAAAGAACATCCGGCTGGCGTTTTATCAGGCGGAGCAGGCCGGCGCGGTGCTGGTGATCGACGAGGCGGACACGTTCCTGTTTCCCCGCGCCGGCGCCCGGCACTCATGGGAGATCAGCTTCACCAACGCGTTCCTGACCACCATGGAGCGCTACCGGGGGATTCTCGTCTGCACCACCAATCGCCTGACGGGGCTGGACGAGGCGTCGATCCGGCGCTTCCAGGTCAAGGCGGGCTTCGACTGGCTCACTCCCGACGGCGCCGTGCTGCTGTTCGGCCGGCTGCTCGGCCCGCTGGCGGCGCGGGCGCTGGACCCCGCGGCCGAGGCCGCGCTGCGGGCGCTGCGCCGGCTGGCGCCGGGGGACTTCCGGGTGGTGCGGGACCGGTTCGCCCTGCGGCCCCGCGAAGACGTCACGCCGGGGGCGCTGGTGGCGGCGCTGGCGGAGGAGACGCGGCTCAAGCCGGGCCAGGAGGCGCGGCGGATCGGCTTCTGATTAACTGGTTGATGGT
>JAGOHA010000051.1 GCA_017996395.1 Acidobacteriota bacterium | reverse complement strand
CCCTCGGCCATCTCCGCCTCCAGATCGCGGTTGGTGGCCACGACGATCCGCACGTCGACGGCCACCTGGAACGTGCCGCCGATGGGGCTGATCCGTTTCTCCTCGAGCGCCTTGAGCAGCTTGGCCTGAACACTCACCGGCATGTCGCCGATCTCGTCCAGGAAGAGCGTGCCGCCGACGGCCAGCTCGAATTTGCCCTTCATCGCCGACTCCGCGCCGGTGTAGGCCCCCCGCACATGGCCGAACAGCTCGTTTTCGATGAGCGTCTCGGGAATGGCGGCGCAGTTGACCTCGACGAACGGCCCCGCCGATTGCGGCGAGAGCAGGTGGATGGTCCGGGCGAACAGCTCCTTGCCGGTCCCGCTCTCGCCCAGCAGCAGGATGGTAGCCCCCGTGGCGGCCATCCGCTGGAGCTGCCGGGCCACGGCCTCCATCGCCGGGTTGCGGCTGATTAGCAGCGGCAGCTTGCGGGCCTCGCGGAACTCCTCGCGGTACAGCAGGACCTCGTCCTCCAGGCGGCGGAACTCGATGCCGCGCTGGATCAGCGCATGGAGCTGCTCCAGATTGAGGGGTTTCTGGATGAAATCCACCGCCCCGTACTTGATGGCCTGGACCGATTCCTCGATGGAGCCGTAGGCAGTCATCAGGATGACCGGCTGGGTGGGCTCCGCCTGCCGGACCGTCCGGAGGAGTTCCATGCCCGAACCGTCCGGCAGTTTGAGATCGAGGACGATCATGTGATAACGGGCGCCGTGGAACCGGGCCAACCCTTCCTGGAGGCCGCCGGCGGCGTCCACCTGGTAACCCTTCCCCGTCAGAAATTCCGTCAGCATCTGGCGCAGCGCCGTGCGGTCCTCGACAACCAGCACCCGGCTCGCGCCGGGCGCCGGCGGGTCACTGCCCGGCCGGTTTTTTTGGGGAGGATGTTCGTCGGCTCGGTTCATGGGGCGTGTTCATCCGCCGGTTCGAATCAGCCAAGGGATATGACATGGCCGACGGATCGGCTGCCCCGCCCCATCTCCATGTACGTCCGCCCGGGCCGACGGGTTTATTTCCTGGTCGGCGGGGTCGGCGGAGGCTGGGCCATGCCCTCGTCCTCCGCCTTGCGGATCACGCCGGCCGGAACCGATTTGCGGCGCGCTTCTTCCTTGAGCTCGCCCAGTTCGGCCTCCGCCTTCTTGTACCCGGCCTCCAGGTCATCCAGGCGCTGTCTGGCCTTGTCCCATTGCGGCTTGAGCACCGAGTTGGCGTAATGTCCGCTGGACTCGTTCATGTAGGCGTTGCGGGCGTCGGTCAGGTTCAACTGGGCCACATCCCGCTGGCGCCGCAGGTCCTGAAGCTCGCGGCACTTGGTGACGATCCGGCCTTGGTACTCTTCGTTGACCTGATCCTGGGTGGGTGCGGGTTCGGCGGCTTCGCCTTCGGCCGGCGTCTGGTCGGCGGGCGGCTGCGGCAAGCCGGAAGTGGACACGTTCCCCTTGCTGGATCGCAAATCCTGGTTGGTGTAAACCTTGGCCGGCTTCTTGCTTTCGCGGTCCTTCCGGTTTTGCTTGGCCAGATCCACAATGCTCTGGGCCGAGAGCGGCGCGGCCAGGGCGAGCACCACAATCCAGAAAGCCAGTTTTTTCATGGCAATACTCCCGACTACTTTGGTGTGTGTATTGTACGTCAAATTGCGGTGCAGGGCAAGATGTTGACACCGACCCGCCAACATTTTGCCATGCCCGCCCCGTTTCCGCGACGCGGTCAGCGGCTGAGCGGCAGCGCCGGGATGTGGCCGGCCAGAAAATGGTCCAGAATGGTCTGGTCCACGACGTCCACGCGGCCGGAGGTGTCCAGGTCGGCCCACTCCGGCGCCACCGCGAAGCCGGCAATGTTCGCCGCCAGGTATTCGGCCAGCAGGACCAGGTCGGCCCCCGTGACTGTTCCGTCCCCGTCCAGGTCACCGTAGCGGGATCCGCCCGGCTCCACGCCGAAGAAGTCGAGGTACATCTCGAGCAGGTGCCGACGGGTGTTGTTCCCCGCGCCGTCCACCAGTCCGCCGAACTCGAAGGCACCGGCGATGGTCCGGTACGCACCGGCATCGCGGGCCACGGCAATGGTCGTTTCGGTGTAGTTGGGCGGGTCGTTCTTGATGTTCTTGAAGATCGGCGTGCCGACGCCCTGCTGGCGGATGATCACGTCGATGAAGCAGTTGTCCTGCCCGTAGTCGAACGCCAGCCCCGTGGTGACGGGCGCCGCGGCCGACAGCCCGCGGATGTGCCACAGGTCGGCTGCTCCGCCGTCGCTGCTCTGGCTGTAGTTGATCCCGAACGCGGCGCAAAAGTTGAACCCGCCGTTGTTCTTCGGGTCCTGGTACCAGACGTCGCCGCCTTCCATGTACACCCGGCCGCCGGCGTTCAGGTAGTCCACCAGGTGCTGCCCCTCCGCGGCGTTGAAGATGTGAGCGTGCTGAAAGAGACAGTTGACTCCCACGGCGACGATGACCAGCTGATAGTCGCCGTAGTCGATCTCGGCCAGGGTGGCGTGGTCGTGGAGGCTCACTTCCTGGTACGCGTGCGAGTA
Source organism: Acidobacteriota bacterium (assembly GCA_017996395.1). Classification (GTDB taxonomy): domain Bacteria; phylum Acidobacteriota; class JAAYUB01; order JAAYUB01; family JAAYUB01; genus JAAYUB01. The sequence goes on along the minus strand of JAGOHA010000051.1, from coordinate 20,406 downwards.
GCCCAGCTCCGTGAGCAGCGCCCGGATGCTCGTCGTGGAGCTGTTGGGGTCGGGCCCGGTGTCGGTCTGGTTGCGGTCCAGGTTCAGGACGAGGACATCCGCCGGAAGCGCCCAGGCGGACAGCGTGGCCCCCAGCCACACACCAATCAGTATGAGCCGCAGATGCACGGTGCCTGACCTCCCCTGCCGCCGGTGTCCGCAGTCGGGATCAACGACCCGGATCCACGGGCGCCGAAGCGGCTTTTTCCACCTTCACCCCGGCCGGCGGCGGCCTCAGGATCTTGGCCTTGTCGGCCTTCTCCAGGGCTTCCTGCATGCGCTGGTCCGCCCGGTTAACCGTCTGGGTGGCCTCGGCCATTTCCGTCTGCACGGCGTTCACTTCCTTCCGGAGGCGGGTGCGCTCCCGCGCCGTCCGGGCGCTGCCCAGCTTGCTGTGCAAATCCGTCCAGCGCACCGACAGCTTGGCCAGTTCGTCGTTGCCGCGCTGATTGTCCTTGCGAGCGGCGTAATAGGCATTCCGGATGGCCTGTCCTTCCGTGCCCAGGTCGGCGATGAACATCTCATCCGGCGTCGCCGTGCCGGGCTTTCCGGCCGCCTTGGCGGCCTGCGGTTGCGCCGAGGTGGTGATATTGCCCTTCCCGCGGTATTGCTTGAGCGACTCGTCGTTGTAGGTGCGCGGCTTCGTCCCCTTGGCCGGAGTTTGCTGGGTGTTCGGGCCGTCGGCCGTCGCCAGTGTCCCGAGCGCCAGAACGAGCATCGCTCCCGTCATCAAGCGTGTCAGGTTCATGAGAAGTCTCCGTTAGACTCGCGCCGCCGGCCGGTGTCCGGACGGCGCGGCGGCGGATAGAAAACGGCCGGAAGGCAGCGGGCTCCTTCCGGCCGGATTGGCGGACTATTTGAATTCGCGCCAGTAGTTCATCCGGACTTCCACGCCGGCCGTGGGATTCATGTCGTAGGTGATGTTGCCGGCCGCGGCGTCGAACTTCTCGAACTTGTCGTGGCTCTGGCTGTAGCCCCAGCCCCACGTTTCGCCGGTGCCGATGTCGATCCAGCCTTCGCCGCGGGCGCCCTTGTGGAATGCCGAGGCGCGGCCGTACCAGCTGCCACCGGATGACAGCTCCACCGGAGTGGAGTTGAAGTACCCGCCGTTCAGCGCGTTGAAGACGTACGCCGACGACGTGCCGGCGCCGACGGTGTGGTTGATCGGATCGCAGGTCGTGCCGCCGACGAAGAACTTGTAGGAGGTGGTGGCGATCCAGGCCCGGTCCTTGGTGAAGAAGACGGTGGGCCGGAAGGGCGAGGACTCACCCTCCGAGGCTCCCGGGAACTCGAAGTAGAAGCCCTTGCTGGTGCTCGGGTTGAAGGTGGTGGTCGCGCCGGTGCTGGCGATCAGGTCGGAGACGGGGATGACGCCGGACGTCGGCAGGTTCTCCTTGACCAGGCAGTACATCACGCCGGCCGACCGGGCGCCGTACGCCGAGTCGATGGGCTTGCCGTACTCGTTGAACGCGATGAGCGTCTTGTAGCCGATGCCGGGCAGGTTGATCGTGGCCACAAACGGCACCGAGTAGATGGGCGTGCCGTTCTTGGCCTGAAACATCAGCCGGGCGGTCGTGTTGGTGATATTGGCCTTGTCCAGGACGAACTGGTACAGGTTGCCGTCATAGTCGCCGATATAGACCTCGTCCACGTACGGATCGCGGTCCCGAGGCGACACGAAGGCCACCGGCGGGGCGAAGAAGCAGTTCCCCACCCGGCTGACCAGGGCGGTGGGCGACGCCCCGAACGCGGTCGTGGAGGTGTCGGCCATGTGGTAGGAGTAGATGACTGAGGGCACTCCGTTGGTCGGATCGGTGAGGTTGAGGATGTACACCGACTTGCCCAGCTTGGCGGGTTCGGGGAACGACGGATTCAGGTTGAACCCGGATCCCACCACCGCGCCGAACACCCCGTTGGGGTAATCGGCGGTGGCCGGGCCGAAGCGGCCCAGCGCCGGCACGGACCAGGTTTCGCCCAGGGGGTTCGCGGTCGTGCCGCTGAAGCGCCACAGGAACTCCGGACTGTCGGGATCGGTGATGTCCAGACAGTAGTACTCGCGGCCGCCCGCGCCGATGCCGAACACGCACAGTGTGCGCCAGTTCCCGCCGCTGTCGCGCACGTCGATCACCTTGGGCGAGGACGCCATGTAGTAGAAGTGCGGGCGGCGGTTGTAGATGCGGGCGCCGTACACGTCGGGCTGCCCCTGGCTGTTGACGTCGCCGGACGCGTACAGCTCGGTGTACAGCCGGGCCGGCCGGGAGCTGGTCCCCTCAATGGCCGCCGGGATGATGAAGGACCACAACTCGGCGCCGGTCTCCACGTCCACGCAGTGGAGCTGACCGTCATTGGAGCCGAACAGCAGCATGGGAATGCGGTCCTGCAGGCTCTTGGCCCAATTGAGATACTCGGCGCTGCCGTACGCGGTCAGGGACGGCGGGCCCACGAACGCGGGCGTGGAGTAGGTGATGGAGCCCAGCGGCAGGGTGCGGATCCAGGTGATGAACAGCTCGAGCTCGTCCTTGGAGAGGCTGCCGAGTCCGGCCGTGGACGCGATGTCGTTGCTGTTTGTTTTTGTGAATTCCGTTATATCCTCGCCGTCCAGGAACAGGACGACCCGTTCCGTGTGCGGCGTGGTGTCGATCCAGTCGGCGAAATCCCACAGTTTGTTGTCGGAGTTCTTGGTGAAGTCGGTCAGGAAGTCGATCTTGCCTTCCACCGTGGATGTGGTCAGGGCCTGGAAGGCCCGCATGTGACCCTTGAACACGGGGCTGTAGGTCATGGAGGCCTTGAACATCACGTTCTGGAGCAGCACCTTCTCCGGCATGGCTTTCGGGAACGTGATGGCCGTGGGTTCGATGAAGCCCAGGATGGGCTCGGTGTCGCCGCTGATCTCGCTGCCGAGGCTGCCCAGGATCTTCTCCAGGGAGTTGAGGAGGTCGCCCTCGTTGTCGGCGAAGTAGGCGAAGTTGGTGCCGCCGGCCTGGGCGATGGAGTCGAGGCCGGCTTTGTCGGATTCCGACTGGAGGCCGAACCCGACGACGAAGGTGTCCACCTTGTGCCGGCTGCGCAGCGTGTCGGCGGCGTCGATCGCCGCGTCGACGCCGGCGCAGGTGTCGCGGCCGTCGGTGAGGAGCATGATCGCGTTGTAGCGGCAGTCGAAATACTGGTCGGGCAGCGGTGTCAGGCCGGTCTGGCTCTCGTACGGCGACCAGTTTTTATGGGTGCCGGACGTCAGATCAAAGTAGTAGCAGGCCTTGTTCGAGTTGTCCAGATTCCGGTTGAACAGGTAGCGGGCGATCGACTGGAGCGAATAGCTGATGGGCGTGGAGCCGCGGGCCGGTAGCTCGGTCGCGAACTTCCAGGCCAGGCCGGGGACGGTGACGGTGCCGGTGGTGCGGTCGAAGTTGCGGTCCACCCACGACTTGATGGCGGCCCGGTTGTCGTAGCCGGGATCGACGCTGGACATGAACGGGTCGTTGTCGGCGCCGTGCGGCAGGGGCACCAGCAGCCGGTCCCGGCTGCTGCTGCAGCCGGCGCCGGTGAAGAAATAGGTGTCATAGGTCCGCTTAATGCCGCCGCTGCTATACTCGGTGACGGTGTAGAGGTTGGTGGGGAAGTAGGCGTACCGGCTGTACCAGCGCCGATTGAAGTATCGGTTGATGTCGTGACCGAGCGCGTAGGAGTCGGAATTGGTGTACATCCAGAACGACCAGCGCAGGCGGAGGTTGTCGCGGCTCATGAGGGAGTTGATGGCCGTCTTGGTGATGTAGACCTTCGAGTCGGTGCGCTGCCCGGCGAAGTCGTAGTTGGAGCACTGGCCGCCGCCGGCGCCGTTGGGCTGGCAGGACATCGAGCCCGACACGTCGATCACGAAGTGAATGTTCGGGGGCAGCAGCCGGCCGATGGGATCGTTGGGGTCGTAGACCGGCTGGTTCTGGCCCGTCTGCGCCACGGCCGCCAGCCCGCTCAGGGCCAGTATTATCAGAAGCCACAGCCATCGGGTGTTCATGGTGATCCTCCTTCTTGCGCCCGGCTATTTCTGCGGATTGACGTTCCCTTCGCCGCCGCCGAAGGAGTCCTTCGAGGCGTCGACGATGGGCGTGTCCAGAAAAATCATCTCTTCCAGAATCTTGCGGGATCCCATCCAGCTCTGGCCGACCGAGCGGACGTAAAAGTAGCCGTCGGCCTCGATGGGCAGGTTGCTGGTGTCCTTTTCGGTGGGATCGGTGTTGACCACGTACACCGCGTAGCGCCGGTCGGAGCCGGTGTCGATGTAGGCGGCGACGTGCGTGTTGCCGTTGTTGGGATCCAGCAGCCGCTTCCACTTGGCGCCGGTGGTGCTGGTGGGGCCGTAGTCGTAGTCGTTGACGCTGGGATTGATCTGGTACATCGCCGAGATCTGCTCCCGGCTGGTGAGGTTGCGGAGCATCCGCCGGGCGTGCATCAGACCGGCTTCGGCGGCGTAGAACGCCTCCTTGCCGTACGCCTGGTTGCGGGTGACGTACACCTCGGACGTGGTGATCAGGATGACGCCCGAGGCCAGCATGGCCAGGGCCATGACGATGAGCAGGGCGATGATCATGGCCACGCCCTTGTTGTTGACGAGTTGTCGTTTCATGCGATGCCTCCTGTGGCGCGCGCCGCCGTCATTCCTCCGGCTCCGGCCGGAGGTTCCGGAACATGACCACCTGCGTGTACACCTCGCGGAACTGCGGGATCGACTGGACGGTGCCGGCGGAGCGGTCCTCGAGCCCCGGTCGCCTGTAGTAGATGTCCTGGGTGCCGGTGCGCGCCCCGGCCATCACCTCCGGCATGGCGAAAGTCCGGCCGATGAGGGTGATGCGCATGGCCCGCAGGTGCTGGAGCTGCGCGTTGGTGATGTTCTGGAAATTCGTGGTGATCCATTCGGCGCCGGTGATATTGTTGTCATCGTCGGTGTCGATGCCCATGGCCACCTGGAGGTCCTCCACGTACCGGGAGACCTCTTCGGGCACGGCGTTGGGCCGGGCCTCCAGCCGCATGAGCCGCGGCACGTCGGGGATGTTGGTGTCGATGTAGTACTCCCAGATGCGGATGCGCATGATGGTGGAACCGGCCGGGTAGGCTTGGGGAAATCCGCTCGGAGAGTTCACGCCGTAGGGATCGTTCGCGCCGGCGTTGAAGGTGATCTCGGTGAAGGGATTGCCCGAATGCGGCTTCTGGATGGTGGTGGGCACGAACAGGTCGGCGAAGATCTGGGCGCCGGGATCCCACGGATTGTCCACTGTGGGCGCATTGGTGATGAGGAGCAGGTCGCCCTCCTGGAAGGGCTCGCCGTTGATCTTCACCGCCTTGAACTGGGAGCTGGGGGGGCTGTATTCGTCGCGGAGCTGGGCGTCGTTGATGATGTCGGGCTCCACCACGCGGATCCGGTCGGGGATGGTGGAATCGTAGCCGGCGTAGTGGCCCAGCTGCAGGCCGGAGACGAACGGCTGCCATTGCGCGTTGGTGCATTCCACGATGTTGAACTGGTAGGCGCCCTTGAGGATTTGCAGCGGCGCCCACTTGGTGTAGGCGCCCACCACCCGCAGGTCGGAGGCCATCGTGTCCAGCGCGAAGCGCATGTTGGTGCGCAGCTCCGCCAGCGCCACGTGGGCGGTGGTGGCGTTTTGGTTTTCGAAGAATAGCGCGGTGGCGCCGCCGATGATGACCAGCATGATCACCAGGGTGATCATGGCCTCGAGCAGCGAAAACCCGCGCCGGTTCGGCCGTCGGTTCGAAAGGGGTGTCATGGCCGTTCTCCTCGCCGTCAATCGTGGTACCGATAGAGGACCATCCGGACGATCTGCTCGGACTCGTCGTTCAGCCCGAGCAGTTTCGCATAGTCTTCGGTGTACCTGACCTCCACTGTGACCTTGACGAGGTTGTCGGTCCCCGCCGGCACGTCGGAGGTGCTGGTGGTGCAGGTGAAGTCGTACTTGTAGGTGTCATACATGTGGTCGGCCACCATGTTGAGGTCGGTGCTCGTGATGGACCCGCTGCCGTCCAGCAGCGCGGAGTTGTCGGGCAGCAGCATGACCCGTTCCATCACCACCTCGCCCAGGTACATGAGGCCGCTCACGCCGCCCGCGGCGCTGTTGTTTTTCATGGACCGCAGGAACACCTGGATCACGCCCAGGACCCCCAGGGCCATGACCACCAGGGCCACCAGCGCAGTGATCAGAGTGGCGCCCCGCCGGTTGAGCCGCAGTCGCTTGCCTGGAATCATCATTCACCTCGCAGATAAAGGCGCTCGGTTGAAATCAGATAATTAGCAAAAGACGTGCCGAAGCGCGCGCGCAATTATCTGATTGATCACGAGTATATTACAATTTTCGCAATATTGGCGTCAATTTAAAATGTAACTTTTTGTTACTATCCCATTGTCGCCCAAGGACCTGTCGAATCCCACTTCCCCAGGAGAGACATTGGCATCGGCCGCCGCATCTGTTACAATGCCCCCTTTGTCGCACTCAAGACCGGCAGCGTCAGACAGAGCCGTGAAGATACTCCACATCTGGAAACGCATCGACCACCATTCCGCCCATTCCGGCTACGACCAGCTCAGCCGCCACATGGACTGCACCCACTACCGTCCGGGCCGGATCTTCCATTTCCTTTACGCGCGCAATCCCGAGCGCTTCCGCTGGGTGGGCGCCATCGATCCGGAATGGTACAGCTTCGAGTACTTCTGCACCGAGGCCGAGCTGCTGGTCCGCATCAATCTCGTTTCCAAGACCGTGTTCCACATCCTGTACGGCGAAAACCAGTTCCGCTTCCTGGGCCATGCGCCGCTGCGCCGCGGCAACCGGGTGGTCGCCACCTTCCACCAGCCGCCGGACGTGCTGCCCCGCGCCATCCCGAAGACCTCGCGGATCGCCCGCGCCGACGCCATCGTCGTGGTGGGAAGCAGCCAGGAGGAGTACTTCCGCGGGCTGACCGGCCGGGACAACGTCTACCGCGTGCCCCACGGGATCGATGCCGACTACTTCACCCCCGGCGATCCGCCGCCCGAAAGCGACGAACTCCACTGCGTCACCGTCGGCTGGTGGCTGCGGGACGTGGAGACCATCCGCCGCGTGATCGCCACCACCGGCCAGTTGCGGCGGCCCCGCATCCGGTACCACATCGTGACCTTCCCGTGGTGCCAGGAGTTCTACCAGGGCCTGCCCCACGTGCAGATGTACAGCGGGATCGCCGACGAGGAGCTCCGGGCGCTGTACCGGCGCTGCGACCTCATGCTGCTCCCCCTGAACGATTGCACCGCCAACAACGCCGTGCTCGAGGCCGGCGCCTGCGGGCTGCCCGTCTTCACGTCGGCGGCCGGATCCATCCGCGACTACGTGACCGAGGCCGGCGCGGTGATCGCGCCCCCCAAGGACCCCGAGTACCTCATCGACGCGCTGGTCGCGGCGGCCGGCGACCGGACGCGGCTGCGGGCCATGGGCCGGGCGGCGCGGCTGCAGGCGGAGCAGTTTGCGTGGCCGCGGGTGGCCGAGCGGATGCGCGCCGTCTACGCGCGGATCCTCGGGTGAGGGTGCGCCATGCTGGCCGTCTGCCCCCGCTGTGAAAAAGCCCTGGTCGTTGACGACCCCGGCTGGCATACCTGCCGGCACTGCGCCGGCCGGGTGTGGATCCCCGATCCCGCCAACCCGGACCGCTCCCCTGCCGAGGATCCGGCGGCGATCGTACCCGAACCCGCTCCGGCCCCGGAGCCGGAGCGGCCGGCCGCCGTGGCCATCCCGTGGGAGACCGGCCGCGGAGGCGCGCTCGGCCGCCTGCTGGCGACGGTCTCGCTGTTCCTGTTCCGCAGCCGCCAGACCTATGGCCGTTTCCCGGACCACCCGGAAAACACCCGGTCTTTCATCTACGGCCTGCTGATGGTTGCCGTTGGTCTGGTGGTCCATTTCCAACTGCAGGCGATGTCCTACGATTTCCTCATGCGCTCGCTGGCGCAGCCGGACGCGTCGGCGGAGATTCCCGCGTGGCTGCAGGGTACCATCCAGGAGATGCAGCGGGTCCACCTCGACAGCGCGTTCTTCCAGTTCTCGGCGCTCCTGGCCCCCCTGCTCGCCGCGGCCATCGTCATGGGCGGCCACCGCCTGCTGACCATGGGGATGTTCCTCGCCCGCGGCCGCGCGACGCCATCCGCCGACCGCACCTTCCGCCCGCTCGCCTACTCCTACACGCCATTCCTGTTCATCGCCGTGCCCTTCCTGGGGCCCATCTGGTTCATGGTGGTGCAGTACCACGCGCTGCACTCGGGCCTCCAGCTCTCCCGCCGCTCCTCCATGCTGCTGGCGGCGCTGAATTTCCTGTTCTTCAACTTCGTCCTGTCGTTCTGGAACTTCATCTATACGCTGATGATCGGATGATCGTGTGATGCGCCGCCCGCCGCCGCGGACGGCGCCCGGGGAATGAATACGGAAACGGAACCTGCCCGGACCGCCGACGTATTATCGGAACGAAGTCACGCGTTGCGGCTTCCGGCAGGCCGATGATGCAGTCAGCGACAATCGAGATGATTCAAACGAACGCCTGCGATCGCCTGGCGCAACTGGACGACAACGCCCTCATGCTGTTCGCCCGGAACGGAGACGGCGACGCGTACATGGAGCTGGTCCGCCGCTACAAGCAGCTCATGGTCAATTACGCCTACCGGCTGGTGTGGGACTACGACTGCGCGACGGACCTGGCCCAGGAGGTTTTCGTGCGGCTGTTCCGCAACATCGACCGGTACGACCACCGGCTCAAGTTCTCCACCTGGATCTACAAGATCGCCACCAATCTGGCGTTCGATGAGCTGCGGCGGCGCAAGCGGCGCCAGACCCAGCCGTTCTCCCGCGAGATCGAGTTGCTGCCCGACGACCACGCCGCCCGACACGATCCCCGGGCGGCCCACCGGCCCGATCCCGAACAGGAGCTGCTGCGGTCGGAGGCGGCTCAGGCGATCCTGGCCGCCCTGCAGGAGTTGCCGGCGGACCACCGCCAGTTGTTCGTGCTCAAGGAGATGGAACAACTGCCCCTGGAGGAGATCAGCCAAATCACCGGGGTCAAGGTGGGCACGTTGAAATCGCGCCTGTTCCGGTCGCGCGAATTCCTGCGGGAGCGGCTGACGGAATATTTCCAGCGAGGTCAAGCGTGATGAACTGCGAACGTTACCGCCGGATGTACGACGAGTACGACGCCGGCAGCCTGCATCCGCAGGACTATGAAGCGGTGCGCCGGCACCTCGGTGATTGCCTGCCCTGCCGCCAGTTCTTCCAGGACGCGGGCCAGCTGGCGCGACTCGCCTCCGCCTGCCCCCGCGTCGCGGCGCCGGACGATTTCGAGGACCGCCTCCGGAGCCGACTGGTACCGGCGCGCGAGGAGCGGCGCCGCCCGCCCGCCCTGCACTGGCACGTGGGTGTGGCCCTGGCGGCCTCGGTCCTGCTGGCGCTGGGAATCTGGCTCGGCACCTATTTTCAGTCTCGTCACTTGATCGACGCGCCGGACCGCCGGCTGGCGCAGCAACCGGCGGCCGTCCCGACCGAAGTGGTCATCCCCGTGGAGCCTGCCCAACCGGCGTCGGGCGAGGACCAGATCCGCTTCGTGACCCGCGATCCGGCCACCGGCCGGGAAGTGCTCGTGGAGATGCCCGCCTCGTACACCGTGCAGGACCTGTCCGCCCTGGAGGGCCCCTATCTGATGGATGTGAGTCATTGACATGAGCCGCCCCGCAATTGCCAGCTCACCCCCTGCCCCGCGCCGCTGGATCGGCGCCCTGGCCGCCGTGCTGTCTCTGGCGGTCGGAGGCGCCGCCGCCGGCGCCGAAACAGTCACCCTGCCGGTGGTCCCGGTGCGCGTCACCATGACCGTCGCCGGCTTCGCGCCGGCGGCGGAATCCGGGGCCGCACTCTCCCGGTACGTCACCCTGCCCGGCTCGGTGATGGACAACTCGGCCGCCCTCTCCATCCAGCAGGAGATCCTGCTGCCCGGTGTCGTGTGGGACGATGCGAACCGCGTGGTGGTGGGCCTGCAGTGGCTGCTGCCGCAGGCCATGCTCTCCGAGACGACGTTCCAGGTGCTGTCGCTGCCCGACCGCTCCGTCAGGCTGGACACGCTGGGTATCGACGAACGCATCGGGCTGCTCATCGCGGGAGTGGCCGCCCCGGCCGCTACTGACGCGCCGCTCGGGCGGTCGGGCATCCGCATGCCGCCGGTGCCCGATGCCGACTGGAAGGTGGTCTGCGTACCCGCAGGCCGGTCGTTCCGGCTGATCCCGGTCCGGGCGCTCTCCGGCCAGGCGCTGGCGCCGCTGGTCCAGGCCGGCGCGCCCCCGATCCTGGCACCGGTCTTCCGATCGAACGGCGACTTCGACGGGTTCTGTTATCCGTTCCGGACCGGCAACGTCCCGGCCGACGGCTGGGAGTGGCTGCCGGCTACGGACATCCGCAAGCGCATCGATTACATCTCCCGACACCGGGTCGATCTGCTCTCGGGCTACCTGGGCGTCTTCTTCGGCTCAGCCGAGAGCACGGACCGGCGCGCGGGGCCGGCGGTGTTCGTCCGCAGCGTCGTGCCGGCGTCGCCCGCGGCCAACGCCGGCCTGCGGCCGGGCGACCGCGTCGGCCGGATCGGCCCGCAGCCGGTGGAGTCGGTGCAACAGGCGGTGATGCTGCTGCGACGCCACGCCCCGAACAGCCAGGTCCGGCTCGAGGTCGTCCGGGAAGGCAAGTCGCTGACCCGCGACGTGGTTCTGGGACGGCGGCAGGTCGTCGCCCGGGCGGAGACCGACCGCCTCCTGAAGACGCTGCCGCAACCCCGGCAACGCGACCTGGCGGCGGTCACCGCCGGTCAGCGGGCCGCGACCGCCGCCGAGCCGGCCGCCGTCCCGACCATGGGCCTCTTCATGCACCCGGCCTCCCGGCAGCTGCGCGCGATGCTGGGGTGGACGGGCGAAGGCGGGGTGCTGGTCTCGGCGGTTCTGCCCGGATATCCAGCCGCCGCCGCCGGGCTCCAGGCCGGCGACGTGTTGCTGGACATCCAGGGACAACCGGTAATCGACATGGCCGCGGTCCCGAAGCTCCTGCGCAGCCTTCAGCCCGGTCGGCAGATCACCGTCCGCTACTTCCGGCAGGGGGAGATCAGGACCACCCGGGTCACCGTAAAATGACCAGGCCCCCGGTTTCGCGGGGGCCTGGTGCATTGTCATGACCGCGCGGAGGCGGGGGCCGCCTCCCCTCCGGCCGGGGCATCATGTGCCGGCGGAGTAATCGTCGGCGTACCGGATCTGCTCCTCGGTCAGCGTGTCGATGGATACGCCCATCGTCGCCAGCTTCAGCGTCGCAATCTCCTGGTCCTGCGTCTCCGGGATGTCGTGGACCTTCTTTTCGAGCCCCTTTCCGTGCCGGGCCAGGAACAGCATGCTCATGAACTGGTTGGCGAAGCTCATGTCCATAACCTCGGACGGATGGCCTTCCGCCGCGGCCAGGTTGACCAGCCGCCCCTTGGCCAGGACGTAGATCCGCCGCCCGTCCGGCAGCGTGTACTCCTCATTGTTGGGCCGGATCTCCCGCACGGACTTGGCCAGGCCGGCCAGATCGTTCAGGTTGACCTCCACGTCGTAGTGGCCGGTGTTGCAGACGATGGCGCCGTCCTTCATCCGCTCGAAGTGGCGCCCCACGATCACGTCCTTGACGCCGGTGGCGGTGATGAAGATGTCGCCCACCGCCGCCGCCTCGTCCATGGTCATCACCTGGCAGCCGTCCAGCAGCGCCTTGAGCGCCGCGGTGGCTTTAACCTCGGTGGCGATCACCTGGGCGCCCATCCCCTTGGCCCGGACGGCGCAGCCCCGGCCGCAGTGGCCGTAGCCGGCGACCACAAAATGCTTCCCGGCCAGGAGAACGTTGGTGGCGCGCAGGATCCCGTCCAGGGAGGACTGCCCGGTGCCGTAAACGTTGTCGAAGTCCCACTTGGTCTCGGCGTCATTGACGGCGACCACCGGATACATCAGCTTGCCGTGGGCGCCCATCGCCCGCAGCCGGTGGACGCCGGTGGTGGTCTCCTCGGTGCCGCCGATGATGGCGGCCGCCAGCTCCGGATGGCGGTTGTGCACGGTGAAGATCAGGTCGGCCCCGTCGTCCAGCGTCAGGGTGGGCTTGATCTCCAGGGTCTTGTCGATGCACCAGTAGAACTCCTCGACGTTCATCCCGTGCCAGGCGTAGACGGAGATGCCGTCGGCGACGAGCGCGGCGGCGATGTCGTCCTGCGTGGAGAGCGGGTTGCAGCCCGACCAGGCCACCTGGGCGCCTGCCGCCTTCAGCGTTTTCACCAGCACCGCGGTCTCCTTGGTCACATGCAGGCAACCGGCGATCCGCATCCCCTTGAGTGGCTGTTCCTTGGCGAACCGCTCCCGCAGAGCCATCATCACCGGCATGCGGGACTCGGCCCAGCGGACTTTGAGTGCGCCTTGCTCGGCGAGGGCGATGTCCTTGATCTTGTAATCCACGATTCACCTCGTAGCTGGAGTGTCGTCGGTCCCGTTCGGGTGGCCCGGTGGCCCGGGTGCCGCATCCGGCGGACGGACCGCTCATTGTAATGCAGGGGCTGCCGATTGTACACGAAAACCATCGGCCGGCCGCCGGGCCAGCCGGCCGCTTGAAATTTCCCGCGCCGCGCATATAATAAGGAAGCAGCAGACATGGACGAGTCTTCGCCACAACGCCGTTTACGCATCGGACCCCCGTCAGCAGGCTGGATGCCGCGCCGCGACCTGCCGCGTCGTGCGCCCCGCCGGGCGGTGGCCTCATGATCCGATCAGCGGCGATCGACAACCTGCCGGTGCTCATGGACATCGAGCACCGCTGCTTCCTCCGGGACCAGTTCAGCGAAGCCCTTTACACCGGTTTCCTGCTGCGCCCCGACTGTGAGGTATTTCTCTACCTGGCCGGTGAAACGCCCATCGGCTCGATGGTTCTGCTCTTCCCCGCCGAGCTGGAGGCGTGCCATGTGATCTCGGTCGCCGTGGTCCCGGAACACCAGGGCCACGGCTTCGGCCGCGAGCTCATGGCCTGGGCGGAGGCGCGGGCGCTGGCCAAGCGGTGCCGGCAGCTGCAACTGGAGGTCCGGAAGAACAACCGCCGCGCCCGGGCTATTTATGAAGCCCTCGATTACCGAAAAATCCGTGTCCTGAAAGATTATTACGGCAAGGGCGTCGACGGCATCCTCTACGTCAAATCCCTGCCCGAGTGTTCGACCCGTTAGCGGGACGCTGTCGAAATTCTCCCCAGAGCCGGAGGCGCCCGGGTGGATAACCGCTATCTCTCCTTCGAAATCGACAAGCTGATGGAGGAGAACCGGAAGCTTCGCTCAGAGAACCGCAATTTCCGCGAGATCCTTTCCTGCGATCAGGACCTCATCATCCGCTATCACGTTCTCGACCGCTGCTTCCAGTATGTCAGTCCGGCGGCCGTCGCCCTGACCGGGCATCAGCCGTCGGCATTCTATGAAAATCCCGGGCTGCTCGCCGAGCTGGTGGACGCCGAGCACCGGCCGGCGTTCGACGCGTTCTGGCAGGCGGCGGCCGCAGGCGCGACCGATACGGAGATCCAGCTCCGGTTGCGTCGGTCCGACGACCAGACGGTCTGGGCCGCCATGCGGACATGGCCGGTGATCAACCACACGGGCTGCCAGGTGGCCGTTATCGGCAGCATCCGGGATATCTCGCTGCAGAAACAGATGGAGGAGCGCATCCGCAAACTGGAGGGCCTCATCCCCATCTGCGCCGGCTGCAAGAAGATCCGCTTGCCCGATCACACGTGGCAGGAAATCGAGAGCTTCCTGGCCCGCCGGTCCAACATGGATTTCACCCACGGCCTCTGTCCGGAGTGCCGCCACCGCTACTTCCCGTCGCACCCGTGACCACCGGCCCCGGGCGGCCGCGTGCATGGGACGTGATATCCCGGCCAGGCCGGGCGGGGACGGTCACGGCTGTTTCTGGAGAATGTCGTCCATGTTGGGGGTGGCGGCCTGCAGATCGGGGAACACCCGCTCCACCACCGGCCGCAGATACTCGACTCCCGGGAAGAAGGTCTCGACGAACTTCAGGAAGGCCACCACGATGTCCGGATCGAACTGGGTGCCGGAGCACTTCTGGATCTCCTCGACGGCATAGGAGACCGGCCGGGCGCTCCGGTACGGGCGGTCCGACGTGATGGCGTCGAAGGCGTCGGCCACCGACAGGATGCGGGCGCCGATGGGGGTTGCTTCGCCCTTGAGTCCGTCCGGCCGGCCGTTGCCGTCCCAGTATTCATGGTGGTGCTTGACGTAGCCCAGGATGTCGGTGTCGCGCAGGATGGGCGACAGGATCTTGGCGCTGATGGCCGGGTGATAGTAGATGTGCGAGAATTCCTCGGCGTCGAGCGAGGTAGGCTTGTTGAGGACGCTTTCCTTGACCCCGATCTTGCCGATGTCGTGCAGCAAGCCGGCGAGATACACCTTCTGGATCTGCTCGCGGGAGATGCCCATGATCCGGGCGATCTCCACGGCGTACCGGGTGACCCGGCGGGAATGGCCCTCGGTGTACTTGTCCTTGGCTTCCAGCGCCGAGACCAGCGACTTGATCGCGTCCAGGTAGAGGTTCTTGATCTGGACAGTCTGCTCTTCGACCTTATCCTCCAGGAACAGCTGGTACTCCCGGTTCTTCAGGATCAGGTTGCGCTTCTCCAGGGCCCGCTCCACGGCGATGCACACTTCGTCCAGGTTGAACGGCTTGGTGATGTAATCGGAGGCGCCCATCTTGAGCGTCTCGATGGCGATGCTCATGTCGGACACCGCGGTCACCATGATCACCGCCAGGTCAGGATCCAGGGCGCGGACCTTCTTCAGCAGGTCGATGCCGCTCATGCCCGGCATCCGGATATCGCTCATCATCAGATCGAACTTCTGGCCGTTCTGGAAGCAATCCAGCGCATTCAGAGCGTTGGGCGCCGGCTGGCAGTTGTACCCTTCTTCCATGAGCCGCCAGGTCAGAATCTCGCGTACGCTCGGCTCGTCTTCGACAACCAGGATGGACGCGGGCATGTCAATCCTCCGGCTCGTGGCAGTTGTCATTGAGCAGCCGCCCGATTTCCTCGCAGCAGATGAGGATCTTGTCGATCCGCCGGCGGGCTCCCGGCGAGAGCTGCTTCTCCTGGAGCAGCAACAGATCGATCTGCCCCCGGATCGTGGTCAGGGGGGTGTTCAGGTCATGCCGTAACCGCCGGAGCCGCTCCGGGTAATCGGGAGGTGCGCCGCTCATGGCTGCACGTTTTTCCAGCGGTCATGGCCCACCAGGACGAATTTGTGGGCGCGGATTTTCAGCATCTTCTGGGTCTGCAGCTTGGAGATGATCCGGCTGATGGTCTCACGGGATGTGCCGGCGATCTCCGCCAGGTCCTGGTGGGTGATCTTCGTCGAGATCAGCACCTCATCCGCCTCCCACTGGCCGTCCACGCGGGCGAGGCTCATCAGGACGTGCTTGAGCCGGGTTTCGGCGTCGTTGAATTTCAGAATCTGGATGGTCTTCCAGGAGTCCCGCAGTTTCCGGCACAGGATGGTCAGCAGGGATTCCACCACCTGGGTGTTCTTCATCAGCACGGCATCGAAATGCTGCTTGGAGATCGAGATGATCTTGCAGTCTTCCATCGCCACCACCGTGGCCGGGGTGGTTTCATTGTCCAGGAGGGACAGTTCGCCGAACGTGTCGCCGGGCCCGTGGATCGCGAGGATGTTCTCCCGGCCGTCCGGCGTGGTTTGCAGCACCTTCACCTCGCCGTATTTGACGATGTACATGTACTGGCCGGTCTCTTCCTCGATGAAGATGACCTGGTTCTTCTTGTACTCGCGCTCCTGGAAGATGGACTGGAGATTCTGAAGCTCGGCCGCAGTCAGATTGTGAAACAGGGGGATGCGTTTAAAAAAATCGATACTGGTCACGGCACCCGCTCGGCCACCCAAGGATCATCTGTCTCAATAGTACCCTGAATGCCGTGTATCTGCAACAGCTATTGACCGCCCGGCAGCGAGATCTGGTTGGCCACCGAGCGGCTTTCGCCCACGCAGGTGACCAGGATCGCGGCCCGGTCGGCGATCGGGCACTTGTTCTCGCAGATTCCGCAGCCGATGCAGAAGGCCGCGTCGATGACCGGCTTCTGGACGTCGACCCATCGACCGTCCGGCGCCTGGACCCGCTCCTGGACCAGTTTGATCGCTTTTTGGCCCTGGATAGTGGGGCACACCTCCTCGCACACGATGCACGGCTTGGCCTGGGCCCACGGCAGGCATCGGTTCCGGTCCACGTACGCCAGCCCCAGGCGGACCGGCGCCCGGCCGTTCCGGCCGAGCCGGTCGTCCAGCGTGGTCGGCCGGATGGCCTCGGTGGGGCACACCTGGCCGCACAGCGTGCAGCGGTCGTCGCAATAGCCGATCTTGGGCACCACGATGGGCGTCCACAGGGCGCCCACGCCGCCCTCGAAGGCCGCCGGGTGCAGCGCGTTCGTCGGGCACACCTTCATGCACGCGCCGCACCGCACGCACCGGCTCAGGAAGTCGTCCTCGGCCCGGGCGCCCGGCGGGCGGATCAGCTTGTCGCTCGCCTTGAAGACCTTCCGGTCGCGCTCCGCGTTCTCCGCCCCGATGGCCTGCAGGGGCGCCAGCACGAATCCGCCCACGGCCGCGCCCAGCACCGCCCGGCGGCTCAGGTCGGCCAGCGGCCGTCGTTCCGCCGGCACCGGGCGCGCGAGGCGGAACCGGAACTCCAGCGCATTCTCAGGACACACGTCAACGCAGTTGGCGCACAGATGGCACTCGGACGAGATCCAGGGCTCCCCAGGGATCGGCTGATCGCCGCCCTGGCAGCCCTGGAGGCACCGGTTGCATCGGGTGCAGCGGTCCTCATGCTTGAGAAGGGTCAGCGGGGCCCGCGCCGCGCATACCCCCAGCCAGGCGCCCAGCGGACAGAGGTAGCGGCACCAGAACCGGGTTTCGAAGCGGTTGAGCGCCAGCACGACGCCGAAGGTGAGTCCGATGCAGAACGCGTGCAGGAAGAAGCGGCTGTCGAAGGGGACGACCACGCCCCGCAGCGCGGCGATCAGGGTGTCGGCGGCCGCCGTCCACCCGATCCAGTCCAGGACGCGGACCACCCCGTCCAGGCCCAACCCCAGCGACGGATGCACCCAGACGGCCATGGACCGCGTCAGGAACGAAAACGGGTCGAACCAGCCCACCTGCTGCAGCCCCAACAGGCTCCCGGCGAGGAAGAACGCTAGGACCAGGTACTTCAGGTTCCGCTTCGAGTTCCAGCGCCAGCGCCCGCTCCGGACCGCCCGCCGCCGGGCGTTCTTGCCGGCGGAGAAAAGCTGCTGGAGAGTGCCGAACGGACAGACCCAGCCGCAGAACGCCCGGTTGAGCAGGATGGCCGACAGGATGGTGACCAGGGACCAGAGCAGGACCGGCAGGAACTCCCGGGAAGCGATCCACGTCGTCACCGCGAGGAGCGGATCGAGATAAAAGAACAGTCCCACGGGCGTCTGGATGCGAAAGGCCTCCATCTCGCCCGCGGGCCCGAACGGCGGAAATTCCATCCGGAAGAACAGGTACAGGAACAGCACGAAGCAGACGGTCTGGCTGAGCCGGCGAAAGTTCGCCAGACGCAAGAGGCGTTTCGCGCGCTTCATCTACAGCTCCACGGTCCGGGTCTTGAGGCCGGCCAGATCCATGCGCCCGATGCCGCGCCGGCTGGCTTCGACGACGAAGCCCATCTGGGCGGGTTCGATGTCGAACAGGCTGCAGCCGAACGCGTCGACGGCGACCATGTCCACGCCGGCAACCAGGGTCCGGGAGAGGACCGCGTCGGCGAGGGAGCCCCCCTGCGGACCGTTGCGTACCAGGATGCGGTAGGCGTCGAGGATCGTCAGGGTTGGCCGCACAAAGCCGCCCAGGTCCGCCAGCGCGGTGTGGATGTTCTGGTGGAACGCCTCGCGCCGACCACCGATCACGCCCATCAGGTTCTTGAACCCGAGACTGAGCCGCGCGGTGCTGTGCTGCTTGGCGACGGGCACGTTGATCACCTTGTCCGCCTCCAGCACATCGCGGTAGATGGGCCACTTTTTCAACCACTCGCCGCCGAGCGTCATCTCCACGAATTTGCGTTCATCGACAAACTCCAGCTCCACTCCCAGGTCCTGGACGGCCTTGGAGATGCCGCTGCGAGCGTAGCAATGACGAGCTTCATAGAGGCTGTGATCGAAGATTTTGACCGTCTTGGCCCCTGCGTTGAGGATCTCCACGGCCAGCGCCCGGACCACATCCGGGTTGGTGTTGGCCGCCTGCTCCGGCACGCGGTTGAACCCGATGTTGGGCTTGAGCACCACGCGGTCGCCCCGGGCGACGAACCGCTGCATGCCACCCAACGCCGCCATGGCCTCGCGCACCAGCACGTCCGGCTCACCGTTGCGGACCACCACCAGATCGAGCGCCGGCGCCCCGACGCGCTTGTCGGCGCTCAGTTCTCTGCCGCCGCCGCACCCGGCCAGGCCTGCCAGGGCGATGCCCGCCGCGGCCGGAACGAGCAAATCTTCCAGCACCTCCCGGCGGGTCCAGGGCTGGGTGAACGGACGGTTGGACATGGCGACCTCCTGGTTATGGTTCCGGTGACGGGGATGCGGGACCGGGACTCGGGTCGTGACCCTGAGACCCGGTCACGCCGTCGAGATGCAGCCGCACGACATTTTCGACAGCCAGGCCATCGGGCCGCCGGCGGATCCGCCGGAACCCGATGATCGCTCCGTGCACCAGCGCTCCGACAACCAGCGCCAGCAGGAGCATCAGGCCGACGAAACGCAGCGCGGCCAGGACCAGATCGGCATAACTGTAATTGTCCCGGCGGAAGAACCGGGTGAGATCGATTTCGCCCGAAGTTTCGGGATGGCGCGCGGCATCCTCCAGCCGGGCGAACGCCGCCGTGACGGAATCGGGATCCGCCGGGCCCAGGTAAAACGCGAGGCGCCCGCCCACGCGTTTCAACCGGGGCATGGCGTCCGCCGACTCGAAGCGCGCCAGCAACTGCGCCGCGTCACCCGCCGCGGCCGGCGACAGCCAGCCGGACCAGTAGACCCCGGCCGCGCTGCGGTACCGGGCGGCCGCCAGGCGGTTGCCCCGGTCCAAGCCCACATCCGCCTCCGCCCCCGCCAAATCTTCCGCCAGCAACGCCAATTGGCTGTCCCGAATCAGGTAGCGGCGGGAGGGCCGGTCCAACCCGTCGGCCGGCAGCTTCAGGTACAGGTCGGGGACCGGTTCCTGGCTCCGGAACTGCTCCGCCAGCCACTCGTAGTATTCGGACAGGTGCGCCCGGGCCACCTGCTCAAAGACGGTGCGCACCACTGCGCGTCCGCGCCAAACCACCATCTCCTGTTCCTGGAGGTAGCAGCCGACGAGGTCGGACATCGGCTTGGCACCCGGACGCTGCATGAAGGTGAACAGGCTGAACGCCGCATCCGGGTGCTCGAATCGGAAGACGTCGATCCGGATGACCTGCCCGTCGAAGGACCGCCGGTAACTGATCGGCCGGCAGTCGGGCAATGACTTCAGCGCGAGCGTCTCCTCGGGTCTGAGTGGCGGCGACCCCGCTTCCTCGGGCGCCGGGGGCGGCGCTCCCAGCTCGATCACCTGCCCGGGAACGCTTCCGGCGGCCAACAGCAACCCGAAGACGGCCCAGGTAGTCCAGCGGCGGCGGTCAGTGCACATGGTCGGATCCGGCGGCCGCCGGTGCGCGGGCCAATGTTCCCAGGCTGGCCAGATAGTCTTCGATGCCCAGGGAGATGGATTGGGCCACGCGGTTCTGACTGTCCGCCTGCGAGATGATCTGCGACTCCCGCTTGTTGGAGATGAAGCCGATCTCCAGGAGGATGGCGGGGATGTCGGTTCCGATCAGCACGACGAACGGCGCTTTTTTGACGCCGCGGTCCCGCACGGACGGTTCCAGTTTGCGCACGGCGCCGATCATCTTGCGGTGGACCTTGGTGGCGAAATCCCGTGACTCATTCACCTTCTCGTACATGGTGATCTTCTTGATCACGTCCTCGAGCTGGCTCAGGTTCTGCTGCGCGCTGGCGTTTTCCACCGCGGCCAGCAACTGGGTGCGTGAATCGCGGGTGAGGCCCAGGTAGAAGGTCTCGATGCCGGCCGCCTTGCTGTCCTTGCTGGCGTTGGCGTGCAACGAGATGAACAGGTCGGCGTTCTCCACGCTGGCCATGGCGGTCCGCTGCTCCAGCGGCATGTAGACGTCCGTCTCGCGCGTGAGCAGCACCTCGATGTTCAGGCGGCTCTCCA
>JAGOHA010000050.1:15091-23178 GCA_017996395.1 Acidobacteriota bacterium | reverse complement strand
CACCAGTTCCGAGTGGTCTTTCATCGCCCGGCTCAGCGCGTCCAGCGACGGCAGCATCCCGCCCGGGAAGATGTGCTTCTGGATCCAGTCGGGCTGGCGGCGGTAGGCGTCGTAGCGCTGGTCGGGGATGGTGATCACCTGGACCACCGCCCAGCCGCCCGGTTTCAGGAGTTCGTCGACGCGGGCGAAAAAGGTGCCGAGGTAGCGATGGCCCACCGCTTCGAGCATCTCGATGGATACGATCCGGTCGAAGCGGCCCGGCACGTGGCGGTAGTCGCACAGCTCCACCGCCACGCGCTCCGCCAGCCCCGCGGCACGGACGCGCTCCCGCGCCAGCGCCAGCTGCTCCTCGCTCAGGGTGATGGTGGTCACCCGGCAGCCCGTCGCGCGGGCCGCGGCGATGGCGAACGCCCCCCAGCCGGAGCCGATCTCCAGGAGGTGGTCGCCGGGACCGGGGGCGGCCTTCGCGAGCAGCCGCTCGATCTTGCGGCGCTGCGCCTCCTCCAGACTGAGATCGGGCGCGTCGAACAGGGCGCAGGAGTACATCATCGACTCGTCGAGGAAGAGCCGGTACATTTCGTTGCTCAGATCGTAATGGTCGCGGATGTTCGCCCGGCTGCCGAGCAGCGTGTTGCGCCGCCGGCCGTGGCGCAGCCGGTTGGCGACGCGGCTGACGGCGGCGGTGGCCAGGTTGCCGGAGGCGAGCGCCGCGCGGTTGCGGATGAACAGCCGGATGGCGCCGGTCAGGTCGTCGCAGTCCCAGTCGCCGTCGGCGTACGACTCGCCGAAGCCGATGTCGCCGCCCCAGACCAGGCGCGGGAACAGCCGCCAGTTGCGGAGTTCCAGCCGCAGCGGCGCCGGCGCGGCGGGGTCGCCGAACGACCGCTCGGCGCCGTCGGGCGGCGCCACCTCCAGCCGGCCGTGGACCAGGCGCTGGAGCAGGCCGTAGACCAGCCGCCGGCAGATCCGCTCGTGCCAGGTCGGAGGTCGGCGGCCGATGGTCATGGGGCTGGCGGGGTCAGGGCGGGGGTGCACGGGGAGCTTCCGCTGGAAGAAGAGCCGGGCGGCCTGCCAGGTGATGCGCGGGATGCTCAGGACTGCAGCCAAAGGGTAGCGGGCCACCGTGCGGGCCAGGGCGCCGGCGGTGAGAGGCCGGGGGGCGCCGTGGAGCCGGGCGGTCATGATCCGCTCGCCGTCGCGCTCCAGGTGGATGCGGATGTCCATGGGGCCGGCGGGATCGGCGAACTCGAAGGCATACGCCCCCCGCCGGTCGTTGAACGGCGACACGTGGAACGCCTTGTCGGCGCGGTAGCGCAGCGGCCACCCGCCGGGCGGCCCCTCGGGCTGGTCCAGGATGTAGATGTGGCGCTCGCCGAAGGTGTTGTTCACCTCGGCTACCACCATGGCCACGGCGCCGTCGGGGCGACGGCAGAAATAGATGCTCACCGGGTTGAAGACGTAGTGCCAGTAGCGGGCGGCGGTCACGAGTTCGATCCGGCCGAAGGGGCCGTCGTGCCCGTATCGGCGGAGCAGCTCCAGGAGCTTGTCGCGGATGGGCGCGCGGCCATCGGTCAGGTAATCCCGGTCGTGGATGGCCACCGGGCGGATCCGGTTGTAGCCGAACGCGCCGATTTGGCAGTCCAGTTCGGGCAGTTCGTCGAGGTCGAAGGCATACCAGTAGAGGGGGTAGCGGAACACGTGGCGCACCGGCCTCAGCCGGGCGTGGCTCACCTCGCCCACGTAGATGCGCGAGTTCATAGCTCGAGTCCGAACCGGCGGCAGACGGCCAGGCCCGACGCCACGGCGTCCTCGTGGAAGCCCCAGCGGTGGTAGCTGCCGCAGAAGTGGGTGTGGTGCGGACCGCTCAGGGCGGGCAGCTCCGCCTGGCTGGCCAGCGCTTCAGTCGTGTACATCGGGTGGGTGTAGAGCATCTCGGCGACCGTGCAGCCGGGGGCCGGGGGCTGCGGCCGGTTGAGGGACACGCAGTACTCCCGGGCGGCGGCCAGCCCCTGGAGCCGGTTCATGTGGTAGGTCACCGACAGGCGGCTCTCGCCGTCGGCGCCGGCCGCGCGGGCGTAGTTCCAGGCGGCCCAGGCGCGGCGCAGGGGCGGCAGCGCGGCGGCGTCGGTGTGGAGCACCGTGTGGTTGCGGTTGTAGCGCCAGGCGCCGAGGAGGCGGGTCTCGTCCGGCGTCGGATCTTCGAGCAGCGCCAGCGCCTCGTCGGCGTGGGTGGCGATGACGGCGTGGTGGAAGCGCCGGCTGGCGCCGTCGGCCAGGTGCACCGTGACACCGTCGGCGTCGCGGCGCACGCCGGCCACCGCCGTGCCGGGACGGAGTTCGCCGCGGAAGGCGGCGGCGAAGGCCTTCACGTAGCTGTGGGAGCCGCCGGCGACGGTCTGCCACTGGGGCCGGTCCCTGAGGGTGAGCAGGCCGTGGTTGCCGAAGAAGCGGATGAACGACTCCGCCGGGAACGCCAGCATGTCGCGAGTCGGGGTGGACCAGATGGCCGCACCCATGGGCAGGAGGTAGTCGTCGCGGAAGGCGCGACCGAGCCCCAGGTCCGCCAGGTAGTCGCCGAGCGTCCGCCCGGCCAGCCGGCCCGCGGCGAGGTCATCGCCGGCGCGGCGGCCGAAGCGGCCGATATCGCGGAGCATGCCCAGGAAGGCGGGCCGCAGCAGGTTGCGCCGCTGGGCGAACAGCCCGTTCAGGTCGGTGCCGGCGTAGACCAGGCCGGTGGCGCGGCAGGTGAAGCTGAAGCTCATCTCGCTGGCGCGGGCGGCCACGCCGAGATCGTCCAGGAGCCGGATGAAGTTCGGATAAGTGCGGGTGTTGAAGACGATGAAGCCGGTGTCCACCGGCGTGCCGGCGTCGGGTCCGTCGGGGATGACCACGGTGTGGGTGTGTCCACCCAGGTGGTCGTTCTTTTCGAAGACCGTGACCTGGTGCCGCCGCTGGAGCACGTGGGCGGCGGCCAGCCCGGCCACGCCGCAGCCGATGACGGCGATGTCGAGGGGTTGTGTGTCCATGGCCCATCCCGATGACGCGCCCAGCCGGCCGGCGCCGCCACGGCGCGGAATATGATGCCGGTTCGTCAATATTATACACGGGGCGGTGCCTGGCACGCGGGGAATCGCGGCCGCATCGGATCACGGACGGATCCGATTGCGCCGGCGTGAGTCCACAGCGGCCGCTGCGGGCCGGCAGCGCAGATCAGGGGAGCAGGTTCAAACCCTGCACTGCCGGCTCGGGCGCTTCGTCGAAGACGAACCGCGCCATTCCGGCCAGTCGTCTGTTACGAAATGCATGCAGCACGATCAGGGCGGACAAGAGACCGGCAAAGACAAAGATCCATCCATGAGGATGAGCCGACAGCCACTCCCCGGCCATGACCGGAAGCAGGAATTTTACCATTAGACACGGCCACCGGGGCCTGGTTCCCAACATAAGGATGAGGGCGACCAAACAGCGGTCTTCCCGCAGTCAGGCAGCCGGGTCGAAACGAGGCCGGACGCATCGCACCGGACTACGCGGTGACGGTACGCAGCGCCGGCGACATCACCCGCCGCCGCCGCTGGGGCCGCCGGCCGTTCCGCGCCTTCGCCACCGGCACGCGGCGCCGCCGGGATGCCGGCGCGAAGCTGACAGCCTGCGTCCTCGCCCGGCACGCCAGGCAACGCCATGTCGGCCGATGAGGGCTTCAGGCAAGCGGAGTCCGGCTCACGGATCCGGGCCTTGCGTCGATTCCAAGCCGACACTCATTCGGGATCCGGCGGATCGGGTTGGGGCGGAGTGGGCGGCAATGGCGCCGCCGCGCGCGCGTCGAAGCTCGGCGCCTTCGTGGCACCGGCTGAAGCAGCCGGAGAGTCGGGATCCGGCTGGGGAATCGGCGGCGGGGTCGGCGCCGCAGCGCGGACGTCGAAACCCGCCAGGTTGATCGCATCTTCGGGCTGGGGCGGATCGGGCGGGGAGGGCACGGGCTCCGGGTCCGGAGTCGGGACGCCCCACCGTGGATCGGTCGGATGGGGCTGGCCGGTGTCCGGCAGGGTGGGCGTTTTGGGGCCGCCCTGTTTCAACGTTTCAACCAGGTTCAGCTGCGGCGGGCCGACGCCCTTGTGGCCGTCGGGCCGCTTGGGGGTGTCCGGGTAGCCGCCGCCCCCCGGTCCCGCCGGGTCGGGCGAGATGGCCGTGGGGCCGATGTCGTGGCTGAAGGGCAGCTCATCGATCATGCCCCCCGGCTGCTTGCCCAGGTCGGACGAATCGGGGAGCCGGGTCTGGGGGGGGCGCAATCCCTGGCTCGGCAACTCCACTCCGATTTGGCCTGCCGGTCCAGCCGCGCCGTCGGCCGAGTGGAACTTGCCCAGGTTGATTTTAAGCTGGTTGGCGCTGAAGACCGGCTTGTGGCTGTCCAGCCCCGAGTTGTACTTTTCATCCGAATAGGGATCTTTTCCGGACGTATTCCCGCCGGGGGGCGAAGGGGGTTTATCGCTTTCGCCCGGATCCCACTGGGGCGGCTGATACTCGACCATCCGGTCCGTCACCGGCGCGTTCGGTGCGCCGTCCGCCGCGAGTCGGTTCGGTCCGAGCGGATTCCCGTCGGGCATGTCGGCCGCTCCGAACGGATCGACACTGTTCGCAATCTTCATGACGCCTCCTCTCCACCAAGGGATGAGTGAAATGATCTGCACTAATTATCGGCAGCATCCGCCCGGACGTAAATCGGAACAATCGAAGATTGTGTGGGAATAATCTCAGGTCAGGGCCGGGTATCACCGCCCGAGCGCAAGAAAGCGCCAGAAGCGGAGCGTGTTCCGGGTGCGGGGGAAGAACGCCGGCGTCCGCCGGCGGTACTGCCGGTAGCCGTCGCCGAACCGCACCTCGAGCTCCCGCTCCTCGACGGTGCGCAGCCACAGCGTCAGTCCCAGCGGCACGAACAGGCCGAAGGCCACTGCCGCCCAGGTGCCCCGCCACAGCCCCAGGGCAAGGCCGAGGCGCACCACCCCCGAGTAGGCCGGGTGGCGCAGGAATCCGTACACGGCCGATTCCACCAGGCGCCCCTTGGCCGGGAAATACACGTACAGCATGGCCAGGTTGTCGAAGCCAAAATGGAGGATCGCCCGTGCGAAGAGCGCGACGCCCGTGAGGGCGAGATACACGCCGGCCGCCGCGGCGGCGGTGGCCGGCCAGCCGGTCCAGATGCGCGGGCCCGGCATCACCGGGGTGTGCAGGATGGCCGCCCAGATCATGGCGACTCCAGGGAGGGCGAAGGCGGTGAAGGCGCGGGCGTACGCGGCGTCTCCGTGACGGGTTCGCAGCCGGGCCCGGCGGTGGAAGAACTGCCGCAGGGTGAGGTAGGCGGCGGCGATCACCGCCAGCGGCCCGGCCAGCGTCCAGCCGGGCCACCTAGCGTCCAGGCCCAGCATGGCGGCGAAGGGGAGCGCGAACGCGACGAATCCGATGAAGCCCAGACGCAGACGCCCGGCGATCGTTGTCAGGTCTGGGAAATGCAGGGTAAGTCTGTCCAGTCCGGGGACAGGCATGACCGCCTTCCTTCCGGCAGCCGGCTGTTGCGACTTCAACCCGACGGTTGAGTTCCGGACGTTATTGTCTCACATCAGGGGACCGGCTGCACGGCATCGCCGTCGGCCAGGCGGGCGGCGATGCCGCCGGTGAGCCGGGCCATGGCGCCCAGGATCTCCGGGTTGATCCGGTAGATGGTGTCGCCCGGCTCGTGGTATGCCAGGTGCGGCCCGGTGGACGACAGGCTGACGCACGGGATCCCCAGCTGGAAGAACGGGGCGAAGTCGCTGGAGCGCACGCCCACGCGCGTGATGGCCCGCTTGTTGCGAATCAGCCCGACCTCGGCGTCGGCCGCCTCGACCACCGGGAGCAGCGCCGCGCTGTAGCCGCACCAGGCGCCGTCGCCGGCGCCGGCCATGTCGATGTTGATCATGGCGGCGGCCTGCCGCATCCCGTAGGGGAGGCCGGCGGCGAAGGTGTGGGAGCCCTGCAGTCCCGTTTCCTCGGCGCCGAACAGGACGAAGATCACGGTGCGCCGGGGCTTGTTCGGCCACAGGTTCATGGTCCGCGCCAGCTCCATGACCACCGCGGAGCCGCTGGCATTGTCGTTGGCGCCCGGGTAGATGAAGCCGAGGTGCGGGCCGCATCCGTCGAAGTGGGCGCCGACGATGACGCATTCGTCGCGCAGCGCCGGATCGGCGCCGGGGATGAAGGCGGCGATGTTGTAGCCCTGGCTGTCGGGCACGTGGCGGGAGACCACCCGCAGGCGGAGCCGGCCCGGCAGGTCGAACGACAGGGGCCGGCGATAGCGCCGCAGGTCGTCGCGGAGGTCCTTGGCGGTGGTGGAGCGGGCGGCCAGGATCTTGTCGGCCACGGCGTAGCTGATCTCCGCCGGGGTGAAGCCGGCGAGCCAGTCGCCATTGGTGTTCATCTGGGGCTGTTCATAGATGTAAACCAGGCCGAGGGCGCCCCGCTCCCGCGCCGTGCGCAGGCGGGTGCGGTGCTGGTCGTGGTCGGTGAAGCGGTCGTCGGCGGGATCCGGCGTGCCCCGGAAGCAGAGGACGAACTTCCCCTTCGGGTCGATCCCGGCGTAGTCGTCGTAGCCCAGCTCCGGCGCGGCGATGCCCCAGCCGGCGAAGACCATGCCGGCGGTGTGGTCGCCGCTGTCGCTGAACGACAGGGGCAGGTAGTCCTTGTTGGGTTCCAGCCGCAGTTCCTGCGATGGGGCCTCCGGTGTCGGGCCGGGCAGGTACAGGACCGCCTCGGCTTCCTCCAGCACCGTATGGGGAGCGGGGAACTGCTGGAGGTAGCCGCCGGGGAACGCCGGCTCCAGGCCCCAGCGGCGGAACTGATCGGCGGCCCAGCGGGCGGCGGCGGTGTAGCCGGGATGGCCCGTCAGCCGGCCGGCGTACTCCGTGCCGGCCAGCGTCCGGCAGATGGTATAGGCGCTGACGGGATTGGGGGCGACGGTGACTCGGTCGGCGGCAGTCGGCTCGTCGTCGGCGGCCAGGATCACCCCGGCCAGGGCGGTAAACAACACGGCGATCAAACAGCAACGCATGACATTCTCCCTCGAAACAAAGTGGTCCACACAGTCCGAAAAAGTATTCTACGGAACGGAGGGACCAAAGGATATTTGAAATGCACCGCCAGATTCTGACGACTCCGAGCGACTGGACCGCAGCCGGGCGGAGGCCGGATCGTCAGGGGGCGGCGGCCTGGCGGGCCACCCAGCCGAAGCCGCGGGTGGCGGCGTCGCGGCGCAGGGTGTCAAGTCCGGCGCGGGCGGCGTCCCGCCGCCCCGCGGTCCACTCCGCCCGGGCCAACCACAATCGGGTCTCCAGCTCCAGCGCCACGAGGCCGAGTCGCCGGCACTCGTCACGCACCCCCTGCAGCCGTTCCACCGCCCGGGCGGCCTGGCCGGCGGCGGCCAGGCGCCGGGACTCGGCCATGTCCAGCCGGAGCTTCAGGGTCACCGACTGGACCTGGGCGGCGACGGACCGCGCCGCGGCCAGCTCCCGGGCGGCGTCGTCGGCGCGGCCGCGGTCCAGCGCGACGGCCGCCCGCACCAGCCGGGCGGCGAGCACACCGTCGCCCGCGTCGGCCTGCTCGAAGGCGGCCAGCGCCTGCTCGGCCAGCGCGTCAGCCTCGGCGGCGCGCCCTTCCCGGAGCGCCAGGCCGGCCAGCGCCAGGTGACTGACGGGCAGTTCGGTCCCCTCGCCGATCTCGGTGCGCAGCGCCAGCGCGGCCTCGTGCGATCTGCGGGCGGCCGCCAGATCGCCGGCGTCCGATTCGACCTCGCCCTGGCCGAACAGGGCCTGAGCTTCCAGGCTCTTGACGCCCATGGCCCGGGCCAGCTCCAGTGATTGCCGGTAGAGCCGGCGGGCCTCGGCCAAGTCGCCCCGCAGCCGCTCCACCTCGCCCAGGTTGGCCAGGGTCATGATCTGGCCGGCTTTGTCACCGATCTCCGCCTTGACCGCCAGCGACTGCCGGAACAGGGCGGCGGCCTCCTCGAGGCGTCCCAGGTCGAACAGCACGGTGGCGATGTTGTGCTGGGCCAGGGCGGCGCC
>JAGOHA010000050.1:0-14991 GCA_017996395.1 Acidobacteriota bacterium | reverse complement strand
TCCAGGCGCGGATCGTCGCCGGCGGGCGGGGGGAGCCGGCGCAGCCGCGCCACCGTGGCCAGGGCGTCGGCCCCCTGGCCGGCGGCCACCTGGGCGGCGGCCAGGCGGAGGCCGTAGTCGAGGTTGTCGGGATAGAAGATCCAGAGGCTGCGGTAGAGGTCCACCGCCCGGCTCCACTGACGCTCGGCCTCGTAGTAGCGGGCCTCGATGCGGAGACGCGACTCCCGCTCCATCGCCCGGCTCAGCGCGAAGGCCTTGGCCGCCGCCGCCCGGGCTTCCGCGTCGTAACCGAGGGCGGTCCAGCTGTCCGCCAGGGCCTCCCAGGCCGGCGGATACTCCGGATCCAGGCGCGTCGCCTCCAGCAAGCGGTCCCGGGCGGCCAGGGCGTCGAACACCTGCAGTCGCGCCAGGCCCTCGGCGTACAGCTTCAGGACGCGGGCGTCGGCGGGGCGGATGCCCGCCGGGGTTTCGGTGCCGGCCGCCGGCGCGTCGCCGAGGGCTGCGCGCAGGCGGTTGCCCAGCCGGGCGACGAGATCGAACACCTCCTCCTCCTGCCCCGTCTCGCCGAGGGTGGCCAGTGTCTCCCCCGTCACCGTGTCCTGCACGCGGACGTCCAGGCGGATCCGGCCCCCGCCCCGTTCGCCCAGCGCCAGGTAGGATCCCAGCACCACCACGTCGGTCCCGAGGTTGCGCCGGATGCGCTGCAGCGTGTCGGGCGCCAGCGTGTCGGCCTCCGGTAGCGCCAGTTCGATGCGCATGCGGGCGATGTTCTCGCCGGGGATGAGGCGCAGCCGCCCGGCGGGGCCGAGTTCGGTGCGCACCATCTCGGCCAGCGCCGTGGCCAGCCAGTCGAACTCGGGCCGGCCCGACAGGTTTTTGAAGCCCAGGACGGCCACGGCGCGGCGCACGGCCACAGCCGGTTCGCCGGGTGGCTGGACCGGCGGCGCCGGAGCGAGCCCGCCGCTCCGCCACAAGATGATGCCGGCGATAGCCAGGGCCAGCGCCGGCACGGCCACGACGAGCCAGCGGCGCACCGGCCGTCGCGGCGCCAGGCGGATGGTGCGCGAGTCGCCTCCCTCCGGCTCTCCGCACAAGGCGGCGGCGACGGACCGGGCATCGGGGAAGCGCGCCTCGGGCTGGCGCTGCAGGCACCGGAGAATCGCCGCCTCCCATTTCGGATCCAGGTCGGGGATGTGGGCCGACGGCGGGACCGGCGCCTCCCGCAGCCGCTTGAGCGCCGTGGCCAGCGGCGTGTCGGCGACGAAGGGCCAGGTGCCGGTCACGGCGCGGTAGAGCACCACACCCAGCGCGTAGATGTCGGCGGCGGCGGTGACCGGGCCGCCCTCCACCTGCTCCGGAGCCATGAACGTGGGTGTGCCGGAGATCTGGCCCGTCACCGTGAGCGCGTCCAGCGGCGAGTCGCTGTCGACGCTGGAGCGGGCCATGCCGAAGTCGGTGATCACCGCCCGCTCGCCCGGGGCGCCCTCGCGGGCGGGGATCAGCATGACGTTGCCGGTCTTGAAGTCCCGGTGCACGATGCCGGCCCGGTGGGCGGCGTCGAGGGCGGCGCAGATCTGCTCCGCCAGAGGCAACGCCGCCGCCGGTTCCAGCCGGCCCACCCGGTTCAGGCGCTCGGCCAGCGTCTCGCCGGGGATCAGCTCCATGGTCAGGAAGAAGACACCCGGTTCCTCTCCGCTCGCCTCCGCCGGCCAGTGGTGGATGCCCAGGTCGAAGATGCGGCAGACGTTGGGATGGGTGACCTTGCGGGCCAGGTGGATTTCCCGCTTGAAGCGGTTAATGGCGTTTTCGTCCCCGGCGATCTCGGGGCGGATGGTCTTGAGAGCGACCCGCTCATGCAGCTCGGTGTCCTCGACCTCGTACACCTCGCCCATCCCGCCGCGGCCGATGAAGCGGACCACCTGGTAGCGCCCGGCCACGATCTCGCCCGGACCGAACAGGCTCATCCGGAACGTGCGACCGCCGCCGGGCGGATGCGTGGCGGTGGCGGCGGCAGGGGTGCGCATGGTCGCGTCGTAGCCGGACGCGCCCGGCAGCCAGTCTGTAGCGTCAAGCCCGCCGGTCAGGTCCGCCAGCAGGCGGCCCGCCGGTTCCCACGGCGCGTCGGGAGACAACCGCGCCGGCGTCTCGGGACGGACGCGCCCCTCGCGGACCGCGGTCCGCGCGCCCTCGGCGTCCAGGGGGCCGACGATCCCGCCGTCAAGCTGGAAGTAGTACCTGGCCATCAATCCGGCTGCCTCCCGTGCCCGCTCATGTCCGCACAATCTCCGGCGGCCGCGTCAGAAGCCGGGCGGCCGCCGGCCCGCGAACGGCCCGCCGTCCTGGAACGCCGCGGCGGCGGCCAGCACGGCGCTCTCGTCGAAGAGCCGGCCGATGAAGGTGATGCTGGTGGGCGCGCCCTTGGCGTCCAGCCCGTCGGGCACCACCACGCAGGGGTGGCCGGTCAGGTTGGTCCGGAGGAGCGTGTCGCCCTCGAAAGCCGGGGCCACCAGCACGTCGATGTTTTCGAAGAGGGCGTTCGTGTCCGCGACGAGCCGCGTCCGGAGACGGTTGGCCTGGATATACTCCACCGCCGGGATGAACCGGGCCGAGCGGAAGACGTTGGGCCAGGCGTCGCGGGTCTGGCGCGCCATGCAGTCCAGGCCGCCGGAGCGGGTCAGCTCATCGAAGGCCGCCGCCGCCTCGGCGCTCAGGATGAAGGCGAGCGCATCGACGGGGCCCGGCGGCAGCTCCACCGGTTCGAGGCGCGCGCCGAGCTGCCGCAGCGTCGCCAGCGAGGCGGCGTTGTTGGCGCGGGCCGGGTAGTCGCCCTCGAACAGGGACTTCAGGTAGCCGACGCGCAGCCGGTCCAGCGGCAGGCGGGTGGGGATCCGGTAGGGGGCATCCGTCACGGTTGGATCCAGCCCGTCGGGGCCGCGGATGGCGTCGAGGATCACGGCGCAGTCGTCGGCCGAGCGGGCGATGGGGCCGATCTTGTCCATGGACCAGCTCAGAGCCATGGCGCCCGCCCGGGAGACGCGGCCGAACGTGGGCCGGAGCCCCGTCACGCCGCAGCGCGTGCACGGCGAGACGATGGAACCCCACGTCTCGGTGCCGATGGCGAAGCCCACCAGGCCGGCGGCAGTGGCCGAAGCCGAGCCGGCCGACGAGCCGCTGGAGCCATCCTTCAGGTTCCAGGGATTGCGGGTCTGGCCGCCGAACCAGACGTCCCCCCATGCCAGCTCACCCAGGGTGAGCTTGGCCACGAGCACGGCACCCGCCTCTTCCAGACGGCGGACCACGGTGGCCGTGTCGGCGAGCACCTGGTCGCGGTAGGGAGTCGTTCCCCAGGTGGTGGGGTAGCCGGGGACGGCCAGCAGGTCTTTGGCGCCGTATGGGATCCCGTGCAAGGGGCCGCGCCAGCGCCCCGCGGCGATCTCGGCGTCGGCCCGCCGGGCCTGCTCCCGCGCCAGCGTCTCGGTGAGCGTGACCACGCAGTGGAGCTGTGCGTCGTGCCGCTTGAGCCGGGCCAGGTACATCTCGGTCAGTTCCATCGAGGTGACCTGCCGGGTGCGCACCAGCTCGGCCAGCTCGGTGACCGGGCGGAAGGCCAGCTCCTCGAGATTCGCCGGCCGGGCGAACCGGCGCCCGGGCGGCGGGGCGGCCGCGGCCGCCGGAGCGGGCGGCGCGGCGCCGCGGGGATGGAACTCCAGCGCCGGGGGCAGATCATTGGGGATGGACTCCCGGCGGATGGCCGCGTACGCCTGCAGGTTGTCCTGCAGGTCTTCCGCCATGAGCTGGAGCTGGGGCGTGGTCAGGGTCAGGCCCCACAGCACCCGGGCCGAGCGGATCAGGAGTTCTGCGTCGGAGACTTCCGCCGGGCCGCGCGCCAGATAGCCGCCGCCGAACCCGAGGGCCAGTGCCGTTGCCGCGATGCCGAGCCACAGGAGTTTATGTTTCATGCGTTCACCTTGGCGGCGCGCCCGGCCGGGGGGCGCGCGAAGTGCCGCGCGCCGGGTCAGCCGCTGTCGGGCGATCCGGCGGCGCGGATCCAGACGTGCGTGATCCGGCCGATGTACAGCCGGTGGTAATCCCGGTTAGGGTAGTGCTCCGCCAGTCCCGGATCCAGGAAGCGGACGGGATCCAGGTCCTGGCTGTACAGCGTCCGGCACTCGATGACCAGCCGGGCCTCGGCGAACGCCACGCCGCCCCCCGCGCCGGCGACGGGCGTCAGCCCGGCGGCCGCCGCCTTGTCGAGGTCGCGGCCCGAGCGGGTGCCGCACAGCTCCAGCGCCGGTCGATGCCGCTCCTCGAAGAAGGAGAGCGTGTACGCCGGGTGGCGCTCCATGAAGCCGAAGGTGTGGCGGACGGGCCGGACGAAGCAGAACGCCACCGGCTGGTTCCAGAGCACGCCCATCCCGCCCCAGCTGGCGGTCATGGGATTGCAGTCGCCCGGCGTGCCGGCGGTGAGCAGCATCCAGTCGGCACCGATGAGGCAAAAGGGGTTGTCCGGGATCTCCTCGGGCTTGATGGGGCGAAATTCCGGCGTCATGGTCACGCTCGCTGCGGTCCGGCGGTCGAGGGGGATCGAATGCTGGCTGTATTATACCAGAGGCGGACCGCTGCCGGGGGATCCGGCGAAACGCGGTGCGATTTTGCCCGGCCGGCGGGAGCCCCGTGCTATAATTCGGTTCACTTTGGGGTCGTACGACGAAAACCCTATCGGAGGTGCTTCATGATGCGCGCACAGAGAGCCGGGTCCAGGCTCGGATTCCTGCTGGTCGTCCTGCTGGCGGGAACCGCGGGCGTGTGGGCCGGCCAGAACCTGACGGACCGGCCGGTCCTCTTCCCGGGGACGGCCCAACCCATAGATGATCCGCAGCAGTTTTACTCGCAGGCCGCCGCGCGCGGCGAACTGCTCCTGCTCAAAGCGGCGATCTTTGATCCGCTGCAGAGCGGGGCGCCCGATCTCGACGCCTGGGTGCCCGACTATCTGAAAGGGCAGCCGCTCGACGACAAATACTACCTGGTCCAGTTCGCCGGGCCCATCCGTCCCGTCGACCGGCAGGCGCTCGCGGCCGCCGGCGCCCGGATCTTCGACTACGTGCCGAACCACGCCCTGGTGGTCCGCCTCAGCGGCGAGCAGTGCGACAAGGTCAGCCGCCTGGCCGGCGTGCGCTGGATCGGCGATTACCAGTCCGGTTTCCGCGTGGCGCCGGCGCTGGCGGCGGAGCTGCGCGCCCGCTTCGCCGGGGCGGCGGACGACACCCACCGGTTCTCGGTGGACTTCTTCCCCGGCGGCGACCTGGCCGGCGGGATCGAGAGCCTGGTGAACCGGTTCGTGAGTGACCGCCGGTTCAACTTCGCGCAGGGCGGTCGCAACACCGTGGTCTTCGAAGTCTCCCGCGACATCCTGCCGGCGTTCGTGGAGCATGTCCTGAGCCTCAACGACGTGCGCTGGGTGGAGCGGCGGGAACTGGATCGGCCGCTGAACGACAATTCCTACTGGATGGGCCAGAGCGGCGACACCGTCGGCAAGACGACGCCCATCTTCAATCACGGCATCCTCGGCCAGGGCCAGGTCATCGCCATCGCCGACAGCGGCCTGGACAAGGACATGTGCTTCTTCATCCACTCGGCCGGCGGCGCGGTGCTGGCCAGCCAGACCGTGGAGCCGCCGAACGTGCTCACCGTGAACAACACCCAGCGCAAGCTCATCGCCTACAACATCCTGCCGGGATCCGAAGACGGCGACCACGCCGCCCATGGCTATCACGGCACCCACACCTCCGGCTCCGCCACCGGTGACGATTACCACACGCTGGCTACGCCCACGGCCGCCGGTCACGACACCGGCGACGGGATGGCCCCCCTGGCCAAGCTCGTCATCCAGGACGGCGGCCGGTCCGACAGCCCCTACCTGTACTTCCCCTGGCCGTTTTACGACATGTGGGCCCAGGACCGCGCCAGCGGCGTCCACGTCGCCTCCAACAGCTGGGGCGTCGAGAACAATCTCTACACCACCGCCTGCACCTACACCGACATGTTCGTCTGGGACAACGAGGATTTCCTCATCGTCGTCTCCTCCGGCAACGCCGGGCCCACGCCCGAAACCCTGAACTACCTCAGCACCTCGAAGAACGTCATCGCCGTGGCGGCCACCACCAACGGCAGCACCGGCGCCAACTCCATCGCCTCGTTCTCCTCGAAGGGGCCGGCGGCCGACGGCCGCTACAAGCCGGATCTCGCCCTGCCGGGTGACTACATCGTCTCGGCCCGCGGCGAAACCACCGCCAACAACTGCAACACGATCGCCATGAGTGGCACCAGCATGGCGGCGCCCACCGTCGCCGGCTTCAGCGCCCTGGCGCGCCAGTACTTCACCGAAGGGTGGTATCCGTCGGGCGTCAAGACGCCGGCGGACGCCTTCACCCCTTCGGCGGCGCTGCTCAAGGCGGTGATGATCAACTCCTGCGCCAACATGACCGGCGGCAACACCGGCCGGGTGGGCAAGGAGGATGCGCCGGCCGCCGGGCAGGGGTGGGGCCGGGTGCTGCTGGACAACGCCCTATACTTCAACGCCAAGGCGGACGCCCGCCAGCTCCTGGTATGGGATGTGGCCAACGCCAGCGGACTGACCACCGGCGGCGTCCGGGAATATCCCCTCCAGGTCGCGGCGGGCCAGCCGCTGAAGGTCACCCTGGTCTGGACCGACCCGCCGGGCTCGGAGAGCGCCGCCATCACCCTGGTCAACAACCTCGATCTCGAGGTGATCGGCCCGGGCGGCGTCCGCTACGCCGGCAACCAGTGGAACGCGGAGCTGATTAACGATCTGAAGGAGTCGCGAGCCAATGCCGGCGGCACCGACGCGCTCAACAACGTCGAGGGTGTTCTGGTCAAAGCACCGGCCGCCGGCACCTACACCATCCGGATTTTCGGCACCAACGTCCCTGGTTTCGCCGGCGCGGGTTTCCAGGGCTTCGGCCTCGTGGCCACGGGCGGCGTGACGCTGGCCGCCACAGGGGTGATCAACATCCAGTCCGTCGAGGTGGACGACGCGGCCGGCAACAACGACGGCGTCATCGATCCGGGTGAAACCGTCAACCTGAACATCACGCTGGAAAACACCGGTGGCGCGGCGGTCAACTCCACGAATGCAACGCTCGCCACCGCCACCGCCGGCATCACCGTGAGCACCCCCGGCGGCAGCTACGGCACCATCGCCGCCGGCGGCAGCCAGGTCAACGCGGCGCCGTTCGTGTTCCAGGTGGACGGCTCCGTGGCTCCCAGCACGGTGATCGATTTCGTCCTGAACATCAACAGCAGCGCCGGCTCCTTCGCCCGGCCCTTCCAGCTCCGGGTGCTGCCGAGTTCCCCGCCGGAGCTGACCAACCTGATCATCGGCGAGAAGGGGCTGTACGACGCGGGTTACCCGACCTTCGTGGACTTCGTCATGCAGTTCGACTACGCCGATCCGGACGCCGACCTGCAGTGGTTTTACTTCCTGTTCCGGGTCAACGGCGAGGACGTCACCGCCCTGCCGTACCCGGTCAACGCCTCCAGCCTGACCGGCCCCAGCGGCCAGGCCATCCTGGATCCGTTCAGCGTCTGGCAGATGGTGGCGACCAACGTGGGCGAGACGATCCAGGTGTACGGCTACCTGGAGGATTCGCAGGGGAACCGGAGCGCGATCGTCGAATCCAACATCGAGCCGGTCACCCTGGGGGTCACCCCCGTCACGCCGAGCGGGCTCGACGACGACGACTCGATCTACATCCCTTTCGCCGGCGGGTTCACCTTCCCGTTCTACGGCAAGCTCTACACTGGCTGCTACATCAACTCCGACGGCAACATCACCTTCGAAGCCGGCTTCGAGTACCAGCAGCGCGGCCCGCTCGCCTTCCTCAACAACATGCCCCGCATCGCCGGCCTCTTCACCGATCTGGCCAAGTCGGTCGGGGACAACAAGATCCTGGTGAACGCCCAGGCCGACCGGTTCGCGGTCACCTATGACCGGCTGGAACAGTGGGCGCAGACCGGACCCACGGGCACCCACACCGTCACCATCGCCCTGTTCCCGGACGGCGCGGTGGAGTTCGCCTGGGGCACCTGCACCATGACCCAGTCGCAGACCGAGTACAGCGGGGGACCGGAATGGAAGGGCGTCGTGGGGTTGAGCCCCGGCGCGATCCTGGACCACCCATCCGGCGATTTTTCCGCCCTGACCAGCCCGGTGCCCATCCCCGCCGGTCTGCCCATCTACCAGGCATTCGCCAAGGCCGACGCCTTCGACCTGTCCAACACAACCCTCCGCTTTGAACCGGCGGCGCCCTTCATTCCGGTGCAGCGCGCCTACTTCCCGCGCATGGCCTACGCGCCCGGCGCGTGGACCGAAGGGTACGGGTTCGTGAACACCGGCGCGGCGGACGCCAACGTCCGGTTCACGTCGTTCGACGCCGCGGGGAACACCGCCGAGGTGTCGGACTTCTGGAGCTGGCCGGCGGGCAGCCAGGGCGCCTACCAGGTGGAGGGGATTCTGGGACTGACCCAGGCCACCGACGGCTG
Organism: Acidobacteriota bacterium; assembly: GCA_017996395.1. Lineage (GTDB taxonomy): Bacteria > Acidobacteriota > JAAYUB01 > JAAYUB01 > JAAYUB01 > JAAYUB01. The sequence continues at coordinate 6,429 of JAGOHA010000050.1, read as the reverse complement.
GGTGCTGGCCGAGAGCGACCAGAGCGGCCTGCTCGGCTTTTTTGTCACCCAGCAGTTCACCGGCGGCGGCCTGACGGGCCTGGACGGTGCGGCGGTATGGACGGACACCATGAGCTTCGGCTTCCTGCCCATGGTGCGGGCCACCGGTACGTTTTCCACCGAGTTGTTCATCGCGAACCCGACGGCGGAGGCGATCACGGTGTTGCTGTTCGGCTATGACAACGTGACCACCTACGACGGCGGAGAACACGTCATCCCCGCAGGCGGCTTCGTCAAGCTGGACGCGGCGACCACCTTCGGCGCCGCGTTCGACGGCGTGGCCAGGATCACCTTGCCGGGAGCTGACAAAGCCGGTGCCGATCACGCCACCGCCGGAGCCGGTTTCATCGGCAACGCGGTGATCCGGGACGGCGACGCCGCCATCAGCTCGCTGAACATCCGGCCGCTCGGAGAAACCCTCCTGTATGCCCCCCACGTGGTGTTCATGCCCGACGTCTACTACACCGAACTGGTTCTGTGGAACTACCATGACACGGACGCCGTGGCCACCATCACCCCGTATCGCGCCGACGGGACCGTCATCGGCGCGCCCTTCCAGGTGACCGTGCCCGCCCTGAAGTTCGTTCAGCTGCGCGACACGGAATTGGGCCTGCCGTCGGGCGTGACCACCGAGGGATGGCTCCAGGTGGATTCCACCCTGGCGCTGTCGAGCTGCCTCACCTTCGGCAATCCGGTGGACAACCACTACATGTCCACCCTGCCGCTGGAGCGCGAGGGCAAGGACGACTTCTACTACGCCCAGGTCGCCAGCGGCAACGCCGGCGGCGTGAGCTTCTTCACCGGCATCGCCGTGGTGAACACGAACGTGGCCCCGGTGGATGTCACCATCAAAGTCTTCCTCAGCAACGGCATCCAGAACGGCAACACCGTGGTGCGGACCCTGGCCCCGGGCGAAAAGTATGTCCGCTTGCTGTCCCAGATCGAGGGGATCGGCACGCTCCAGGCCCAGACCAGCGGCTACATCCACGTGACCGCGGCGAATGACGTCTTCTCGTTTGTCATATTCGGCAACGACGCACTGGACTTCCTCTGCGCCGTCCCGGCCCAGTAAAGCACCTCGCGGCCTCCGGCCGCGTGTTCAATCGGCAATCGCTCCGGCCCGCTTCCGCGGGCCGGGGTTCTTTTTGGGGACGGTGAATCGGTTAATCGGTGAGTCGGTGAATGGGTGAATCGTTGAATCGGTGAATGGGTGCTCTCAACACTTCGCGACGGGTGGCCGCCGGGTGATTCAATCAGCCACTTTTCTTTTGGGTCGCTTTGGCATCTTCAAATGAAAAGCCGGACAGGAAGGCCCGTCCGGCTCATGAAATTGGGTGATGCGGTTATTTCGGGACGTTGGCGATGAGCATCTGGTAGGAGTCGCCGGTCCAGTGGTCCACGAACGGGGGCGATTTGGGCGGAGTGTTCCCCTCGGCGGCCAGCACGGTCATCTTGAACACGCGGCAGATCTCCTTGGAATTGTTCTGGATGCTGGCGATGTACACGGGGAGGCCCCACTGGATGGTTTGGCCCAGGATGTTCTTCTTGGTGCTCACCCAGTTGCCGGCGACGCTCGCGGCGATGGCCTTCTCCTTGGGATAGACTTCGTTGAAATAACGGATGGCGGCCGCGGTCAGGGTGCCCGGACTGCCCGGTCCGGCGAAGCTGCTGGAGTTGGGTGGGAACTTGGCTGTCTTGAGCTGTTCGGCCGCTGCCGCCTTGATGCCGGCGCGGGATTTCTGGATTGCCGCCAGCTGCTCGTTCACCGCTGCGTTGTTCGGGTCGAGCCGGTGGGCGGCGTCGAGCTGCTCGGCGTGCCGGGCCAGTTGGGATTCCGACTTCCGGGCGGTGTTGTTCATCTCGAGCTGGACCTGCTTGAGGATATCCGCTGCCTGGATCGCCGGTCCCTCGGCGATCATCTTGAGCATCCGCTCCAGGTCCCGGTAGTCGCTGCCGGCTGAGCCGTCGGGGCGCTGGTTCTCCGGGTCGAGGCGGCTCTTGCGTGGGTTCTCGGGGGTCAGCTCGAAGAGCTTGCGGTCGATGGTGTCGGTGTCGCGGCCGTACTTGGCGCCAAATGCGTCGATGCGCTTGCGGGCTTCCGGCACATCCACCTTGCGGAGCTGCTCCAGCTTGGGGAGCAGGGCGTCCATGGATTCCTTGTCGTAGAACTTGACCTGCCCGTTGTGGTTGAAGACCTCGTCATACTTTTTGTAGAACGCATCGTGGTAATCCAGAAACGCCTGCCAGTCCGCCTTGACCTCCTCCTTGCTCAGGCCGCCGGAGACGGGCGCACCCGAGGGGGACGCGGATGACCCGGACGAAGCGGATGACGAACCCGTGCCGCCGGTCGAAGAACCGCCGCCCGCGGCGGGCTTCACCATGGCGATCTGTTTTTTCCACCAGCTGGATTTGTTCTCCCAGATCCTGAGTTCCGCGTAGCTCGAGTCCATGGCTCGAACCTTCTCGATCAGGTCGTCGGCTTCCTTGAGCTTGTCCTCGATTTCCGGCAGGTTGTCCTGGATCGACAGATTGTCCAGAGCGCGGAACACGGCGTTGACCTGCCGCCCGAGGGCGCGCAGCTCCGGGCTGATGGCGCCGAGGGCCAGGCCCAGGGCGCACGCGATCAGAACGAACGTGCCCCACTTTCTAATCGGTTCATGCATGATGGCCTCCTTATATTTCCCACGGTGGTGGGCCGGTCGGATCGCATCCGAATCCGTTCAGTTAGAGTGCCGGTTGCCCCGATTTTCGCAAATATATTTGGTCGCCGTCAACCGGGCGGACAGCACCCGTCCGCCGGATCCGTGGGATGAACCGGACAGGACGCGGGACCAGCCGCCTGTTCCGGGTGAGAAAAGTCGAATCCCGGCCGATATTCCCCTCGTATAAGTGAACGGTTTAACACACGCCAAGCTTTGAGTGTCTGTACCCGGAGGTCCGCATGTGGATGCCGAGCCTGCTCCTGATGGCTGCATGGATGGCGGCGGTGCCTGGGGGAACGGCACCGGACGCGACGGCCGACCGGGCGGCCATCGAAGTGTGCGTGCGCGACTACATCGAAGGCTGGTACACGGGGGACGCGGCCCGGATGGACCGGGCGCTCCATCCGGAACTGGCCAAACGGGGCGTGTTGCAAAGTCCGGGCGCGGGACAGCTGTTCCTGCAGCCCATCGGCAAGTCGGCCATGGTGGCGTTCACCGGCGCCGGCGCCGGCAAGCTGAAGCCGGGTGAAGAGATGAAGCTGTCCATCGAGATCCTGTCGGTGGACCGCACGGTGGCCAGCGTCCGCGTCGTGTCGCTGAAGTTCACCGACCATTGCCACCTGGCCAGGCTGGACGGGGAATGGAAGATCGTGAACGTGGTGTGGGAGCCGGCGGCCTCGCCGCCGCCTCCGCCACCGAAATGACGCGAGCGCCGTCAGCCAGGGGATGGGCGGGCGGCGCCATCGGATTCCCTTCGGGGGAAGACTCCTCTGCACCGGGGCGGCCGCGCGGCCGCCCCGATCCTTTCTAGAAGTGGAGGCGGAAGGCGGCGCCTTCGCCGGGCCGGCTCTGGACGGTGATGGAGCCGCGGTGCAGGCGCATGATCCGGCGGGACAGGCTCAGCCCGATGCCGGAGCCCTCCTTCTTCGTGGTGAAGAAGGGGATGAAAATCTTGGCCTGGGCCTCCTCGGTGATGCCGCAGCCGTTGTCGCGCACCTCGACGATCACCCGCCCGCGATCGCCCAGCCAGGCGCCGAGCTCGATGCGGGAGTCGGACCGGCCGCGGACCGCGTCCGCCGCGTTGATGAGGAGGTTCAGGAGCACCTGGTCCAACAGTTCCGGGTCGGCGGTGAGTTCCAGGCTTTCAGGATCGACGGCTACGGAGAGAATGATTCCATCGGCGGTGATCCGCTCCTGCATCAGGTGCTGCATGCGGGTGAAGACTTCCCGGACGGGGAACACCTGGAAATGGGGCGCCGGGATGTGGGTGAGGCTGCGGTAGGCCTGCACGAACTGCATCAACCCGCGGCTCCGTTTGTGGATGGTCTGAAGCGCCTCCCGGATGTCCCGGATCTGCTCCGGATCGCCCGGCGGGGGCGGCCCGGCCGTACCGGCGTCGGGCCGCTTGGCAGCGAACATGTCGCTGGCGGTGGCGGCCAGCGAGGCGATGGGGGTCATGGAATTCATGATCTCGTGGGTGAGCACCCGGGTCAGGTTCTGCCAGGCTTCCGTTTCCTTCTCCTCCAGTTCGCCGTGGATGTCCTGCAGCGAGGCCAGCCGGTAGAGGCGGTCCCGCTGTTTGAACTCGGTGACGGCGATGGCCAGTTGCACCGGTTCGGCGTCGTGGAAAACCCGGACCAGGGCCCGCTGCCCCGGCGTGAGTTCCACCAGCACCCGGGCCAGCTCCGGGCTGATCGGTTGCAGGGAGTCGAGATGGGCCAGACGGGCGACGCCCAGCAATCGCTTGGCGGTGCGGTTGGCCAGGTCCACGGTGCCGTCGGGGCGGTAGACCACCAGGCCGATCCCCACGTGCTGGACGATGGTCTCCAGGTAGTGGGCCTGGGCCTCCTTTTCCAGGCGGTGCTTCTGAAACTCACCGATGACCTCGGCGATGGCGGCATCCAGCTCGCGGAACGGTGCGCCGAGCGGGCTCCGGGTGAAGGATTGGGAGAAGTCGGCATAGCGGACGGCCAACAGAAACCGGCCCAGGCTCTGCTGGGTCCGCTCCACGTAGCGGGCGAGGGCGAACGCCGTGTAAACGGCGATGGCGGCCAGCACACCGGCCACCGGCAAACTGTACCGGGCCAGGTAGATCGCCAGGCCGATGGCCGCCGCCAGCAGCGACACGCGCAGCGCGATCTGGACACGGAACCGTTTCAGGACCACGGCGGGCGATCCTCGCTAAATGTCATGCTTGCCGATTCGGCGATACAGGGCGGCCCGGGTGATGCCGAGTTCGCGGGCCGCCTGGCTGATGTTGCCCTGATTCTTGTGGAGCACCTTGCGGATGACCGATCGTTCCACGTCTTCCAGATTGAAGCTGCCGAGGGCCAGGCCGTCGGGTCCCTGTTCGGCGGTGCTGAAAAAGAAGTCCGATGGCTGGAGGACGGATGCGTCGCTCATGATTACGGCCCGCTCGATGGCGTGGCGCAGTTCGCGGATGTTGCCCGGCCAGGCGTATTTGCCGAACATCTTCAGTGTGGCCGCGCTGAGCTTGGGGACCGGCTTCTGGTATTTCCGGGTGTAGAGCTGGAGAAAGTGGTCGGCCAGCAGCGGCAGGTCATCGCCGCGCTCCCGCAGCGGGGGCAGGTGGATCTCCACGGTGTTGATCCGGTACAGCAGGTCCTGCCGGAACTCCTGGCGGGCGACCATTTCCAATATGGGACGGTTGGTGGCGCAGACGAGGCGGATGTCCACCGGGATGGGCTTGTTGGCGCCCACCCGGGTGATGCAGCGGGTCTCGATCACCCGCAGGATTTTCGACTGGAGGGTCAGAGGCAGGTTGCCGATCTCGTCGAGGAACAGCGTGCCACCCGAGGCCACCTCGAAGCGGCCGGCCCGGTCGGCGGAGGCGTCGGTGAAGGCGCCCTTGACGTGGCCGAACAGCTCGCTCTCGAACAGCGTCTCGGTGATGGCGCCCATGTCGACGCTGATGAACACCTCGGCCGCCCGGGCGGAGTTCCGGTGCAGGGCGCGGGCAACCAGCTCCTTGCCGGTGCCGTTTTCGCCGAGGATCAGTACATTGGCGTCCGTCTTGGCCACCCGCTCGATGGAGGCGAAGACTTTCTGCATGGCGGGCGATACTCCGATGAACTCGTGAAACGGATGGTCGAGGTCTTCGTGGAGCTGTTGCTGCCGGGAGCGCAGGTGGGCCACCTCGAACCGGGAGCGGCGCAGGTTCAGCGCCGAGGACACCGTGGCCAGGAGCTTCTCGTTCTGCCACGGCTTGAGGACGAAGTCCGTGGCCCCCTCCTTGATGGCCCGGACCGCCACGTTGATGTCGCCGAAGGCGGTGATCATGATCACCACCGCGGCCGGGTCGATCTCCAGGATCCGGCCGAGCCAGAGGAAGCCTTCGGCGCCGCTGGTCACGTCGCAGGTGAAGTTCATGTCCAGCAGGATGACGTCGTACGACTCGTTGAGGAGCAGTTGGGGGATCCGGGCCGGATCGCGCTCGGTGTGCACCAGCTCCACGTGCTGCTTCAGGAAGAAGCGCGCCGCCTGCAGGACATCCGCGTCGTCGTCCACGATCAGAATTTTGCCGAACTTGCCGCTCATGGTGGCGCTCCGGCTCGTTTGTCTGCAAATGCGCTACCATTGTAGCATATCGATTGAAACCCTTGCGGGTGGACGTTTCCTCAACAGGCTGCCCGGCCGGCATGTTCGAAAACGGACAGGTACTGTCCGC
>JAGOHA010000179.1 GCA_017996395.1 Acidobacteriota bacterium | reverse complement strand
GCCAAGGCCGACGACCGGATCGCGGCGCTGGTGCTGGACCTGGATGACCTGGGCAGCGTCGGCATGAGCAAGCTGCTCGACCTGAAGGCGGCCGTCGTCGACTTCAAGAAATCGGGCAAGAAGGTCATCGCCACCGGCAACGAGTACGGCCAGAACGGCTACTTCCTGGCGGCCCAGGCGGACGAGGTGTTCCTGCATCCCCAGGGCGGGATCATCCTGGAGGGCTTCGGCCGCTTCACCACCTTTTACAAGGACGGACTCGACAAGCTCGAGGTCGAGGTGCACGTCTTCCGGGTGGGCGAGTACAAGTCGGCGGTGGAACCGTTCCTGCGCAACGACATGTCCGCCGAGTCCAAGGAGGCCAACCTGGCGTACCTGAACGACCTGTGGGCCACCTATCTGCGCGAGACCGCCGCCGGCCGCAAGCTCCAGGTGGCCGACCTGCAGGCGTACATCGACAACTTCAAGGCCAATGTCGCGGCCCACCACGGCCAGTTGAGCGAACTGGCCCTCAAGGCCAGGCTGGTGGACAAGCTGGCCAATCCGGACGAGGTGCGGGCTCGCCTGATCCAGCTCGTGGGCGAGGACGAGGAGTCGCACTCCTTCAAACAGATCGTCTACACCGAGTACCTTGCGGCGCGCGACGAGGACCGGAGCGGCGCCAAGGCCTCCGGCAACCAGGTGGGGGTGGTCGTGGCCAAGGGTGAGATCCTGGACGGCAGCCAGCCCGCGGGCACCATCGGCGGCGATTCCACCGCGGCCCTGATCCGCCAGGCCCGGCAGAACAAGGACGTGAAGGCCATCGTGCTGAGGGTGGACTCCCCCGGCGGCAGCGCCTTCGCCTCCGAAGTCATCCGGCGCGAGTGCGAGCTGGCCCGGAAGGCGGGCAAGCCGGTGGTCGTGTCCATGGGCAGCGTGGCCGCCTCGGGCGGCTATTGGATCTCCACGTCTGCAGACGAGATCTGGGCCAGTCCCGCCACCATCACCGGCTCCATCGGCATCTTCGGAATGTTTCCGACCGTGGACAAACCGCTGGCCAAATACCTCGGCGTGCACGTGGACGGCGTGGGCACCACCCCGCTCGCCGGCGCCATGCGGCCCGACCGGCCGTTCAACCCCGAGGTGGGCGAGGTGATCCAGCTGATCATCAACAAGGGCTATGACGACTTCCTCACCCGCGTGGCCGAAGCGCGCAAGATGAGCAAGGAGGCCGTGGACAAGATCGCCCGCGGCCGGGTCTGGAGCGGCGAGGATGCCCTGCAGGTCGGCCTCGTGGACAAGCTGGGCGGCCTGCCCCAGGCCATCGAATCCGCGGCGGCACGGGCCAAGCTGGGCAAGGACTACAAGGTCCGTTACATCGAGAAGGAACTGGATTGGAAGCAGCGCCTGGTCACCGACATGATGGCCGGCGCCGCCGTCTACCTCGGCCAGCCGGCCGACGCCGGCGTGAGCCACCTGCCGTTCCTGCGCGAGACCCGGGCGCTGGCCCGCCAGGCCATGCTCTACGCCCGCTTCAACGACCCCCGGGGCATGTACGCGTACTGCCCCTACGCGGTGGAATAGTCCCACACCCGACCGGCCGCCCGGCCGAGCGTTTTTCGGGCCATGGCGCCGGAGCCGGCGCCATGGCCTTTTTGTTGGCGGGATATCACGCGTCCTGCGCCGCGTCGGTGGCGGGGAACTCCACGATGAAGACGCTGCCGGCGCCGGGCGAGCTTTCGATGCGGATGACGCCGTGCTGCAGCTCCACCAGGCGCTTGGTGATGTGCAGTCCCAGCCCGGTGGAGGACTCGCCGCCGGTGGGCTGGGTGCTGAGGCGCTGGAAGCGGCCGAATATCCGGGTCAGGTCGTCGGGCGTGAGCCCCGATCCGCTGTCCCGGATCTCGAAGCGAACCCGGCCTTCCACCGATTCGACACGGACATCGATCACGCCGTCGAGGGGCGAGAACTTGACGGCATTGCTCACCAGGTTGTCGAGGATCTCCTTCAGGCGGAGCGTGTCCCCCTTCACGAAGCACTCCTCCTCGATCGCCACGGTGAACGACTGCCCCTTCCGGCGCGCCCAGTCGCGGTAGCCGTCCACCACCAGGTGGGCGAGCAGGCTCAGGTTGACGGGCTTTAGGTCGAGTTCCATCTCGCCGCTTTCGATCTGCGACGACTGCAGCAGATCGTTGATCATGGACAGCATCTCCTGCGACGCCTGGAAGATCTTGTTCACCCGCCGCTCCAGCTCCTCCCGCTGGGGATGCTGCTGCAGGATCATCTCCGCGTAGCCGAGCACGGCCTGGAGGGGATTTTTCAGATCGTGCGCGGCGATGCTCAGCAGCTCGCTCTTGAGCTCGTTGGCGCGGATGAGCTGGGTGTTGACCAGGCGCAGGTCGCGGACACGCTCGCCCACCAGCCGCTCCAGCTCCTGCTGCCGGGCGTTCAGCCGCCGGAGCCGGTAAAGGTGCGCGCCCAGGGCCGCGCCGATGACGGCCAGCGCCAGCAGGATGCGGAAGAGCAGTGTCTGGTGAAAGAAGGGCTGCACCGTCAGCGCGATGCGGGCGCCGGTGCGGTTCCAGATGCCGTCGTTGTTGCAGGCGATCACCTGGAACGTGTACTCGCCCGGCGGCAGGTTGGTGTAGCTGACGGCGCGCTGCCGGGTGACGGGGCTCCAGTGCTGCTCGAAGCCTACCATCTGGTACTGGAAGCGCACTTTCTTCGGCGCCAGCAGACTCAGGGCGGTGAAACCGATGGTGATCCGGTCCGTGCCCGGCGGCAGTTCGATGGGACGGTCGGTTTTGAGGAAATGGTTGTCGGTCGTCACCTGTTCGATGACCACGTTGGGCACAATCGTGTTCACCCGGCTGTAGGCCGAATCGATCATCACCGCACCCTTGATCGAGGCCAGCCACAGCTTGCCGTCCCGGCCGCAGATCCCGGCCGGCTGGGCCGGCCCGTCGCACTCCAGGCGGTTCACTCCCTCGGTGCCCTCGAAGGAGGTGGGCGTGATCCGATCGAGTTGGCCGTCGGCGAATCGGTTGAACGCTTCCTTTTCTCCCTTGAAGACCCCGCGGTTGGAGATCACCCACAGGGAGCCCTGTTGGTCCTCGATGATCTGGAACGCGGAGTCGCCGAGCAGGCCGTCCGTCACCGTGATCTGCCGGAACCGGCCGTCGCGGTGCCGGTACAGCCCGCTGCCGTTGGTGCCGATCCAGAGGTCGCCGCCGGCGTCCTCGAAGATGCACCAGACCGCCGCGTCGGTGAATCCCTCGGCCGCGCCGAACGCCTTCCACATCTCGCCGTCCTGGCAGAGCAGCCCGCCGTTGTAAGTGCCCACCCACATCCGCCCCTGGCGATCCTGATGGATCGCGTAAATGAAATTGTCGGTGAGCCCGTTGCGGGTGTTGTAATTTCGGATCACCCTTCCGCCGCGAATCACGTCGATGCCGCCGCCGTTGGTGCCCGCCCAGATGTCGCCGCGGCGGTCCACGCAGACCGCCCGCACAATGTCGTTGGACAGCCCCGTTCGTGTGGAGAGCGTGCGCCGCACACCGTCCCGAAACTGGAAGATGCCGCCCCCGTATGTGCCCACCCAGAGCGAGCCGTCAGCGGCTTCGGCGAACGCCCAGATCCGGTCGTCGGGCAGGCCGTCGGAGCGGTCGTACACGTCGAACCGGTTGCCGACGAAGCGAACCATGCCGCCGCCGACGGTGCCGATCCAGATCCGTCCGGCGCGGTCTTCGAAGAGCGAGCGCACCACGTCCATGGGCAGGCCGCTCTGCAAGTTGAAGATCAGGTAGTTGTTGTCCTTCAGGCGCATGAGCCCGTTGCGGTACGTGCCCAGCCACAGGCTCCCCTCGCGGTCCTCCCAGATGGCATAGATGGAATTGTTGAGCAGCCCGCGCTCCAGCCCCACGCCTTCGAACTCGCCGTCGCGGTGCCGGTACAGCATGCCGTCGCTGGCGCCGATCCACACCAGACCCTGATGGTCCACGCGCAGGGCGCGCACTTCGACTTCCGCCAGCCGGGGTGGCAGAGTGAGGGTCTCCGGCCGCCCGGCTGAAAAGCGGGCCAGACCCCGGTTGGTGGCCACCCAGACGCGACCGGCGGGGTCATGGCACAGGGCCCGAACCTGGTTGCCCGGCAGCCCGTTCCGTTCGCCGTAGCGGGTCGATCGGCCGTTCTCGATGACGAACAGGCCGTCGCCGTCGGTGCCCACCCAGAGGCGGCCGTCCCGGTCACGAACGATGGCGGATACATACTCCCGGTCCGGCGCCCCGGGCAGCGTCTCCGTCACGAACACCCCGTCGGCGAACCAGCAGAGGCCGTGGGTGGTGCCGAACCACATCCGGCCCGATGAGTCCTCGTGGATAGTCAGGATGAAATCGCTCGCGAGCCCATGGGAAGTGTCGTAGCGGATCCAGCGGCCGCCGCGCCGGCAGGCGAGGCCGTTGGACGTGGCGATCCAGAGGTTGCCGGCGCGATCCTCATGGATGGCGAAAATATTATTGCTGCCAAGAACCGGCAGATTCCATTTGTCCAGGATGGTGAAGCGCGCCCCGTCGAACCGGGCGACTCCTTCGTATGTGCCCACCCAGAGGTAGCCGTCCCGCGTCTGGGTGACCGCCGTGACCGCCTTTTGCGGCAGGCCGTGCTCGGTGGTCCACTGATCGATGACAAACTGGTTGAGCGGTTTGGCCGGATCCAGGGCGAAAAGAACCGGGACGGCGGCCCAGCCCAGCACGGCCACCACCCAGCGAGCGACGACACCCGGCCAGTGTTTGGCGTGAGTTGGTGAAACCATTCACTTATGACTGTAACCGAAAACAGCCGGTTTGAAAAGCCGGAAGTGTGTCGGAAGGTGGA
>JAGOHA010000178.1 GCA_017996395.1 Acidobacteriota bacterium | reverse complement strand
AAGGACCTGAATGATCAGGAGTACATCAACAAGGCCTCAAAGTACTGGAACAATCTGGTGGACATTCACGACGATCTGGCCAAAGCCCTGAAATAGAGATCCGTTTGACGGCCCGGCAGACAGCGTTGAGCCGTAAGGATGGCTTCATGCCCGTGGGCTTCTCCGGGAACCAGCGTAGCAGGGAAGCTTTGAAGCGGCTTGGGCGGAGGAGATTGCGAAAAAGGTGACGGCCAGCGAAGGCTGCTCTCCTTAGCACAATCTCTCGCCGCCGCCGGACCGTGCGCCGTCCGTCTATCCGTAGCGGCCCTCGATGTACTCGGCGGTGCGGGGGTCGTGGGGAGTCAGGAACAGGTCGGCGGTGCGGGCGTGTTCCACCGTCTCCCCCAGCAGCATGAAGAGGCACTCGTCGCTGGTGCGCCGCGCCTGGGCCATGTTGTGGGTGACGATGACGATGGTGTAGCGGCCGCGGAGCTGGAACATCAGCTCCTCGATGGCCCGGGTCCCCTCAACGTCCAGCGCGGAGCACGGCTCGTCCATCAGGATGACCTCGGGTTTGAGGGGGAGGAGCCGGGCGATGCACAGCTTCTGCTGCTGCTCCAGCTGGAGGGTCGTCGCCCGGGCGCCCAGCCGGTCCTTGAGCAGGCTCCAGAGGCCCACCTCGGTGAGCGCCCGCTCCACCTCCTCGTCCAGCCGGGCGCGTCTGAGCTCGTGCCGGGGAGTGTGCACGCGCAGGCCGAACACCACGTTTTCGTAGACCGACAGGGGCAGGGGATTGGGGCGCTGGAACACCATGCCCACCGCCTTGCGCAGCTCCACCAGCGAAACGTCCGGGTCGTAGATGTTCTTGCCCAGGATCCGGATCTCACCGGTGGTGGTCACGTTCGGATAGCGCTCGTTGATCCGGTTGAAGCACCGCAGCAGGGTGGTCTTGCCGCAGCCGCTGGGGCCGATGAGGCCGGTGATCAGGCCGCGGCGGAAGTGGACGGACACGTCCCGCAGAGCCTGGAACGAGCCGTACCACAGGTTGAGCCCCGCCGTGCGGATCCCCTCGCCGGCTCCCGGTTCCGTCAGGATGACGGATTGCGGATCAACCGAAGATGCCATTGACGTACTCCAGCGTCTCCCGGCGGCCGGGTTTGTCCGAGAAGATGACTTCGGTCCGGTCGATCTCGATGATCCGGCCGTTCCAAAGGAACAGGGTCCGGTCGGTGAGCCGGCGGGCCTGGTGGGTCAGGTTGGTGACCAGGATGACGGTGATGTCGCGGCGCAGCTCGCGGAGCACGTCCTCGATGCGCATGGTGGTGACGGGGTCGATGGCGATGGAGAACTCGTCGAGGCAGAGGATCTCCGGCTGGTGCGACAGCGCCCGGGCGATGGTGAGGCGCTGCTGCTGGCCGCCCGAGAGCGCCGTGCCGAGATTGCCGAGCCGGTCCTTGACCTCGTCCCAGAGCGCCGCCTGCCGGAGGCAGCGCTCCACCAGCGGATCCAGCTCCGACCGGCGGGTCAGTCCGGCGCAACGGGGGGCGAAGGCCACGTTGTCGTATATGGATAGCGGTAGGCCCACCGGCAGCGGCGCCACCATGCCGATCTTCCGGCGCAGGGCGTGGACGTCCCCGCCGGCCCGGATATCCGCGCCGTCGATCCGGATGGTGCCGGAGACTCGGGCGCCGGCGACGAAGTCGATGGTGCGGTTCAGGCAGCGCAGGAGCGAGGTCTTGCCGGAACGGGCCGGGCCGATGATCCCGAGGATCTCGTTGGGGCGGACGTCGAAGGTTATGCCGTGGATCGCCTCCACGCCGCCGTAGGCGAGGGTCAGGTCCTGGACCGCGATCTTGGGCGTGGGTGCGTCCATGGCCGTCACCACCGCTTCCGGTTCCGGAGCCACACCCGCAGGGCGATGGCCGCGGCGTTGACGGCCAGCACCGCCCCGAGGAGCACCACGGCGGTGGCCCAGGGGATGGCCTCCCGCACGTTGGGCACCTGGGTGGAAACCGTGTACAGATGCATCGACAGCGCCATGCACTGATCGGTGAGGCGGTAGGGGAACAGGTCGCCGCGCTGCACCGCCTTGAAGAAGACCGCGCCCGTGAACAGGATGGGCGCCGTCTCGCCGGCGGCGCGGCTCACCTGCAGGATCACGCCGGTGAGGATGCCGCTGATCGAGTTCGGCAACACGATGGACCGAATGGTCTGCCAGCGGGTGGCGCCCACGTTCCAGCACGCCTCGCGGAACGCGGCGGGCACCGCGGCCAGCGCCTCGCGGGTGCTGGCGATGATCACCGGCAGGGTCATGATGGCCAGGGTGAGCGAGGCGGCCAGGATCGAGTAGCCGAACCGGGCCGCGTAGACGAACGCCCCCAGGCCGAACAGGGCGTGGACGATGCTGGGGACGCCGGCCAGCGAGATCACCGCCAGGTTGATGGCGCGGGTGAACCAGTTGTCGCGGGCGTATTCGTTGAGATAGATGGCGGCCAGCACGCCGATGGGCGCGGAGACGGCCAGCGAGATGACCACCAGGTAGACGGTGCCCACGAGCGCCGGCCAGATCCCGCCTTCGGTCATGCCGCGCCGGGGGACGTCCACGAGGAATTCCCAGCTCAGCGCCGGCCAGGCCTGGACGAGCAGGTGGCTGATGATGGCCAGCAGCGGCAGCACCATCAGCACGGCCATGGCCAGCAGCACCAGCCGCACCGCGGCCTGCTGCCGCTCCTTCCGGACGACGAGCGGCGTCCGGGTGAAGCGGGCCGAAACGGGTGTGGCGGGCGGCGGGCTCATGGTCGGCTACTTCCTTGCGCGGGCGCCCCGGATGATCAGGTCGGCCGCCAGGTTGACGAGCATGGTGATGGCAAACAGCAGCACCCCGGTGAGGAAGAGCACCTGGTAGTGCTCCGAGCCGGCGGGCGCCTCGCCGAGTTCCGCGGCGATGTTGGCAGTCAGGGTCCGGACCGAGTCCAGGATGCCGTGGGGGATCTGCACGGCGTGGCCGGTGGCCATGAGCACGGCCATGGTCTCGCCGATGGCGCGGCCCACCCCGAGCAGCACGGCGGCCAGCAGCCCGTGGCGCGCCGCCGGCAGCAGCACCCGGAACACGAGCTGCCAGCGGGTGACGCCCAGGGCCAGCGCCGCCTCGACGTAGGAGTCGGGCACGGCCTTGAGGGCGTCCTCGCCGATCGAGACGATGATGGGCACGCTCATCAGGGCGAGAATGATCCCGCCGTTGAGCACGTTCACGCCCACCGGCGTGCCGGTGTACGTCACGATCAGCCGGCTCATCACCGTCAGCCCGATGAAGCCCCACACCACGCTCGGGATGGCCGCCAGCAGCTCGATGATGATCTTGAGCGTCTCCCGCAGGCGCGGACCGCAGAACTGGGACAGGAACACCGCGCCACCGACGCCGAACGGGACGGCCAGGACCATGGCCAAGACGGTGACGGCCAGCGTCCCCGCCGACAGCGCCAGGGTGCCGTAGCGCACGTTGGAAACCGACGTGGGGTACCATTCCGTGCTGAAGAGGAACTGCGTCAGCGAGAACCGGTCGCTGAACAGCACCGGTGCGGCCTCGCGGAAGATGAAGAACAGGATGGCCAGGATGAAGACGATGGCGCTCACGCCGCTGGCGTAGATCAGGAGCTCGATGCCCCGCTCGCCCCACACCGCGCGCCGGGAGCGGGTCGGGCGGGGCGGGACGGCTGCGCCGGTGGAGGATGTGGGTGCCATGTGCGATGCCTGACTGTTTCCGCTGCTGGATTTCGGCGATGGGCCGCGGTTGCAGCCGCGGCCGGGAGCGCTCGCCGGCGGCGCGGTCCCGATCCTACTGGTGACGCTGCTCGGGCGGCAGCGGTACGTAGCCGCTTTCCTCCAGGATCTTCTCCCCGGCGTCGGAAAGGATCCAGTCGATGTACGCCTTCACCGCCCCCTGCGGCTCGCCCAGGGTGTAGAGCTGCAGCGAGCGCGCCAGCGGGTAGGTTTTGTTCAGGGTGTTTTCGGCCGAGGGGGGGACCGGTTCTTCGCCCGTCCGGGTGGCGATGCGGAGCATCTTCACCGCCGGGGTGGCGTAGCCCATGCCGCTGTAGCCGATGGCCGTGGGCGTGCTGCCGACAAGTTCCACCACTTCCTTCGAACCGTTCATGTCGCGGGAGCCCAGCTTGAAGTCGCGCTTGCCCAGCACGTGGTCGCGGAAGAACTCGTAGGTGCCGGAGCTGGACTGGCGGCTCACCCGCACGATGGTGTCGTCGGTGACGCCGGGAATCGCCACGCCGAGCTGCGCCCAGTTCACCGTGGCGCCTCCCTCGCCGAAGATCTCGGCCAGCTGCTCGTTGCTGATGGCCTCGAGGGGATTGCTCTTGTGCACGTACACGGCCAGGGCGTCGTAGCCGACGATGATCTCCTTCGGTGTCTGGCCGGTGTGGCGCCTGGCCTGCTCGATCTCCTCCGGCTTCATGTTGCGGCTGGAGGTGGCGATGTCCACGGTGCCGCGGATGAGCGCGGCGATCCCCACGCCGGAGCCGCCGCCGGAGACTTCGACATCCACCGCCGGCGCCGCCTGCTTGTACGCCTCGGCCCAGGCCTGGGCCACGTTGACCATGGTGTCGGAGCCCTTGTTCTGGATGGTGGTGGTCTGGGATTGCGGGCCGCCGCCGCCGCAGGCGGCCAGGACGGCGAGCGCTGCGAGCAGAGCGGTGGCGGCAATCGCTCGGGTCGGGTAGTCGGGCCGGGTGCCAGAAACTGGGTGTCCCATCATGGCTGTTTCTCCGGTGACGGATTAGTTCGATTCGGTCTGGTTCCGGCCCAGGATCGCCTGGACCAGGTCGTGGACATGCTGCTGGATGAATAGGTACGTTTGCTCGTAAGCCGCCTGGATCTGTTCGGGGGAGCCGGCGATCCTGGACGGATCGGCGACGCTCCAATCCAGGTAGACGACCTTCTGCGGCTGC
>JAGOHA010000049.1 GCA_017996395.1 Acidobacteriota bacterium | reverse complement strand
CGTCGGCCTGGGCCTGTTCATCTGCAAGACCATCGTCGAGGCGCACGGCGGCCGGATCTGGGCCGAGAACCGCCCCGGCGGCGGCGCCCGCTTCCGCTTCGAGCTGCCGCTGCAGCCGCCGGACCAATCCTGAGCGAAGGAGACCCGCATCATGCATCGTGTCCGTTGGGTGTGCGTCCTGGCGTTCGCGGCGGCCGTGGCCGGCGCGATGGTCCTGCCGCAGACGGCCGGCAATCCGTCAGCTCCCGGCGGCGCCGCCGACATCCGAGCGCAGCTGCTGCAGGAATTCGGCCGACTGAAAATCAAGGCCAAAGGGAAACCGAAAACCCTCCCCTTCGATGCGGTGGACAAGCGCCTCCAGGCACTGGCGACCCGCCACGCGGAACTGGCGGCCGTCCAGGCGGCCGCGGGCGCGCCGGCGGCCCCGCTGCAACTGACCTTCGCCGAGCTGTTCGCCCCCAACCGCGACGATTGTTTTATCGCCCTGTCGAACACGGTCATCCGGCTCATGCCCGAGAGCGCCTTGGCAGATTTGACGATCTACGCCCCGGACGCCCAGCCCGTGGGCACGTTCTCGAACACGTACACCTATTCCCGAACCGCCGCCAGCAGCTACACGCTGCATTTCTTCCAGTACCGGACCCCGGACGGCCGTCTCTCCAAGACGGGCCCAGACTTGCTGCTGGATCGCTTCCGCGCCCGCTGGGCGGACGTCCGGGACCGCGTCTGCCTGTCCCTCCCCGCGACGGAATAGCCGCCGATCCGGACGACGCGCCGCCCGCTGCCGCCGTACGCCGCGTCCGACGAACGCGGCCCGTCGCATCGCCAAGATCACCCGGCACTTCATGTGCCTCGCGCTGCTGCTGTACGCCGTCTTCGACGAACGCGACCCGTAGCAACACCGCGCGCCATCAACTCGC
The DNA here is from genome assembly GCA_017996395.1 of Acidobacteriota bacterium. GTDB lineage: Bacteria > Acidobacteriota > JAAYUB01 > JAAYUB01 > JAAYUB01 > JAAYUB01. The sequence continues at coordinate 23,227 of JAGOHA010000049.1, read as the reverse complement.
TCCGCCCGACGCCTTGATTCGACCTCAGGTACTCATCGCGGAGACGCTGCGTCTAGCCACCATCTGCCCGAGTTTATATCCTCGTACTAAAGGTGCAAGGATACGTCTTACGGGTGCGCAGATCCGTGCACACCGCCGAGATGTTCCCGCTCACATCCAGGGTGATCGCCACCTCCATCGGGTTGAACCGGCACGCATGCGGATCCAGCTCGGCAATTCTCAGCTCACCGATCTTCGTATCGGCCGCCACGTAGTCTTCCTCGCCTTGGAACAGTTCCACCACGAGATCCGTCGTGAACATGGTCATTCCGCTTAACACGGGCAGGCACCGCGTGACGGGCAGAGTCGTGCCCCTGGGAATGAGCGTCTTGAATTTTCCTTCCGCCACCGCGAAGCCCACCGAATGCCTGGCCGTGACGACCTCGACCACCCGGAACAACGGCGGCGCTCCCTCCTCTGCAGCCGATCCCACCGGTTCCTGGTGTTGGGGAGCACCGATGGTCACGCGGCCGCCGGCGACGATGGCGGCGCCGTGCGCGACCGTCTCTTCGGGATTGAGGTCATTGCGGATCGACGGCACGCGCCCACCGCACCGCTCGGATAGGGCATCATGGAGCCATTGCCGCACCATGGGCAGCCGGGTCGGGCCGCCCAGGATATAGACCGCCGTCAGGTCGCTCCAGCCGAACGCGTCCGCACGCTCCGCTCCGGCCATGGCTTCGTCGAGACAGGTCACCAGCCGCGCCAGCAGCGGCTGAATCAGCTCCTGGTACTGTGCTCGGGTGATGCTCAGCTTCACGCTCAGCGGCCGGCCGTCGATCACGGTCAGAAACGGCACGTTCAGTTCCGCTGCCTCCGCCGCTGCCAGCTGCCGTTTCACGATCTCCGCCTCCGCCAACAGCCGCCGCCGCGCCGCCTCGTCACCGGCGAGGTTAACACTGTGCTTCGCCCGGATCTGCCGGAGCGCCCACTTCATCATCTGCTCATCCATATCCAGGCCGCCGAGCCGAAGCTCGCCGCCTGTTCCCACCACCGCGATGCAGTCGTCCGCCAGGTCCACGGCCGAGACGCTCACCATTCCTCCGCCTAGGTCGACCAGCAGCGCGGGGCCGCACACCTCCGCGCCGCCGAACCGAAGCTTCAAGGCTATGGCCGCCGCCGTGGTGTCGGCGACCAACCGGTGCACGTGCAATCCCGCGAGGCGGCCGGCTTCCCGGAACGCCGCCAGGTGCCTGACGTCGCTGACCGCCGGGATGGCGATCACCGCGTCGCGCACCGGTTCCCCCAGATAGTCCTCCGCGCTGGCTTTCAGATATTTCAAAATGAAGGCGGTGAGGGTTGGCGGGTCGTACACCCGATCGCCCAAAGTCACTCGACAGTCATCTCCAAGCTCCCGCTTGATATACTGCACCGTGTGAGCCGGCCGTAAAAAAGCGCTCCGTTCGGCCTCCATCCCCACCACCACTTCGCCCGCTTCATCCAGGCCGATCACGGACGGAGTGATCCCCATTCCGTGCCGGTTGGGAATGATCACCGCTTGCTGCCGCCGGTCGTCCCAGATGGCGATTTTCGTGTAGATCGTGCCGAGGTCAATGCCGATGCTCTTGGCCATGATGCCCTCCCGCGCCGGGTGAAGCCAGTCAACGCAACGCCATGCTGACGGTCGTCACCTCCGCCTGCCGCGACACCGCCTCCGTCCGATCAGCCCAGCGTCTGGTAGAGGGCGTCGATGTGGCCGGCGCGGGTGGCGCGGGCCACGGCCGGGATGCCGTCCGTGTACTGGGCGATCTTGCGCGCCCCCAGCACCCGGAACATCAGGGCCGCCAGGTTGAAATGGGACTCCTGGACAGCCCGCGGCAGGTAAAGGCGCTTGATCTCGCGCTCCACGTAGCCGGCATGGCTCTCCATCACCGTCATGACCTCGTCCACCTCGTGCAGGCGCCGGATGGCCTCGGCCACGGTCCCCCGCCCCTCGATGCCGCAGCCGTACGCCGCCCGCATCACCTCGTCCATCCGGTCGAAGAGGTGGGTATGGTGCACGTGCTGGCCGCGGTGCACCAGCTCGTGCGCCAGGGTCAGCCGGAGGCCGTCGAGGTTGCTGTCATCGACGTTTTCGCGGACAACCAGAATCTCCCGGGTGCCGTGGTTGTACGCCCCGGCGATGTTGCCTTCCAGCATGTACTCGGTGAGCCGCTCGAGGGGATTGCGGGGGGCGTCGGGATCCACCCGGATGCCGGCGGCCTGCATCCGGCCCAGGACGATCTCCTCGTAGCCGCGGTGGCGGGGCAGCACCCGCATCCGCAGGTCGCCGAGCTGCAGGTTCCAGCCGGTCAGGTGGGCGACCAGCGGGGCCATTTCCCCTACAAGCTGGCGCACCAGGCCGTCGGTCACGGCGAGTTTGCCCATACCCGCTCGCTTACAGCTTCCCCATCGTCTTCAGGACGTCGTGCAGCACGCCGGTCTCCTGCTCGAGGGTGACGTCCGCCATCTTCAGGAGCTGGTTCTCCAGCGGGATGTCCTCGAGCTGGGGGCTGAGCTTCTCTTTCTCGATGGCGACGGGCTCAAGCCGACTGAGCAATTCGCCCATCTGCGCCGCCTGCGTTCCCTGCTGTTCCTTGGCCATAGCGATTCACCTGTTCCTTCGGCCGGCCGCCTACATGATACCCAACGCTTCCTGGAGGATCTTCATCTCCAGGTCGGTGATGGATTTCACCGCCCCTTCCAGCGCCTGGTGCTGCTGATTGAGCCGCTCCATGAGAGCCTGGATCTGGGGGGACTGGGCGCTGGCTCGCTTCGACTCCAGGATCTTCTGGATCTTGGTGCCCAGCACGCCGGCGCGCTGGGAGTATTCCTGCACGGTGGGCTCCTCCTCGGAATGGATCTCGAGGCCGCCCTTGCCCATGAACGATTCGTACAAGCCGCGGTCCTTCATCCGCTGCACCACCGTCTCCTGCAGCGCCTGGCGCTCGTCGCGGGGGACATCCGCCGACTGGAGATACTGCTGCAGCAGGGTGAAGTAGGCCTCGCGGGCGTCCCGGAGCCGCTCCTTCTCCGCCTCGTACTCCGACAGGGTCTGGGAAACGAACTTGGAGGCCACCCGCTCGCGCACCGACTGGAGCGCCTCGAAGCCCTTCTCGCGGAGGTCGTCGTCGGCGCCGAGGTAGCAGTACACCAGGCCGAGGAGGGCGCGGCCCTCGGCAAAATCGGGCGCGGCCGCCACGCTTCCCTCCAGGAGTCCCTGGACCTCCTCCATGGCCTTGGTCATGGCCGGCGCCTTGCCCGGCGCCTCCTGCAGCCGGCGCAGACGGGCGATCGCGGCAAGGAATGAACAGCCGGACGGGAATGCGGGCTGGATGCTGCGGCCGTCGGTCTCGTTTTCCACGAGGTTGCGCAGGAGCTGCTCCAACAGCGAGCCGCCGCGCCCGCCGAAGGCGGCGCGCCGCCGCAGCGACTCGACCGCCTGGAGCGCCTGGCTGAACTGATCGGCCGCTTCCTGGAACGCCTGCCGGCGCAGCGCCACCAGGCCCCGGGCGGCGTGACAGAACCCGCGGAGCCTGGCGATCTCCTGCGCGTCGCTCACCAGCCCGCCGAGGTGCTCCAGCTTCTTCAGAGCCAGTTCCGCCTCGTCGGCGCCGCGGGCCCAGTCGCCGCGCCGGACGAGCTCGGCGAACCGGTACAGGTGAACCCGCAGCAAGGCGTCAGCCACCTCTTTGTCCAGCGCCCCGATTCGGCCCACCTCCGCCAGCATTTCCGCTCCGGCATCCACGTCCCGGGCCATGACCGCCATGGCCCGGCGATAGAGCGTCAGGCACAGGTAGTACCGGGCGCTCCCCTGGGTCCCCTTCAGGTTGGGCGGCCGGTAGCCGGGCGCCAGGTCATGGAGACTCCGGAAGCAGCGCTCCGCCAGTTCCAGGTCCGGCTTCTCGGCGGTCAGCGCCATATAGCCGCCCAGGTACAGCCCCTCCCTGTGCGCGGTGTCGTGTCCGAGGAGCTCCTGCACCGCCTGGGCCGCCTCGGCGGGGTGGCCGGCCTGGAAGTGGGCGAATCCCAGGTCGAACAGTATCTCCTTGCGGCGGTCGGCGTTCTTCTCCGTCTCCAGATCGATGCGGTTGAGCTGGGCGATGGCCTTGGTCCACTCGCCCTCATCCAGGTGGAGGCGCGCCGTCTCCAGCGCCCGCCGGCGCGTGTCGCCCTGCCCGATGACCCGGACGAACTCGGCCAGCGAGCGACCGCTGGCGACCACCAGCACGAGGATGCCAACCAGGACCGCGCCGCCCAGGATCGTGTAGAGCACGCCGGTCGGCCAGGCGCCGATGGTCTCCGTCAACTTTGTGAGAGCACCGCGAACTGCCGGCGGGAAGTCGCCGACCGATGCGCCCCAGCGGGACAGGAGCAGCCCCAGGGCGGCGCCGCCGGCGGCGAGCGCGGCCAGCACGTACGGCAGCAGATGGGGGAACACCCGGGCGCCGTCGGTGCGGTCGCGCACCTGGTCCACCACCGCGTAGCCGCCGAAGATTAATAGGAAGCACCAGCCGGCGACGAACGCGGCCGCGGTGACGGACATCGCCGCGGCATCGATCCCCCACAGCCGGACAAGCGCCAGCGGCGCGGTGACGGCGAGCACCGCGTTGAGCGCGAATGCCCAGTCCACCCGGGCCGGCTCTCCGCCCGCCTCGCCCTCGGCCACCGCCGACGCGTCGACGTCCACCCCCATGTCCCGGAGCTGTCGCAGCAGGTTGTCCGCCAGGCCGGTCTTGTCCGGTTGTCCCTTGGCCAGGTAGTACGACCGGGCCCGGTTCAGGTAGCGGGCCGCACGGATGCCCTCGCCCGTGTGGGCATAGCTGGCGCCCACCATCATCTCGGCCTCGGCCTGCATGTCCCGGTCGCTGCGGCTCACCGCCATGTTCAGCGCCGTCTGCGCGGCCGTCAGGGCGTCGCGGTGATGGTTCTGGTTGTAGCTCTCGATGGCCTGGTTCAGCACCAGCCGCGTCTGCGCCGTCTTCCAGCCCTGCAGGAACGTGACGAGGCCAGGGATGACCATGCCGGCCAGACACGCCCAGATCCAGTTCTGGGTCAGGTGCTGGTACACCAGGGTCAGCACCACCAGCCCGAGGGCGGCTGCCACCACGGTCCGCACGAACGCCTTGAAACCGGGCCGCCCCTGGGCGAGCCCGATGGCCGCGATCACCACGGGCAACGCGATGCACAAGCCCAGGTAGACGGTCAGCCACCAGGAATGGTATTGCTGATGCATGCGAACGATGCCCTGGTAGGCCCCCGCCGCGAGCAGCAGGGCGATTCCGTATGCGATCGCTTGCGCCATGATCCCTCCGTGTCACTCCTGCCTGAATTCCGGACGGTCCAGCAGCCGGGCCAGCCCCTCCAGGATCTTCCCCTGGTCGGACGACAGGCTCATGGCCGCGAGGAAATGCTCGATCGCCTGCTCGGTCTGCCCCGCCTCGAGGTGGAGTTCCGACAGCAGGACGTGCGCGTCGGCGTGCGCCGGGAAGACGTCGAGCGCCTTGTGGGCCCAGGTCATGGCCCGGTCCGCCATCCGCCGCTGCCGGTGCAGCCGCGCGCGCAGCGTGTAGATCTCGGCCACCTCGGCCGGGTTCAGATTGCTGAGATGGATGACCTTCTGGATCACCTCCAGCGCCGCGTTGCACTCGGCCTCCGCCGGCTGGAACTGCTGGCGGTCGATCTGCAGCCGGATGGCCTGGGCGCGCGCCGCCAGGTGATAGGGATTGAGCTCCACCACGCGGCGCAGCACGTTGACGGCCGGATCCGCGTCGCCGGCGCGGCGGAGGATGTCCGCGTAGCGGATCATGAGCGGAATGCTGTCGGGAGAGGCCCCCAGCAACTCGAGGATCTCCCGCTTGGCCAGCGCGTAGTGGTCGAAGCGGGCGTAGTGGTCCGCCAGCGCTTCCCGAGCGCTGGTCAGGGCGGGGTTTTCCTTGAGCGCCCGGCGGAAGGCGGCCACCCCCTTCTCGTAGTCACCGAGCCCCTCACCGTACACGCGGCCGAGGAACAGGTGGGCCCGGGCGGCGTCGGGCCCGGCGGTCGCCTCGGCGAGGACCGCCGCCGCCAGATCGAAACGGCGGGCCTCGTAGAGCTGGATGCCGAGCTCCACCGGCGCCAGGCGCCGGGCCAGGTCGTCGAGCAACCGGATCATCTCGCCGACGGTGGCATAGCGGGCCCGGGGATCGCGGTGGAGCGCCTTGCCGGCCACGGCGCCGACCGCCTCGAGATACGGCGCCACCGCCTGGCCGATGGCCGGCGGCAGGTCGTCCAGCAACGGTTCGAAGGGGAGGCATTCACCCCACATGATCTGCTCGGCTGTCGCCCACGGCGTCGCGGCGGCGAACGGCGGATGCTTGCTGAACGCGGCGTACAGGAGCATCCCCAGCGCGTAGATGTCGGCCGCCTGGCCGCCGCCGCCCCGGAGCTGCTCCCGCGCCACAAACTGGAGAAACGGGTTGTCGGCGACGAGGCAATGCCCGGGGAGCGGCTCCGCGGCGCCGAAGCAAAGCAGGAAGGCCTGCAAGGGCGTCTGGCAACGCGCCACGATGGCCGCGGGATTGACCTGCCCGTGGATGAGGCGGCGATTGTGAAGTTGTTCCACACCGCGGGCGACGCCCAGGATGATCATGAGCAGCTGGTGGCGGCCGGCCATTCCGCCGCGGCGCAGGCGGTCCAGGCACGCGGCCAGGAGCTCGCCTTCGGGCCGGGCCACCACCGCGTAGCGCTCGGCGCCCACCGCCACCTCGTCGCGCGGCGGCAGCAGCGCCTCGTGGAGCAGCCCGCCGAACGCGTCGGCGGACGCGCGGTCGGCGGCGCCGGGGCCGGCGGGCCGGAGCGCCTTGACGAAGACGGCGTCACCCGTCCGGGAGTCGGTGCCGGCGAAGAGCGCCCCGTACGCATCGCGCGCCGCGGGGGCGTCGTCCACCTGGTAGTGGCCGATGGCCGTCGTGGTCATGCGTCAGCTCCCCACCTCGTAGATGGTGTCCTGAAGGATGTACGCCTTGTCCTCGATGACGTCGGCGCTGCCGCCCGCCACCGCCTGGGCGAACCCGTTCATCGCCCCGACGAGCCGGGCCTGCTTGTCCGGCGGCAGGCTGCCCGCCATGGCTTTGGCCTTTTCCCAAATGGCGTTCCAGGCGGCGGGGATTTGCTCTGCAGGCAGGCTGGGCACAGCCGCCGCGGAGGCCGGCCCCGGCGCGGGCGGCTGCGGCTGGGCGGTAGGCGGCGGTCCGTCCGGGGTCCCGCCCGGCGCCCCGTAGGCGCCGGCCATGGCCTGCATCACCAGCTCGCGGTTTTTCTTAATTGTGTCTTCGTCCATGCGGGTGATCCCGTCGAACTTGAACGATCCCTCGTAGACCCGGCGGGTGCGCAGATCCGTACAGACCGTCGACAGCGTGCCGCTCGCGTCCAGGGTGAATTTGACCTCCAGGACATGCTGGCCGCGCGGGAGCGGTTCCAGCCCCTGGATCCGGACCTCGCCCACCTTGGTGTTGGCGGCGACGTATTCCTCCTCGCCCTGGTACACCTCCACCAGCAGCTCGGGGGTGAAATCGGCGGCGTTGGTGAAGCCGGCCTGGCTCTGGGTGATGGGGATGACCGACTCCTTGGCGATGATGCGATGGAATTTCACGCCTTCCACCGCGATCCCCAACGAGTGCCCCGTGACGTCGTATATCTTCACCTTGGGCACCGCCGACTCCGTCGCGGCCGCCTGCTCCTTCTTGACCTGCTCCAGTTGCTCCGGGGCCATCTCCTCCACCACTTCGGGCGGATGGCCGATGGGCACGAGCCCGCCGGCCACGATGGCCGCGCCCAGCGCCACCACCTCGTCGGGGTTCATATCGCTCTTGATCTCGAACTCGCGGTCCGGGCATTTCTCCTTCAGCTTGTCCGCCAGCATCTTGCGGATGATGGGCAGCCGCGTGGGCCCGCCCACCAGCAGCACGCCGTGCAGGTCGCCCCAGCCGTAGTCGTTCGTCTTCTCGGCGCTGGCCACGGCCTCCTCGAGGCAGGTCATCGACTTTTCCAGCAGCCGCATGATCAGCCCCTCGTACTGCGCCCGCGTGATGGGCAGGAGCGGGCTCAGCGGCTGGCCGTTGCTCACCGTCAGGTAGGGCACGTTGAGCTCGGTGGCCTGCATCTGCACCAGGCGTTTTTTCACGTCCTCCGCCTCCACCTTCAGCCGGCGCCGCACCGCTTCGTCACCGGCCAGGTCCACGCCGTGCTTGGCCTTGATCTGGCGGAGCGCCCACTTCATCATCTCCTCGTCCATGTCCAGGCCGCCCAGGCGCGGGTCGCCGCCCGTCCCGACCACCTTGATGTCGTCCGCGGTGATGTTGATGATGGACACGTCGAACGTCCCGCCGCCCAGGTCGTACACCGCGTACACCTTATTCTCGCCGGGCTGCAGGCCGCTCTTGACGCCGTAGGCGATGGCCGCCGCGGTGGGTTCGTTGATCACTCGATGGACGTTGAGGCCGGCGATGCGCCCCGCGTCGTGGGTGGCCGTGTGTTGAACCGAATCGAAGTACGCCGGCACCGTGATCACCGCGTCGTGCACCGGTTCGCCCAGGTAGTTCTCCGCGCACAGTTTCAGGTAGCGCAGGATGAACGCCGAGATGGTCTGGGGATTGTAGGTCTTGCCCCCCATGGTCACCTTGAAGTCCCGCCCCATCTCCCGCTTGATCTGGGAGATGGTGTTGTCCGGGTTGCGCAGGAAATTCTGCTTGGCGTCCTCGCCGGCGATCACTTCGCCCGCGTCGTTCAGACTCACGATGGACGGCGTCGTGTACGCCCCCCGCAGGTTCGGGATGATCACGGCTTGCTGCCGCTTCTCGTCCCACACCGACACCGCCGAGTACGTCGTCCCCAGGTCAATCCCCACGATCTTGGCCATACCGTCTCTCCTTTATCTGATCTCGGATGGAAACGTCACAGTTTCACGATCACCTGCGGCGCCCGGAACACCCGGCCTTGAAATCGGTAGCCCGGCCGGCGCAGCAGCAGGATGGTGTTCCGGGGCACGTCCAGATCCGGGATCGCCTCCGGCGGCAGATCCGCGGCCGTGTGCTGGTGCAGCGCCGGATCGAAGACGGTCACGCCCGGTTCCACGACGATCTCCTCAAGGCCGATGGCGCGCAGGCCGTCCATCAGCTTCTGGCGCACCATGACCAGCGCCTCGAGCACGCTCCCGGCCGGCACCGCGCCGCCGGCGGCCTGCCGCTCGTGGGCGATGACGAGCTCCAGGTCGTCCAGGGCCGGAAACACCGCCTGGAGGGCGCCCCGCTGGATCTGCCACTGCATCTCCTCGCGAACGCGGGCTTCCAGCTCCCGCAGGGCGCCGGCGAAGTGCTTCTCCGCGTTCTGGATGCCGGCCTGACCTTCCTGGACGGCGTGGTGGGCGGACTGCGTCATGCCCTTCACGCCCAGGTCCAGATCCTCGAGCCGGCCGCGCACCGCAGCTAGGGCGGCCTGCAGCTCCATGTTGTCGCGGCTCACGCCGCGGACCAGCCGTTCCAGCCGGTCCAGCTTGTCGGTCGCGCCGGCGCCGTCGGCGCCGGCTCCCGGGGCCACCGGCGCGTCCGCCGGCGGCATATTGGCGTCCTGGTTCGTCATGGTGTTCTCCTGAGAAATTGGTGCATTCGCCTGCGATTCAACCAGGCGTCGTCGGGCTCGATGTTTCGGTTTTTGTTTCCCGCTCATTCACCGCTCCGATGGCTCATCCTTCCCAGATCGGCCGGGTCAGGCCGGCCGAGCGCATCAGCGCCTCGATGACCCGGAAGCGGGCCGGCCGCTCCCGGTAGACGGGCGGGGCGACGGGCCGGGTGCGCAACACCTCGAGGGTCGCCCCCTTGCCGCTGTCCAGTTCCTTGTTGTAATCCTCCCGCTTCTTCTCGTCCTTCAGGATGGCGGCGGCCTCGTTGACCCGGCTCTCTTTCTCCTCGGCTTCCTTGTCGCCGCGCTGGGCCTGGGTGTGGTACAGGGTGCAGGCTTTCGTCGCGGCGTCGCTGATCAGCCGCTTGGGCTTGGCGGCCTTGGCCACCTGCTCCCGCGTGAGTCCCAACAACTCATAGAAGGAGCTGCCCGATTCCTCGGTAATGTCCAGCCGGATCATGCCGCACCTCCGCAATCTGCTCGCCTTTCCCGTTTCATCACCCCACCACCTTTTCCAGCATCTCAATCTGCTTCTTCAGTTCCTTGTCCAGGAATAAAGAAGACTTGGCGTCGGCCAGCAGCTCCCGGATCTTCGACTTGGTGGAATAGTCCATGTAGCCGCCGCTCCGGCGGAAGAGGCACACCGCGAGGTAGAACTTGGCCACATCGTTGAACGGCTCGTCGCTGACGATGGACTCCAGGACGCCCGCGGCCGTGTACCAGTCCTCCCGGTTCATCGCCTCCACCGCCCGGTTCATTTCCCGCTGCTTCTCGGCCTGCTCCACCACCGCGATCACCTGGTTGAGCTGCTTGCGGATCTCCTCGTTGGCCTTCCCCTTGGCGTGGGTCAATCCCTCGCGGGCGATTCGCCGGGCCTCATCGTGTTCATCCTGATTCAGCTTGCACACCGCGCGATAGAAGTAAACGATCGCGGCTTTGGGCGCTTTGGTCTGGGCGCTGTCCAGGAATCCTAAGGCCGCCCGCCAGTTCTTCCGCTCCATCTGGCTCTGGGCTTTCTGCACGTCCTCGCCGATGAGCATCACCGGGATCTGTTCGATGAACGCCTCGATCTCGCCCTTCAACTCCTCGTCTTCGGGTTTGCGGCACTGCTTCATGGCTTCGCGGGCTCGGGCTTCCGCGCCTGAAACGTCACCGGCGCGTCCCAGGCAGACGGCGTGGTAGAAGGTGACCTGAGCGCTGGGCGGTTTCAGTCCGGCGCCCTTGGCCAGGATCTGAGCCGCCGGCTTCCATTTTTCGTCCTTCATCAGGGGAACGGCCTTGGTCAGCAGCATCTGCGGGGCGTACTCGTTGATCTGCAAATTGAAGCTGGCGATGGCCTGGCCAAGTTCGCTGTCTTTTTTCGCCGTCTTGGCGGCGCGTTGGAGCGCCGCCCAGGCCTCTTCGAAATCCGTGTTGGACAGATAGGCCTGGGCCAGCATGAAGAGCACGTACGGATGTTCCGGATGGTCATCGAGCACTTCGAGCGCCGCGATGACCGCCTCTTCCGACTGCTGGTTCTGAAGGTATCGCTGGACCTTCTCCAGGCGGTTTTGCACCCGGGCGATGTCCATCTGCTCCACAAAATTGGCCAGCATGGCATAATGCTCGTCATCCGGTTTGCAGAGGGCCAGCGCCTGCCGCGCGGCTTGCCAGGCCTCGTCCCACCGCTTCTGCATGGCCAGGCACTGGGCCAGCTGAAACACAGCCGGCATGAACGCTGGGGCCAGCTCGCAGGCGGTCTGGTAGCACTGGCCGGCCGCCTCGGGGCGCTGCTGTTCCATCAGTTCACGGCCTTTCGTCAACCAGGGAAACAGGGCGACCGCACACGCTTCCGCGGCCATGTCGATATCCGGATCGAAGTCGGGGATAAGCTGCATCGCCCCGGCTTTCATGAGCTCGTGGGGGAAGGCCAGCACACCGCGGGCGACGGTGCGATAGCGCTCCAATTCCGCTTCCGCCAACGTTTCCCCCTGCTCCTGCAGTTGCTTGATCAACAGCTTCAGCACCTGCAGCAGCATCAGATATTGATGGACCGCCTGGTCCCGGTGCAGCTTGAACGCGCCCCGCTCGTCGTTGTAGTGGCGGCGGCTGTCGGGACTTGCCGCCGTGGCCGACTGCCGGGCATGTTCCAGGCGGATGCGCCGCGTCTGGACCAGCTCGGAGCGGTCGGCCGGCAGCCCGGACCACTCGGCGGCCAGCTCCAGCCACTGCCGGGTGGCGGTGACGGCGGCTGTGAGCAGCCGCTCCCGCTCGGCCTTGTTCCGATAGTCGTCCCGCCAGATCCCGCAGCGGAACATCGGATTCCGAAATTCGAGCTGACGCAGCGCCAGCAGCGGCACCGCCTCCCGCGCCCAGTCCGCCGCCAGCTCCAGCAGATCCCGCCAGCGGGTCGCTGTGGGCAGCGCCTTCTGCGCCGCCTCGACGAACGCCTGGTGCTTCTGGACCAGCAACCGGCTGAAGCCCTCCGCCTCGGGCGCCATTTCGCAGTACAGGTTCAGCACCCGGGTGAGGCGGTCCCAGTAGTGGCGCTGGCCGTCCTCGTTGTCCTGCCGGGTGTACACCAGGGCCATGTTCTGCAGCACGGCCGGATTGTACGGATCGATCCGCTCGGCTTCGTTCCAGAGCAGTCCCGCCAACTGGAATTTCTTGCCTTTGTAGGCCTCTTCCGCCCACCGGTCGAGTTGGACGAGATAGGCATCCTTGAGCTCCGGCCAGGCTTCGCCCTGCCGCTCCACCAGCCGCTGCCAGGCGCCAATGAATTTCACCCGGTCTCCGTCGTCACCGGCGGGCACCGCTTGCGCCAGCCGGTAAGCCTTAAGCAGGTTCTCGAGCCGGTCGACGTCTCCGGCAAGTGGGTCGCTTGCGCCGCCCGACTGCGGCACCGGGAGCTGCGCCGCGTTGTCCAGCACCGATTGCGGCTCGAACATGGCCACCTGTTCCAGCAGCCGGTAGGCCGGATGCCCCGCCAGTGGGGCGCCGAGTTTCCGGTGGGCCAGCCCGAGGAGATCCACCGTGCGATCCGGATCGTTCGCCTCGACCGCGATCTTCAGGCATTTTTCGCAGAACAGCCCCACGCTGTCCGCATCCACATCGAGCTTGGCCAGCTCGTCCTGAACCTTGTCCCAATCCGCGCCGCCCTTGGCCAGGCGCAAGGCCGCCTCCGCCCGCTCGAACGCGGCCTGCCGTCCCATGGCGCCGTCGGCGGGCACTTGGGCCAGGTGCTCCAGCGCCTCCTGGGGCCGGCCGTCCGCAAGCAGCGCCTGCCCCAGGAGCAGGCAGGCCGCCGGCGCGACCGGCCACAGCGCGAGCGCGCGCTGGAGGACGTCCGCCGCCGCTTTGGGCTGGCCGCCATCCGTCAGTGCGGCGCCCAGGGCCAGCCGGTACTCCAGCTCGAACGGATCCAGATCGATGGCGTGGCCGAGCAACCGCACGCGCTCGTCGGGCGAACGGGCTTGTCGAGCCCGTTGGCAGAGCTCCGCCGCCAACTGCAACCGCCGCTCCGGATCGACCATGGCCGCGTGCACCTCCGCCTCCAGGCGGGTTGCGCTCACCACGTTCACCCGCTGCACCCGTTCCCGGGCCGAGCGGGCGCGCCGCGGCGCCGGCGCACCGGCTGCGTCGGGATCCGGCAGCGCCGTATCCAGCAGCGAGAGTTGCTGCCCGCCCGGCCCCGGCACGCGGCGCGGCACGTCCGGATCGGGGATGCGCCGATCGCCGTCCAGCTCGTAACAGAACTGGAAGATCCTGTTCCGGGGCAGCTCGAGGCTGATCTCCCAGGTGTGGGACTTGCCCCGGGACGCGCTCTGCTCCAGGGCGTGCGCCGCGGGACTCCATCCGTTGAAGTCGCCCAGCAGATGGACCGTGCGCACGTCACCCGGCAGCTTCAGCCGGAAGTCCACCACGACCTGATCACTCGCTGTTGCGGCACCCACCTCGATCATGCTTCACCCCGCTGCATCCCCATCGGCTGAACCGCTCACCGCACTTCGAACTTCAGCACCAGATTGGCGCTCCGCAGCGCCACCAGCAGGCGGCCGGCGTCGTCCACGGCAAAATCCTCCACCAGCCCCGCGTCGGCAGGCATCACCACCTGGTAGACGAACTGACCGTCGGCGTTGTATTTCTGGACCCGGCCATGCTTGGAGTCCGCCACGTAGATATCGCCCGCGGCGTCCACGCGCACCACCCGCGGATAGTACAGCTGGCCGGCGTCCGCCCCTTCCTCGCCGAACACGAGCGCCACCGAGCCGTCGCGGCCGAATTTCTGAATCCGGTGGTTGTTGGTGTCGGCGACGTAGATGTTGCCCGTCGTGTCGGCGCAGGCGCCCCTGGGGGCATCCAGCTCGCCGTGTTCCTCACCGGCCTGCAACCCGCCCATGTCGGGATCGGGCCGGTTGATTCCCAACACGAGCTGGCAGCGTCCCTGCGGATCCCACCGCAGCACCCGGTTGTTCCCGGAGTCGGCGACGATCAGGTCGCCGTTCGGCGCCATGGCGATGCCCTGCGGGTGGTCCAACTGCCGATCGGTGGTGCCGGGTTCGCCCAGCACCGCAAGGCAGCGGCCCTCGGGTGAAAATCGCTTGAGCCGGCTGGTGCCCATGTCCACGATCCAGCAGGCCCCTTCCCGGTCCGCCACCACGCCGGACGGGGCGTCCAGCGCGTGGTCGCCGGCGCCCGTCTCGAACGGACCGGCGCTCCCGGCCGGCTCGCCGGCGGCGGTGAACCGGAGCAGCTGCGCCCGGCCGCTCTCGTCATAGAAATGGATCAACCAGAATCCGCCGTCGGACAGCGGCGCCAGCCCGAACGGCATCCGCAGCGGCACCTTGCCTTCGCCCGGCTGGCCGATCGCGAACAGCGGCTGGTAGGGCCGGCCGTTCAGCGCCGCGCCGGCGGTGAAGTCCAGCTTGCCGCCGAGCTCGAGCTTGCCCACGTCCAACAGCGTGCCCAGGTCGCGTCCGGGCAGACCGCCGCCAAACGTCGGCACGCCTGGCAGCGGCATCTTCAGCTCGGGCAGCTTGAAGGTGGGCGCGCCCATGTCGCCGCCGGCCACCGCGCCGCAGTTGGCGCAGGTCAGCTTGCCGCCCAGGGAGTGCCCGCACTTGAGACAAACCGGTTCAGCGCACATGTCCTCCGCCTCCCGCAATGTCGTTTGCCGATTTCCCCGCCGGCCGCCGGGCTTGACGGGTTACTCCCCCGCATCCAGCAACAACTGATAACCGTCTTCGTACTCCAGGTCCAGCGCGTCCAGGTAGCGCACCCGCACGGTCACGGGCAGGGCGCCCGCTGCCCGCGGTTCCAGCGACACGGCGCCGGTGGCCCCCGTCCCTCCGGCCGGCAACACCGCCGGCACGCCGTCCAGGCGGACGTTGACCGGACCGTCCACTTCCAGTTTGATGGCGCGGGCCTCACGGCTCCCCTCGTTGGCGAGCCGCAGCTCCGCCCGGGTGAAATTGCCCTTCCGCAGGGCGCCCAGAGGCTTCAACGAGACGCTCAGCCGCGGCCGGGCCAGCCGGCCCAGCGTCAGGGCGCGTTCGCAGCCGCAGATCACCGCCCGACTGTCCGGCAACGCGGCCATCGCGTGGATGGGTCCCGCGGCCGGATCGCCGCCGGTGAACGAAATCCGGTTGGCCTGGTTGTCCACGAAGCATAGCCGGCCGTCCGGTGCGGCGGCCAGCAGGAAGCGGCCGTCCGCATTCATGAGCAGACCGGCGGCAGTCGCTAGGGCGCCCAGCGCGTGGTCTCGCCGCTGAGTCATCTTGTCGGCCAGCGCGTAGACGCGCACATGTCCGTCGCCGGCGGCGATCGCCAGCCGCCGGCCGTCGCCGGACAGGCTCATGGCCGGCAGCGCCTGCTCGCAGGTCACTTCTTCCAGCACCCGCTGGTCGTCGATTCGAAGCCGGGTCAGCGTCCGGTCGCGCCGCAGCAACAGCAGTTCGGCGCCGGCCGCCGCAAACTGCACGGCGGTGACCGCGGCCGGCATCTCCCGCAGCCAGACGACCTGGCCGGCAAGATCAAGCAGCGCCAGGTGGCCGGAGTAGGTGGCCGCCGCGACGTGCCCTTCGGATGCGGCCACGCAGGCGATGCCGTCGGCCATACGCTGGCTCCACTGTGTCCGGCCGGTCCGGTCCAGGTTGCGCAGCAAACCTTCCCACGTCCCGGCCAGCAGGTGGTCGCCGGCAGGCGAAGCCGCCAGGGCGGCGATGGGACTGTCGAGATGGATCTGCCAGCTCAGCTCCTTTTCGGCGAATGCGGCGAGCTGACCGTCCCATCCGGCCAGCAGAGCCAGTCCGCGCGCGCCCAGCACCCGGTAGGGCCGGCCGCCCAGCTGCTCCGCGTAAATCAACCGGCCGTCCGCGTCGTGGACCTGCACCTCGCCGTCCGCTCCGGCGCTGAGCACCCGGGTCGGATCGCCGAACACCGCCACCCCGACCACGGGCGATGCCGACTCTTTCCGCCAGACCACCTCGGTCGGACTCGCGGCCTCCCCGGCCGCGGGGGGCGGTTGTGAGCCGGGCGTCTCGTCGACCTTCCGGCGGCTCTCCAGCTCCTGAATCACTCCGGCTTCCAGCCGGCCGGCCTGCTCGGGAGTCAAGTCCAGCTCCGTCGCCAGTGCGTCGAGTCCGGCTCGCCCGGCGGGAATTCCGCCCACTGCAATCGCGGCCTCACGAACCGCGTCGGTGTAGCGCTCCGTGAGCCGGCGGACCCGGGCTTCGAGCGCCGCCAGCCGTTCGGCGGAGGGTTGCAGGGCGTCCGGGATCTCCTGCAGGGCGGCGCGCTGCTCGGCGGTGAGCGCGTGCGCCTGACTGAGCAGCTCGCGGAGGCAGGACAGGATGGGCTGTTCCAGTTCATCCCGCATCTGCTGCTCCAGCTCCGCGGCGCGCTCAGCCGGCAGCTTGAGCATCTTGGCCAGAAACTCCAGCTTCTCACGCTCGGCTTCGGAGATCTCCCCGTCGGCCAGCACCTCACGGAGCGCGGCGAGGTAGGGGGCGATGCCCGGCGACGGCGGTGCTTCCTCGCGATTGGCGATGAAATGCTCCAGCGAGCGGCGGTCGTCGGCCGACAGCTCGTCGGTGTGCCCGCAGGCCGGGCTTTCCCACACGACCGCTGGCTTCCCGCCGCCGCCCAGGACATCCACCGTGGGCCGGTCGCAGGCACGGCACCGGCGCACCTTCATCAGCGGGAACAGGTCCAGCCACGGCTCCGGCCCGCCGGAACCGGAGCGGCACACATAGACGTGGCCGGCCGTCAGCGCCTTGCCGGTCCGGACCGTCTCTGTCGCCGGCGCGATCTCCCGGCCCATCGCCCCAAGCGCAACGGACCGATCAGCGCCCCGCCCCGCCACGCTCTCCGGCGCCACGCCGAGGAGCGGGAACTGCAAGAGACACTCCAGCTCGGCGAGCGCCGCGTCGAGCGCTTCCGCCAGCAGCGTCCCCCGTTGCCGGTATTCCTCGACCGGGAGCACGGCGCCGTCGGTGCCCCAGCCCTGGGGATGGACGCGGTACTTGGCCAGCAGCTCGAACAGGTCGCCGCCGGAAAACGGAGGCAGCTTCGATCCCGCCTGGCCGATCCAATCCTGCAGCTTGCCGGCGGCGCGGCCCATGGCGTCATCCCGATGTTTCCGGTCGAAGAAGAATGCGTAGAGCGACCGGATGCAGGCGTCATCGGGATTCGGATACAGGCCCAGCGCAGTGTGGGCCAGCGCCACCCACGTGTCCGGCTGCGGCCGGGCCAGCTGGCCGACCGCTCCCTCGGTGAACGTGTCCGGCGCCGCACCCAGCCGGCAGCGCACGCGGTAGTGCGCCGCCGCCACCACCGCCACGTAGCGGATCACGGCGGCGCCAATGTCGCGCAGTCCCTCATGGAATTGGAAAGCCTGGCCGGTTTCGGCGCCGGCGATCATGCGGCGGGCGTACACGGCCGCCAGCGGGAACGGGTAGCGGTCGGCGATGCGACTGAAGGTCTCGCGGGCCTTCGGCAGCATCCCCTTGGCGCTCATGCCGGCCACGAGCCGCGGAATGAGCTGGGGGACCGTCTCGGGCGTCACCGGCACGCCCACGGCCCCGCCCATGGCCAGCGCCCAATCCGGCTGCAGCTTGTTCAATTCGTCCCAACGGATGTTCAGCAGGATGGGGATGAATTGCTTGCGCGCCTCCAGGCCGCGGACCACCTCGACATTCACCTGGTTGAATTTCCTGACCGAGTTGGGCGATACGATCAGCACGATGGCCTGCGCCTGATCGATGGCGTTGCGGACCTGAGTCAGGTAGGGAATCACCGGCAGGCTGTTCCGGGTGTAGCACCAGGTGGTGTACCCGGAATGCTCCAGTCCGGCGGCGATGTCCACGGCCACCTGAGCGTCTTCCTCGACATAGCTGAGAAATACGTCACTCATAGCGCATGCCGTTCCTGTGCAAAATGCCGAATTCTGTTGGAGAACTGAATCCCCTATATTCTAAGCTCGGATTCCCCCAGTTCAAGCCCTTTTTGATTTTGTTTGGCCCGCCGTCTCCGGATTTCAGCGGAAGCGAAAAATGTGCCAATTGTTCGGCTGGATTTTTCCGGCGGCTTGTTCTAGATTAGGTCCGATCGTTCCATCCGACCCGCAACCGGAACCCCGCGCCGACCGCGCGGAGGCGGACCGCCGACCGAGGAGGACAGCCCATGCCGAAGACCGTCGTGATCGCCGGAGACGTGATGTGGGACCACAATCTGGTTCTCCACCCCACCGCGCCGCGGCGCTTCGCCGAGGGACTGCCGCACACCACCATGAAGCGGTGGCGCGGCGGGGCCTGGTACCTGCAGGAACTCGTCCAGATGGCCTGCGCCGACCTGGACCCCGCGGTCACCGGCATGCCCAAAACGGACAAGGCCCTGCAGAGCTTCACCAGCTGGTCGCTGCACCCCGAGGTGGAGAAGAGCCGAAAGCAGGTTTGGCGGATCCGCCAGCTCCTGGGCTGCCAGATGCCCGAGGAGGGACCGGAGATCCAGCTGCCGCCCAGCGCCTCGGCGGATCCGGACCTGGTGGTGCTGGACGATCTCGGCCTGGGCTTCCGGAATGCCGAAGACCGGTGGCCGGCGGCCATCCGGGAGGGTGGCGCCCCGCGGTCCATCATCCTGAAGACCGGCACGCCCCTGGCGCAGGGATCCCTCTGGAACCACCTGATCGCGCACCACGCCGACCGGCTGACGGTGGTGCTGAGCGTCGGCGCCCTGCGGGCACGCCGGGCCATGATCCCGCAGGCTCTCTCCTGGGACCGCTCCATCGAAGCGATTGTCCAGGAGTTCGAGAACGGTCCGTCAGCGTTCGACCTGGCCCGCTGCCGACGGGTGGTGGTGCATTTCGACGCCGAAGGCGCGGCCTGTTTCACGCGCCTGCCGCTGCATAATCGACCGCTCGAACCAGGCGCACCTGCGCCGTCGCTTCTCCCCCAGGCCCGGTTGGAGCGGTTCCTCTACCATCCCGAGCACCTCGAGGGCGCCTGGGAGGCGAAACACCCGGGCCTGATTTTCGGCAACGCTTCGATCCTGTCCGCCGCCCTGGCCCGCCACGAGCTCGATCCGGAAACGTACCCGCTCTTCATCGCCGTGGGACGCGCGCTGGCGGCCATCATGGTCAGCCACGAGTGCGGCTTCGGCCCGAAGGACAAGTTCGGTCCCGAGACGGCGAACAAGCGGTTGCGGGAATTGCTCCATCCCGCTGCGGACAAGAGCGAGCCGGCCGACGCCTATTTCAGCACCATCGATCACTGTCTGCTGGACGGCGTGGCGACAACCGGCTGCGCCGTCTCGCACAGCACACCCGACACGGCCGCCGCTTCCGCTCATCGATCCGACCTGCTCCAGGATCTGACCGGACCCAGCCTGGAGTACATCGCGGCCAAGGCGGTGGAAGTGGTGCGGCGCGGCCCGGCGGCCGCGCTCCAGGCCGCGCCCAAGGCCGTCTATGGCAAGTTCTTCACCGTGGACCGGCAGGAGATCGAGCGGATCAACGCCGTGCGCAACCTGATCGTGGCGTACCGGAACAACGCCGAAGACCGGCGACCGCTGTCGCTGGCCGTGTTCGGGCCGCCGGGATCGGGCAAATCGTTCGCCATCAAGCAGCTCGTGGCCGAGCTGTTCGGAGACGACAAGGGGAGTTACGAGTTCAACTTGTCCCAGATGGAGGGGCCGCGGGGGTTGCACCTGGCGCTGCAGCAGGTGCGCGACGCGGCCATCCGCGGCCGGATTCCTCTGGTGTTCTGGGACGAGTTCGACACGGGCGACCTCCGCTGGCTGAAGGATTTTCTCGCCCCCATGCAGGACGCCCAGTTCACCGCCGACGGCGTGATCTACCCTCTGGGCAAAGCCATCTTCGTGTTCGCCGGCGGCACCTGTCCCTGCTTCGAGGTATTCGACCGGACCCGCTCCGGGGGGGCGGTCGAGGAGGCGTTCCGCGCCGTCAAGGGGCCTGATTTCGTCAGCCGGCTGCGCGGCTTCGTGAACATCAAGGGCCCCAATCCCATCTCGGCGGAATGCCAGGCCGCCACCGGCCGCACGGAATCGCGGCCGGAGGACGACCCCGCTTTCCTCATCCGCCGGGCCATCATCCTGCGCTCCACCCTGGACCGCTTTTATCCGCAACTCATCGATCCCGACACAAAGGAGGCGGCCATCAGCGGCAGCGTGCTGCGGGCGTTCCTCACCACGAAGGAATTCCTGCACGGCGCCCGTTCCCTCGAATCGGTGGCCCACATGAGCAACCTCAACGGTGCCCGGTTTTTCGGCGTGGCGGAGCTGCCGCCGCCCGACCTGCTGAATCTGCATGTGACGCAGGATTTCCAGGAGATCGTGGCCCGCGCCCAGCTCGAGGCGCCGATCTTCGAGGCCCACGCCGAGGCATGCCATCAAGCCTGGTTCAATATGAAGACCGCCGAGGGTTGGCGCTTCGGTTCGCCGAGGGACGACCAGGCGAAGCTCCACCCCTGGCTGGTGCCGTACGACCAGCTGCCCGAAGCCGTCAAGGAGATGAACCGGGGCACCGCCCGACTGACCCTGGCCAAGCTGGCTGATCTGGGATATATCATCCGCCGTCTGCGCCCGGCGGACGCGGCGGCCGCCACCCCCTACACGTTTAGCGCGGACGAGAAGAAAATGCTCGTCTGTCTGGAGCATGACATCTGGCTGCGCGACAAGATGCTGCGCGGCTACGCCTGGGCGCTCGAGACCTGCGAGCCGCTGCGGCTCCACCGCGATATCGCCGCGTTCCAGGACGTGCCGACCACAGACCAGGAACTCGACTGGGTCATCACCGAAACGATCCCGGTCGTGCTGCACAAGCACGGATTTGTTCTCGAGCGGAAGACCGGGGAGCCGCCCAAATGACGTCTCCCTTCGGCTCACCGGCCGCGGCGAACGTGCTCTGCATCGGTGTCACGGGCCACCGGCGGCTCGCCGATCCGGCCGCTGTGGCCACTGCCGTCCGGAACGCCCTCCACCGCGAGATCCTCCAGGCGGTTGGCCTCCCAACCTTGCCGGCCGTCCGGGTTCTTTCTTGCCTGGCTGAAGGTGCCGACCGGCTGGTCGCGCGGGTGGTGCTGGAGGCGCCGGCGGCGAGGCTCGGCGCCGTGCTGCCGCTGGCGCCGGCCGAATATGCCACGGCGTTCGACGGACCGTCGTCGCGGCGGGAGTTCGAGGCGCTGCTCCACCGGGATCCGGATCCGGTCTGTCTGCACCCCCGCCCGCTGGCCGAGGAGTTTCCCGGACTCGATGCGGCGGCGGCCCGCCAGGCCGCCTACCGCGACGCCGGCCGCCACGTGGTCGACCGGTGCGACGTCCTCGTCGCCGTCTGGGACGGCGAGCCGGCCCGCGGCCCCGGCGGCACCGCCGAGATCGTGGCCTACGCGCTGGAGCGGGGGCGGCCCATTGTCCACATCCGCCCCGACGCGCCGGAAGCCGTCACCGTGCTCTCCGGCCGCCTGGCCGAAGCACCTGCCGCAGCCGCAACATTCCCGCCCGTCGGTGCCGCGGCCGCCGACGGCGCCCACCCCGCCCCGCGGCGGGTACTGTTTCTGTGCAGCCAGAACAAGCTGCGCAGCCCCACCGCCGAGCGGGTCTTCCGCGGCACGCCGGGGCTGGAGGTCCGCTCGGCGGGGCTTGACGCCGACGCCGTGGTGCCGCTCACGCGGGAGCTCCTCGAGTGGGCCGACCTGGTGCTGGTCATGGAGAAGCGCCACCGCAACCTCATCCAGAAGCGGTTCAAGGACCTGTACCGGACGCGGCGGATCGTCTGCCTCCACATCCCCGACGAGTTCGAATTCATGGACGAGGGGCTGGTGCGGCTGCTGCGCGAGCGCGCCGGCCCGCTCATCGATCCGCCGCCCGGCCACCTCTAGCACTTTCCGTCACCGATTCGCGATATCGCCGGCGAACGGAAACCGGCAACTCGGCAGCATCCGGAACAATCGTGTTGAATCTGAGAATAAGTCCGTCTGTTGGCATAGAGCGCACGGCGACAAATGGATTTTTTCCGCGTTCATGATTCTTTCGCAACAAAGGAGGTCACCATGATTCGGTTCGCGCGCGTCACGCTGGTTGTGTTGGTCTGCCTGTTGGCCGGCATGACGGTCTGGGCGGAAGTCCAGGGCGACTGGAAGACGTCGGCCACCCAGCTGCGGGGCAAGAACGGCCAGCAGTTCACCTTCGTCTTTCCCGCCGGCGGCACGCTGGGCAGCGTCTGGGGCACCGACCTGTACACCGACGACTCGTCCATCGCCACCGCGGCGGTTCATGCCGGCCTGATCACCGCGGCCAAGGGCGGCAAGGTGACCATCGAGATCCGCCCCGGCGCCGACACCTACGCGGGGAGCGCCCGGAACGGCGTCACCAGTTCCGGCTTCGGCTCCTTCGGCGGCAGCTTCGTCTTCGTGACCGGCGCAGCCGGCGGAAAGGCAAAGAGCACGTTGGGGGACTGGCACACCTCCGCTAGCTCGCTGCGGGGCATGAACGGACAGCGCTTCACGTATTTCTTCCCCGCCAACGGCACTCTCGGCAGCGTCTGGGGCACCGACCTGTACACCGACGACTCGTCCATCGCCACCGCCGCGGTCCATGCCGGGTTGATCACCGCCGAAAAGGGCGGCACGGTGACATTCGAGATCCGTGCCGGCGCCTCCGCCTACAAGGGGAGCACCCGGAACGGCGTGACCAGCTCCGACTACGGCGCCTATGACGGCAGCTTTGCCTTCGTGTCCGGTTCGGCCCAGGAAAGCAAGGAGCTGATCAGCGACTGGAAAACCAGCGCCAGCGCACTGCGGGGCAAGCACGGCCAGCGCTACACGTTCGTCTTCCCGGCCGGCGGCACGCTGGGCAGCGTCTGGGGCACCGATCTGTACACCGACGACTCGTCCATCGCCACGGCCGCCGTCCACGCCGGCCTGATCACCGCCGCCAAGGGCGGCAAGGTGACCATCGAGATCCGCGCCGGCGCTTCCTCCTATAAGGGGAGCGCCCGGAACGGCGTCACCAGTTCCGATTACGGCTCCTTCGGCGGCAGCTTCGTCTTCATCGTGCCGCC
>JAGOHA010000048.1:2715-24226 GCA_017996395.1 Acidobacteriota bacterium | reverse complement strand
ATGTCCGCACATATTTCGAGCAGACGGCAAGCTCAGCTCGGTATTTTGTTTCCAGGTGTGCACTGATGTCACAATGCCAGCATGTGTGGAGAATGGTGGATGTCCAGTTCGGCTTCTCGGTCTTTGAGCGCTGCTCCCACTGCCAGGGGCTCCGAACCTACTTTTCCACCCAGGACACGTGGGATCAGTACAAGGAAGGGGATTGCACCTGGAACATCGTCGAGAACGCCCAGACCATCCGTTTCAACCTGGAATGCACGCTCTGCCAACGGCGTGAAGATTTCCAAGACTTGCTGGGATTGATGTACTGCACCTCCTGCCTGCCCGATTGCGAGGTGGAGAAAATCCGCAAGCGGGCGGAGAAAAAGCGGACCTGGATCCTCGTCGCCTTCTCCAACCTGCCGGACGGGCTGCAAACCCCGATCAGCAAAAAGCGCCTGGAGATACTCAGCGAGTATTTCAACCAGCGCCGCGACACCTCGCGGTCCACCGTCCGATTCATTTCCTTCGACCGGATCCAGAAGATCGCCCTGTGCCGGGGCGAGTTCATCCATGACGTCGGCATGCTCTCGCAGAAACCGCTGGGGGAACGAAAGCCGTTGTTTTGATCGCAACCGGGATCAACATTCATCTTTGCACGGAGCTTGAACTATGACGACAAAAGAAGTAATCGACATCCTCGGGCTGAAGCCGTTGAGCCAGTTTGAGCATCGGGAAATCAGCGGCGTGTTCATCTCCGACATGCTGAGCGATGTCATGGCGGGCGCCAAATCCGGCAACCTCTGGGTGACCGTGCAAACCCACAAGAGCATCGTCCCCGCCGCCAACCTGGTGGACGTCGCGGCCGTCATCATCTCCAACGGGAAGAGTGTTCCACCGGACACCATCGAACTGGCCAACCGTCACAACATCGCCCTCCTCGCCACTGACTTGATGACTTTCGACCTGGTCGGGAAACTATACTCGCTCGGTCTCGTCTCCAAGTAGCGTCCGCACCTGTTCCGTCTCCTGTTCGCGTCCGCATCGGCCCGGCCAAGACACCGTCTGAACCGCCGTCCCCTGGGCTCGAGTATGAAGATCGACGCCATTCGGGTTGCGCTGGAAGCCACCCTGCTCGCCCGCGAGGATCTCCTTTCCACCGACATCTCGGAAATCTACGCCTCGGACCTGATGAGCGACGTGCTCGCTTTCGGAAAACCGGACTCCGTCCTGCTGACCGGACTCGCCACCCAGCAGTCGGTCATCTCCGCCCACATGGCCGAGTTCCGCGGGGTCGTTCTGATCCGGGGCAAGAAGACCAAGGACGGCGCCGAGCGCTTCGCCCGGGAGCACAACATCGTGTTGATGTCCACCCAGATGGACATGTACGAAAGCTGCGTCCGGATTTACACGCTGACCCAGGCGCCCGACCTGGCGAACATGCCGCTGCGAACGCCGCCGCCCGCCGAATCCATCCTGCTGAACAACCAGTTCCAGATCGAGGGGAGCGATTTCTCGCGGGCCGGGTTGGTGTCCACCGAAGTGAAATCCATCCTGAAGAAGATCGGGGTCGATCCCACGATCGTCCGTCGCGTGGCCATCTCCACCTACGAGGGCGAGATGAATGTGATCATGCACGCCAAGCGGGCCCAGGTGAACCTGGCGGTCACGCCCAGCTCCATCGAGGTGATCCTCGACGACGAGGGCAAGGGCATCCCGGACGTGACCGAGGCCATGCAGGAGGGATACACCACCGCCACCGAGGAGCAGCGCGCCATGGGCTTCGGCTCGGGCATGGGCCTGCCGAACATCAAGCGGAATTCGGATGAGTTGGACATCCAGAGTGAAGTCGGCCGGGGCACCCGGTTGCGGATGAGATTCTCCATCCGCCCGCCGACCGCCTGAGCCGCGGAGGGGCACGGTCATGGTCCGCTATTTCCATGCCCACAGAGTCATCCCGGCGAAATGCCGGGGGCACATGGCCTGCATGCGCACCTGCCCCACCCAGGCCATCCGGGTGCGCAACGGCAAAGCGGTCATCTCGGACGAGTTTTGCGTCGACTGCGGCAACTGCATCGGCATCTGCCCGGAGAACGCCATCGTCGTCGACAGCGACATGGTCAACGGCCTCTCCCACTTCAAGCACAAGGTCATCGTGCCGTCCCCCGTCCTGTACGCCCAGTTCGACGCCCACATCCACCCCTACGTGATCCACCTGGCCCTCAAGGAGATCGGCTTCGACAGCGTGATCGACGTGCACACCTCCACGGTGGCCCTGGCCAAGGCGCTGGATCTGTATCTCAAGGAATACCGCGGCCGCCTGCCCCTGATCGCTTCGTATTGCCCGTGCGTGGTCCGGCTCATCCAGGTGAAATTTCCCGACCTGGTGGAACTGATCGTCCCCATGGAAGTGCCGCGTGAGATCACGGCCCGGGAAATCAAAAAGGACCTGCCCGAGCAGCTGGGCCTGACCGCCGAGGAGATCGGCGTGTTCTACGTGGCCACCTGCCCGGCGAAGATCGCCTCCGTCCAGCAGCCGGCCGAGAAGAAAAAATCCTGGTTCGACGGCGTGGTGTCGGTGCGCGGGATCTACTCCGTCATCATGCCGCACGTGATGGCCATCAACAAGGAGTTCAACGTGTCGCAGGTGCCGGAGGATTTCTCGTTCAACTCCGAGTGGGTCACGTCGGGCAGCCTGACCCGGGCGGCGGAGAAGGAGAACTGGCTGGTGATCGCGGGCCTGGACCACGTCATGCAGATCCTGGACGACATCGAGAACTCCCGCTTGCGCAACGTCGCCTTCATCGAGGCGTCGGCCCACATGATGGGCTGCGTCGGCGGCACCTTCAACGTGGAAAACCCGTACATCGCCCGGATCAACTCCCTGCGACAGGGGGAGAAGTATCAGAAACGGATCGACATCGACACCCACGACATCGAGCAGAAGTTGCGGGCGGGGTATTTCACCATCGAGTATCCGATCATGCCGCGTCCAACCCGCTACTTCGACACGGACCTGGAGACGTCCATCAAGCGGATGAAAGAGCGGGAGCGCGTCTATCAAAAACTGAGACAGATCGACTGCGGCTGCTGCGGCTCGCCCACCTGCATGGCGTTTGCGGAGGATTTCGTGCGGGGCGAAGTGAAGCTCACCGACTGCATCCACCTGAACCGAATCCAACAGAGCGAGGATGACTGAATGAATTCACCCGACACTCCGGCGACCGGCGCCAGAACCGGTCCGCAGGATTACCAGGACCTTTTCCGGCAGTTCAAGGGCCACGAGGGGGAACTGATCTCCATTCTGGTCCGGGTGCAGGAGACGTTCGGCTACATTTCCGAGGAGTCGGTGCGGCAGATTTCGCAGTTCCTGCGACTGTCCGAAAACCAGATCTTCGGGGTGGCCTCGTTCTTCTCGAAGTTCCGCTTCGACGAGCCCGGCCGAAAGTCCATCAAGGTGTGCATGGGCACCGCCTGCCACGTCCATGGCGGCGGTTTTCTGAGCGACACCCTCGGGTGGCAGCTCGGCATCACCGTCGGGCAGTCCACCAAGGACAAACGATTCGATTTTCAGCGCGTCAACTGCCTGGGGTGCTGCGCGCTGGCCCCGGTGGTCCAGGTCAACGAGACGATCCACGCCCGGACGATGGTCACCCAGCTGAAGGAGATCTTGCAAAACCGTGAATAACTTCCCGGCCATCCAAGCCGCCGCCCGGCAACAATGGGCCCGCCTGGAAGCGAGCCCGGTCCCGGTCATCTACGTCGGTGCCGCCACCTGCGGACTGGCCGCCGGCGCCGGCGACGTCCTGCACGCCATCCGCCAGACACTCACGGAACGCCAGGTGGAGGCGCGGGTGGTCCCCGTGGGCTGCATCGGCCCGTGCTACCTGGAGCCGCTCATGGACGTGCGGCTGCCGAACCATCCCCGCATCACGTACGCCAACGTGGATCCGGCGCGGGCGCGGCGGATTCTGGAGCGGCTGTTGCTGCACGGCGACCCGTCGCCGGACCTGGCCTTCGCCCATTTCGGCGCCAACGGCGATCCGCTCACCGCCGGACTGCCGCGCTTTTTCGACACGCCGATGCTGCGCCACCAGGTCCGGCTGGTGCTCCGCAACTGCGGCTTCATCGACCCCGAGGACATCGAGCACTACCTGGCCAACGAGGGCTACGCGGGATTGAACCAGGCGCTCGGCATGACGCCCGAGGATGTCATCGGCCTGGTCAAGGACGCGGGGCTGCGCGGTCGCGGCGGGGCCGGCTTCCCCACCTGGCGGAAATGGCAGATCTGCCGCGGCGCCGCCGGGACCCCCAAGTACGTGATCTGCAACTGCTCCGAGGGCGACCCGGGCGCCTTCATGAACCGGGCGCTCATCGAGGGCGATCCGCACGCCGTGCTGGAGGGTCTGCTCATCGCCGGCTACGCCATCGGCGCCAGCCACGGCTACATCTACATCAACTCGGATTACCACCTGGCCATCGCCCGGCTGCGCACGGCCATCGCCCGGATGACCGACCACGGGTTGCTGGGCGAGGGGGTGCTGGGGACGGGCTTCAGCTTCGGCATCACCCTCAAGGAGGGCGGCGGCGCCTTCGTGTGCGGTGAAGAGACCGCGCTCATCGCCTCGTGCGAGGGCCGCCGGGGCATGCCGCGCTCGCGCCCGCCCTTCCCGGCCATCGCCGGCCTCAACGGCCGGCCCACCATCATCAACAACGTGGAAACATTGGGCGCCCTGCCCCACATTCTCCGCAACGGCGCCGCCTGGTACCGCCAGTTCGGGGTGGAGGGCAATTACGGCACCAAGACCTTCTCCCTGGTGGGCAAGGTCCGGCGGCCGGGTCTGATCGAGGTGCCGCTGGGCATCCGGCTGCGCCAGATCGTCTTCGACATCGGCGGCGGATCCTGGAAGCGGTTCAAGGCGGTCCAGACCGGCGGGCCGTCAGGCGGCTGCCTGTCGGAGGAGTTCCTCGACCTGCCGGTCGCCTACGAGGCCATGGCCGAAGCCGGTTCCATCATGGGCTCGGGCGGCATGATCGTGGTGGACGAAGACACCTGCGCCGTGGACCTCGCCCTGTATTTCCTCCGCTTCACGCAGGCGGAGTCGTGCGGCAAGTGCTCCCCCTGCCGGGTGGGCACCTGGCACATGGTCCGCCTGTTGGAGGATCTGGCGGCCGGGCGCGCTCAGCCGGAGGACCTGGCCAAACTGCAGAACCTGGCCGAGACGGTGAAGCGGGCCTCGCTGTGCGGGCTGGGCCAGACCGCCCCCAACCCGGTCCTGACGACCCTGCGGCACTTCCGCACCGAGTATCTCCAGCACGCCAAGGAGCGCCACTGTGCCGCGGCCGCCTGCAAGGAACTGGTGGAGTACCGCATCGACCCGGCGCGCTGCAACGGGTGTCAGCGGTGCATCGAGGTTTGCCCGACCCACGCCATCGCCGGGGCGCGGTCCGAAGCGCACCGGATCGACCTGGCCCTCTGCATCAAATGCAAGGCCTGCTACGAGGTGTGCCGCTACGACCAGTTGGCGGGCAACGCCGTCATCTTCGAATCCCGGCGGAGTCAACAGTGAGCACCGAGCAGTCCCCCATCACGCTGAGCATCGACAACCGGACGATCACCGCCGCCCGGGGCGCCACGATCCTGGAGGCGGCCCGCGCCCACGGCATCGAGATCCCCACCCTGTGCTATCTCGCCGGCCTGTCGCCGCACGGCGGTTGCCGCATGTGCATCGTCGAGGTCGAGGGGGTGCGGACCTTTCCCACCGCCTGCACCACCCCGGTGGAAGAGGGGATGATCGTGCGCACCCGGACCGCCCAGATCGAGGCCATGCGCCGGGACATCCTGCAACTCTTCCTGACGGAGCACACCTCCAGCTGCCTGGTCTGCGACGAGAAGGCCGAGTGCAAGGAGTTCATGCCCACCATCCGCAAGTCCGGGGTCACCACGGGCTGCCGGTACTGCCCCAAGGACACGCTGTGCGAGCTGCAGGCGGTGGCGGAATCCATGGGCATCGACCGCATCGATCACCCGATCTACTACCGCAACCTCCGGGTGGAGACGGAGGATCCCTTCTACGACCGCGATTACAACCTGTGCATCCTCTGCGGGCGGTGTGTCCGGATGTGCCAGGAGGTCCGGACCGCCAACGTGCTGGCGTACAAGAACCGCGGGCGCAACACCATCATCGGGCCGGCCTTCCACCGCACCCACATGGCGGGCGGCTGCGAGTTCTGCGGCGCCTGCGTGGCGGTGTGCCCGACCGGCGCCCTGCGCGAGAAAGCCCGGGCCTGGGAGGGCAAGCCCGACCGGGAGGAGACCACCACCTGCTCGTTCTGCGGCGTGGGCTGTCAGCTCCGGCTGCTGGTGAAGGACGAACGGGTCATCGGCAGCCTGCCCGCCGACGATCCCGTGGTGAACCAGGGGCAGCTCTGCGTCAAGGGGCGCTTCTGCAACACGGAGCTGGTCAGCGGCTACCGGCGGCTCCGGAACCCCTATGCCCGCTACGGCTCGATCCCCACGGAAATCTCCTGGGACCAGGCCACCGCGCTGATGGCCGAGAAGCTCGCCGCCTGTCCGCCGGAGGAGTTCGCCCTGCTGGCATCCACCAACTGCTGCACCGAGGACCTGTACGTCGCCCAGAAGTTCGCCCGGGTGGTCATGCGCTCCCACCAGGTGGACACCACGGCCCGGATCTTCTACGGGCCGGCGTTCGACCCCTACCTCCGCCTCCTGGGCCGGAGCGTGCCGCTGTCGGCCCTGTCCGCGGCCGAGGTCATCCTGGCCGTGGGTCTGGATTCCCGCTTCGGACGCTCGGTGGTCGGGGTGGCCCTGCGGCGGGCGCTCAAGCAGGGGATCCGCCTCATCACCGTGAATCCGCATCGCCACAGCTACAGCCTGCTCGCCCAGATCTGGCTGCAACCGCCGTCGGGCGGCGAAGCCGGCCTGCTCCGCAGCCTGCTGGACCGCGTCCAGCCGGCGGCTGCGGCTCCGGCCGGGGCGAGCGCCGCCGGCCGGGACAGCGACCTCGGTGAGGCCGCCCGGCTGCTGCGGGAATCCAAACGCACCGTGATCCTGGTCGGCTCCGAGTTCATGCAGTGCGACGGGGCGGCGGAAATCCTCGCGATCCTGACCGAGCTGGCCGACGCCACCGGCGCCGGGTTCATGCCGCTGCCGGCGCAAAACAACCTGGTCGGTTCGCTGACCGCCGGCGCCTACCCGGAGGCGCTCCCGGGCGGCGTGCCGCTGGACGACGACGCGCACCGCCGGCTCGCGGAACAGATCTGGGGGGTGCCCGTGGCGCCCGCGGCCGGGAGCTGGAACGCCTGGCAGCTCTGGGCGGGGCGGCGGAGCCGGGTGTTGTACCTGCTGGGCGAGCTGCCCCCCACGCCGGCAGTCCCGGCCGATTTCCTGGTTTTCCAGAACATCTACCCGCCGGAACCTTACTGCTCCGCGGACCTGGTGCTGCCGGCGGCGGCGGCCACCGAATCCGACGGCACCTTCATCAACGGCGAGGGCCGGGTGCAGCTGGTCCGGCGGGCCGTCCCGCCTCCCGGCAACGCGCTGCCGGACTGGGAGATCCTCTGCCGCATCGCCCGCCGGATGGGCGCCGCCGGCTTCGCGTTCACGAGCGCCGAAGAAATCCGCGCGGAGATGGGCCGCTTCAGCGACGCCTACCGCCGGGAGGCGGACCTGGCCCGCCGGGATCCCAGACCGTTTCATTGGGGCGGCCGGATGGCGGACACCCGCCCGGGCGGCCGGGCGGAGGCAGCGGCCGGGCCGGCGGCACGGGGGACCTACCGGTTGACCGTTTCCGCCGTGGAGCACTCCCATCGCGGCTTCCCCCTGTCCGTCTGGGTGGAGGGCTCCCGGATGCTCCTGACGGAAGGGATGCTCGAGATCAATCCGGACGATGCCGCCGCCGCGGGCATCGCCCCGGGCGACCCGGTGACGGTGGTGTGCGGCGACGCGGAGATGACCTGGCCCGCCAAGCTTCACCGCGATCAGCCGCCGGGCACCCTGCACGCCGCGCTGCGCGAGTGCGCCTGCATCCACCCCAACCCCCAGGCCGTGAGCATAAGGAAGGCCCATGTATAAAGTCATCGCCAGCCGCATGATCGTTCCGAACGTGCACGTGCTGACGGTCGAGGCGCCCGACGTCGTGCGGGACATGCAGCCCGGCCAATTCGTGATCATCCGGGCCGAGGAGGAGGGCGAGCGAATCCCGCTGTCCGTGTCGGACTGGGACGCGGATCGCGGCACCGTGACCCTGGTCTTCCTGAACATCGGCAGCACGACCCACCGCCTGGCCCGGCTGGAGGAGGGCTCCGGCATTCCGACCGTGGTCGGCCCGCTGGGCAACCCGGCCGAAATCGGCGCGTACGGCACCGTGCTGTGCCTGGCCGGTTGCTACGGCATCGGCAGCCTGTTCCCCATCGCCCGGGCGCTCAAGGAGCGGGGCAACCGGATCATCACGGTGCTGGAGGCGCGCAGCTCCTTCCTGTTCTACTGGGAGGAGCGCTTCCGGCAGCTCTCCGACAAGCTGGTGCACATCACCCGGGACGGCACCAAGGGCTACAAGGGCCACGTGGGCCGCCTGCCGGAAGTGATCAAGGCGCTGGCTGAGCCCGTGCACCGCGTCATCGTGAACGGATGCACCTTCCTGCTCAAACGCGGCTCCGACGCCACGCGGCCGCTGGGCATCCCCACCATGGTCAGCCTCAATCCGATCATGATCGACGGGACCGGGATGTGCGGCGTCTGCCGGGTCAGCGTCGGCGGCGTCACCCGGTTCGCGTGCGTGCACGGGCCCGATTTCGACGGTCACCAGGTGGACTGGCCCGAACTGCTGCAACGCCGCAAGACCTACATGGCGGAGGAGGTGGTGCCGCTGCGCACCAGCCGGTGCGAGGAACATTCGCTCCACGCGGAGGAGACGCGCTGATGGCCGAGAAGAAAAAACCGGACCTGGAGCGCCGCGAGATTCCCAAGCAGCCGCCCGAGGTGCGGCGGCACAACTTCTTCGAGGTGGCGCTGGGCTACACCGAGGAGCTGGCCGTCGCCGAAGCCCGCCGGTGCATCCAGTGCAAGAAACCCCAGTGCGTGCCCAGCTGTCCGGTGGAGATCGATATCCCCGGGTTCATCGGCCATATCGCCAAGGGGGATTTCCAGGAGGGGGTGCGCGTTCTCAAGAGCCGGAACTGCCTGCCCGCGGTCTGCGGCCGCGTCTGCCCGCAGGAGGAGCAGTGCGAGAAGACCTGCGCCCTGAAAAAGCTGGGCGGCACGGTCGCCATCGGCCGTCTGGAACGCTTCCTGGCCGACTGGGAGGCCGCCCGGGGGGCGCCGGAAATGCCCGCGATCCAGGGCCCCACCGGCAAGAAGGTCGCGGTGGTCGGCGGCGGACCGGCCGGCCTGACCGTGGCCGGCGACCTGATCCAGCTCGGCTACGCGGTGACCATCTACGAGGCGCTGCACCGGATGGGCGGCGTGCTGGTGTACGGCATCCCGGAATTCCGCCTCCCCAAGGCCATCGTCAACCGGGAGGTCCAGTACCTGCAGCAGTTGGGCGTGAAGTTGGTGACGGATTTCGTCGTGGGCAAGACCCGGACCATCGACAGCCTGCTCGAGGAGTACGACGCCATCTTCGTCGGCTCCGGCGCCGGCCTGCCGTGGTTCATGGAGATCCCGGGCGAGAACCTCAACGGCGTCTACTCGGCCAACGAGTACCTCACCCGTCTCAATCTGATGAAGGGGTACCGCTTCCCCGAGTACCACACCCCGATCAAGGTGCACAAACGGGTCGCGGTGGTGGGAGGCGGCAACGTCGCCATGGACTGCGCGCGCAGCGCGCTGCGCCTGGGGGCGGAGAGCCGGATCGTCTACCGCCGTTCGCGGGAGGAGCTGCCGGCGCGGCTGGAGGAGGTCGAGAACGCCGAAGAGGAGGGCGTGATCTTCGAGTTCCTGACGCTGCCCGTCCGCTACGAGGGCGACGCGAACGGTTGGGTGCGGCGGATGGTCTGCCAGCGCATGCGGCTGGGCGAGCCCGATGCGTCCGGCCGGCGCTCGCCGATCCCCATCGAGGGGGATGAGACCGTCTTCGAGGTGGACGCCGTGGTGTGCGCCATCGGCAACAGCCCCAATCCGCTCATCGGGTCCACCACGCCGGGCCTGACGCTGGGCAAGAAAGGCAACATCATGGCCGACGAGGCCACGGGGAGCACCTCGCGGGCGAAGATCTGGGCGGGTGGCGACGTCGTCACCGGGGCAGCCACCGTGATCCTGGCCATGGGTGCCGGCCGCAAGGCGGCCCGAGCGATGCACGAGTACCTCTGCGGTTCGTAATCGTGATCGTAATCGAGGCTCGAGGTTAGAGGCTCGTTCCCGTCCCGAATGTTCGTGCTCGTAATCGTCATCGTAATCGTAATTCGTAATCGTAATTCGTAATCGTAATTCGTAATCTTGCTCGTAATCGGGGTTCGGGGCTCGTAATCGGGGTTCGGAGTTCGGGGCTCGCGGTTCGGGCGTTGAGCCTCGTTCCCAACTTTCAACTCTAAACTTTCAACCCACAACATTCTTTGTGCCCTCCGTGCCTGGTGGTGACTCGTCGGATATCGGGGTTCAAGACAGGCAACATTTCGGCCGCGCCGCCGATAAAGCAGCAAATACACGCATGAGGTGACTGCCATGGTCAAGATTTCGGGTGACGGATTTTCGTCTCCCGCCAACCAGCCGCTGGACCCGCTTCAGGAACCCGCCGCCCAGAGGGTCCGGCCGTCCGAGTCCGACTCTTCGGCGCCGCCCCTGGACCTGGCCGGATTCGGCGACGCCATCGCCCCCGCCGGGACGGGCGCGCTCGGCATCATCCAGGATATTCTCTCTGCCGATAAATCGTCCGCCCCGTCGCCGCTCGCTGCCGCGCACGCCGGCGCCGGCCTGCCGCCGGACTTCGCCGCAGCCTTTTCCGCCTTCCAGACCGCCCTGCCCGCCGCGCTGCGTTCCACCGGGCACGAAACCGCGTTCTGGCAGGATCGCACCGCCGAGCTGGGACAGCTCGTGACGCTCACCGGGGCGGGCGGTCGGCAAGCGGCCCTGCCCGATGCCGTGGGCGGTCTGCTCGATTCCTTCTTCGACCACCTGGGCCGGCTGCCCGATTCGGGTTTCGGCCGCGAGCTGCTGGACCGCACCCACGGCCTCCTGCGGGGCGCCTTCGAAACGGTGCAAGAACGGCTCCACTGGGCCGGGGGCAAATCGGCCGCCGACTCGGCGCATCCGGAACCCGGGGGATTGTCGGATGCGATCCGGGGTGCGGAATCCCAGATGGAACAGGCCCGCAATGAGCGCCAGACGGTCGCCACCGCATTCGAGAATTTCGACCAGAAGGCGAACCAACTGTTCAACCTGCTCGCCACGGTTATGAAAAACCTGAACGAGATGTCCATGGGCTCGACGCGGAACCTGGTCTGAGCCGACCCGCCCTGACTTGGCAGGCCCGCAAACGGTTGATGGTTGATCGTTGATGGTTGATGGTTCGTGCTCGTCATCGTAATCGTAATTCGTAATCGTGATCGTAATCGAGGTTCGGGGCTCGGGGCTCGTTCACAACCCTCAACTCTGAACTTTCAACCCTCAACATGCTTTGTGCCCTCTATGCCTTTGTGGTGAATCGGACATCGGACTTCGTGCTCGTGCTTGTGCTCGTCATGGTCATCGTAATCGGACCTGGGCCCCAGGTTCTGGGTCCTGGGTTTGAGATCCCAGGTCCCAGCACCCGAGACCCAGGTCCCATCCCTCCCATTCACCGATTCACCCATTCACCCTTCTCCCAAAATTTTCTCTTCCCGTGAACCATCCCGCCTTGAGGTGGATCTATCTCTGTGGCGGAGTCAGCGCATCCGGCCGGACGAGTCCGCAATGGCGGATCCCGGCGTGCGCGCCGCGGCGGCCGGACCGCCGCCTGCTATAATGGAATGGGATGATCCGTGAATCGTCCCCAAGGTGAGACCAGCCTGGCCGGCGGCCTGCGGTTCGAACGAACTGTGTATGGGGGCATGCCATGAAAACGCATCGTGATCGATTCGGAGTGCGGTGGATTCTGCTGGGAGCCCTGGTGGCCGCGGCGTGCAGCGCGTGGCTGCCGGCCGTCGAGACCCAGCCGCCGCCGACCGCCGGCGCCGCCGCCGTCCAGCCCGGCTCCGCGGCCCCGCGGCCGTGGACCCCGGAGGAGCTGGACAGCCTCGTCGCGCCCATCGCCCTCTATCCCGATCCGCTGCTGGCCCAGACCCTGGCGGCGTCCACCTATCCGCTGGAGCTGGTCGAGGCCAAGCAGTGGCTCGAGCGGCATCCCGAGCTCAGAGGGCAGGAACTCACCGACGCGGCGGCCAAACAGGACTGGGATCCCAGCGTCCAGGCCATGGTGACCTTCCCCGACGTCCTCAACCGCCTCACCGAGAACATCGGGTGGACCACCGACCTCGGCAACGCCTTCCTGGCCCAGCAGGCCGACGTCATGGACGCCGTGCAGCGCCTGCGCCTGGAGGCGCAGGCGGCCGGCAAGCTGCGCTCCACGCGGGAGCAGGAGGTGACGGCGAAGGTCATCGAGGAGCGGACCGTCGTCGAGATCGTCCCGGCCGACCCGGAGGTGATCTACGTCCCGATCTACAGCCCGCGGGTCATCTGGGGCGCCCCGGTCTACTATGACTACCCGGCGCTCTGGTACCCGGCCTGGCCGTCGGCCGCCGATTACTGGATCAGCTTCGGCCTCGGCATCACCATGAGTTGGTACTACCCCGGCTGGAACTACTGGTACTGGGGCGGCTGGCCGTGGAGCTGGGGCTGGAACTGGGGCTGGCCCGGCTGGGGCTGGGGTTGGCCCGGCTGGGGTTGGCACGGCTGGGGATGGGGTTGCGGCTGGGGCCCGCACGGCGGCGTCTATTACAACGGCCATTTCTGCGACCACTACGGCTATCACCATGGCCACCATGGCCACCACGACGGCGGTCATCACCGCAGCGGCCAGTGGCAGCACGACTCCTACCACCGCGGCGGCGTGCCGTACCGGACCACCGATGTGGCCCGGCGCTACGGCGGCGACGGCGGCCGCACCGCCAGCGCCCGGCGCAGCACCGGCGGCGATTACGCCTCGCGGAGCCGCACCGGCGTCACCCGCAGCGGGCCCGGCGAGTCCGCGGGCCGAAGCACCGGCGCCTACCGGAACGCCGGTCCCGGCGCCGGCCGGAGCGTCACGTCCCGCACCGGGGGTTCGGGGACCGTCACGACGAACCGCTCCGGCGACCGGACCGCGTCGGTCAACCGGTCGTTCAGCCGCGACGCGACCACCGGCGCTTATCGCAACACGGTCACGGGGCGCACCCGCACGGCGGAGAGCACGTCCACCTACTCCAGCCGGGCCTCCGGCACGCCGTCGTCCGGGGGCCGCGCCGACTCCGGGAGCCGCGCCGCCGGCAACGCCTCGTTCGCCCGCGACCGCGCCGCCGGCGACACCGGCTCCGGGGTCCGCGCGTACAGCTCCCGGTCGTACGGGAGCGGCAGCGCCGCCGGCAGCCGCGCGTACAGCAACCGGTCATATGGGAGCGGCAGCGCCTACGGCAGCTCCGCCTACTCAGGCAGCCGCTCGTCCGGCGCCCGCACTTATTCCTCGGGTGGCGCGTCGCGTGACCGCTCTTACTCGAGCAGCCCGTCATACGGCAACCGCTCGTTCTCATCCGGCGGCTCCCCCGGCGGCCGCGCGTACTCTGGCGCCTACTCGGGCAGCCGGTCGTACAGCGCGCCGTCGGGCGGGCGCTCCTACAGCGGCGGCACCCGCAGCTACTCGGGCGGCAGCTCCCGCAGCTTCTCGGGCGGCGGCGGCACCCGCAGCTACTCTGGTGGCGGCTCCCGCAGCTACTCGGGCGGCGGCGGCTCTCGCAGCTACTCGAGCGGCGGCTCCCGCGGCGGTTCTTCCGGCGGCGGTTCCCGAAGCTCCTCCGGCGGCGGCTCCCGCGGCGGCCGGCGCTGAACCGTTCGCCCGTCATCGCGGCTTGAGGCTAGAGGCTCGTTCCCATTCGTTGAGAGTTGAGGGTTGATAGTTGAGGGTTGAGGGTTACGGGTTCGTGCTCGTAATTCGTAATCGTAATCGAAATTCGTGCTCGTAATCGTGCTCGAAATCGGGGCTCGCGGTTCGGGATTCTTTCCCAGTCCCAATGTTCGTGATCGTAATCGGAACTGTGGGAACGTTTGAATGATTCAAGGTTTGCAGAAGATTTAAAGGTTTCCCGATCCCACCATTCCAACCTTTCAACCTTCAAACCATCAGACGTTTTCTTGATCCCTCACTGGAACTCCAAACAACCATTAAAATTTCAATAATGATCAATAACCAATAAATTCCTCCCTTTCACCCATTCACCGCTCTCAAATGACAAGGGAAAAATGATCAATGACCGCTGACAAATGGAATGATCCCTTTGTGTGCCTGGTGTTTTTGTGGCGAATGGTCTTTCGGACCGCCGCTCATTCGAGGCGCTTGAGGATCACCAGCGTCATGTCGTCGGACTGGGCGCAGCCCATGGCGAAGTCCTGGACGGCGCCGACCACGCGCCGGATGAGCTGTTCCGCCGGCTTGTGGCGGTAGTCGGCCACGGCGCGCACCATGCGCTCCTCGCTGAACTCCTCGTTCTTGTCGTTGACGGCTTCGGTGATCCCGTCGGAATACAGCAGGAGCAGATCGCCAGGCGCCAGCGGGATCGCCGTCTCGGCGAACGGGAACGACTCCATCACCCCGAGCACCACGCCGCCCTCCTCCAGCCGGCGCACCTCGCCGCCGCGGGAGATCAGGTACGGGTAGTTGTGGCCGGCGTTGACGTACGTCAGGCGGTGGCTGTCGCGCTGGAGCTGCGCATAGAACATCGAGGCGAACTTGCCCGGCCGGGTGCAATGGTAGATCTGGGTGTTGGCCCGCTGCACGCATTCGGCCGGCGTCGCGTGCAGCAGAGTCTGGGTCCGGACCGTGGCCTGCACGTTGGACATGAGCAGCGCCGCCGGCATCCCCTTCCCCGAGATGTCGCCGATGGAAAACGCCAGCCGGTCCGTTCCCAGCGGGATGAAGTCGTAGAAGTCGCCACCCACATCTTTCGCCGGCAGGCTCTTGCCCACGAGCTCGTACCCCGGCAGCGCCGGCGATTCCGTGGGCAACAGGTTGACCTGGATCTCGTAGGCCAGCCGCAGGTCCTCCTGCATCCGGGCCAGCGCCGCCTCCTCCTCCATCAGCCGGGCGTTCTCGATCACCTGGGCCGACTGCGTGGCGATGATGGCCAGCAGCCGCTGGTCCTCGCTGCTGAACCCGTCCGCGGTCTTCTTGTTGAACAGGGCAATCTGGCCGATCATCTTCCCCTTGGCCATCAGCGGCACGCTGAGCAGGGAGCGGATGGACGCGCCCTCGCCGGCGACGTACTGGAAGCGCGGGTCGCGCGCCAGGTCGTTCACCACGAGCGGCTGCTGGTTCTTGAGCATCCAGCCGGTGAGGCTCATGTCGAGCCGGTAGGGCCGGTCGAACCGCGACTGGTCGATGCGGCGCACGACGGTGTGGAACTGGTTTTCCTGCCGCCCGGTGTCCAGCAGCAGCACCGCCCCCTGCTCCACCTCCATGTGCTTCACGCACTTCTGGGTGATCAGGTCCAGGATCTGCTGCACCGCCAGCGCCGAGCCGATGGCGGTGGCGATCTCGTTGAGGATCGACAGCTCCTTGACCGACCGGCGCAGCCGGCCGAGCTCCGCCTCCTGGGCCTGGACCTTCGCGGCCAAATCCTCGCTGCTCATGGGACACCCCTGTGCGGCGGCCCGCATCCGCCGTTGTTTCATATGACCGGATGATTGTCTTTAAGCATACAGTGGGATTCGACCGCTGTAAACACCTAACTATCCGATTGACCTTTCAGTTTTTACTCCGTTACAATAAGAACAACTAATCTGTCTCACCTGCATGTGGCCGGATGCGTCGGATCGACGGGCGCATCGAAGCGGGATTCCGCTTCGTGATCGGTGCGCCGGGAGTGCGGGCATGGCCATGGAACGGGCCTTCAGGAAGGCAATCGATTCGCTCGAGGCGATCTTCGCCTTCGTCGACGAGTTCCGCCTTCAGGAACCCATTCCCGACGAGCCCCTCTACGCCGTGAACCTGGCGCTGGAGGAGCTGTTCACCAACATGGTGAAGTACCACCCCGAGTCCCGCCGGGACGTGGTGATCCGCCTGGAGCGGGTGGCCGACGCGCTGGTGGGCACGCTGACCGATTCCGACGTGGAGCCGTTCGACGTGACCCTCGTGCCCGCCCCCGCGGAGCCGCCCCTGGCGAAGAGCCATCCGGGCGGCCTGGGCCTGCACCTGGTGCGGCAGATGGTGGACGATCTGCGCTACGCCCACGCCGACGGCCGGAGCACGGTGATTTTCGTCAAGAAATTGAGGTGACCGCATGCTAGACGTGAAGATCGGCATCGACGGCGAGATCCGGCTCGAAGGGCGCTTCGACGCCGCCCAGGTCCAGACCGCGCGGGCGGTGTTCGACACGATCACCACGTCCGCCCGGGTGGACTTCAGCGCGCTGGAGTACATCTCCAGCGCCGGCCTCGAGGTGCTGCTGGCCACCCAGCGGCGGCTCATGGGCGCCAGGCACGCGCTGACGCTGGTTCACCTCAATCCGCACATCCGGAACGTGTTCCGGTACGCCGGCTTCGAGCACATCTTCAAGATCGAGTGAAGCGGGGGACGCCCGGACGCCGCCTGGGGAAGCGGCCGGCCGGATGTTCTTTGGGGTCGGTTTTTCGGCGGTCGGTTCGTCACGGGACGATGGAGGGGTTGCGCCGGCGACATAATTCACCAACCATTGCCGCCCTGGGCGGTAATTGGAATAAGACAGCATCAAATCCCGTCCGGAGATCGAACTCCGGCAGGAAAAGGAGGTTGCTATGACCACCGGGGATAACGCGCCTCAGACCGGCAACAAGTACTGGCTTCCGGTTGTGCTTGGTCTGGCGCTCGTTGGCGTCGTTGTGTATTTCCTGTTTTTCTACCCGCCGGTGACGAACCAGGAGGCCGGCGGCACCATCGCAGGGGCCCAGAAAGCGGACAAGTACCAGTCCCAGCAACTCGGCGAGCAGGACGTGGTCCTGCAGGACACCGAGCTGCAGGCCATCCTGCAGAACGACCAGGTCCAGAAGCTGATCCAGGATGACAGCTTCCAGAAGGCCTTCGCGGCGAAGGAAGTCCAGGCCGCGCTGGCCAACAAGGACGTGGTCGCCGCCCTGGCCAACAAGGATGTGCTGGCGGCGCTCGCCAACAAGGACGTGATGGCCGCGCTGTCCGGCCGGGACGTCGCCGCCGCGTTGGGCAGCCGCGACGTGATCGCCGCGCTGGCCAACAAGGACGTGCTCGCCGCGCTGGGGAGCCGGGACGCCCTGGCCGCGCTGGCCAACAAGGATGTGCTCGCCGCGCTGTCCAGCCGGGACGTGCGAGCGGCGCTGACCAGCCGCGAAGCCGTCGCCGCCCTGACGAGCCGGGATCTGGCGCTGGCGCTCTCGAGCAAGGATGTCGCCGCGGCGCTGGGCAACCGGGACGTGGTGGCCGCGCTGTCCGGCAAGGACATGCTCGCCGCCTTGTCCAACAAGGACGTGCTCGCCGCCCTGTCCAACAAGGACGTGCTCGCCGCCATGGGCAGCAAGGATATGCTTGCCGCGCTGTCCAACAAGGATCTGTTCGCCGCCCTGACGAGCCGGGACGTGGTCGCTGCCCTGGCCAGCCGGAATGCGGCATCGCCGCTGTCGGGGAAGGAGATGGCGGACCTGCTGTCGAGCAAGGGCTTCGCCGCGGCGCTGTCGAACCGTGACGTGCGGGCCGCCCTGGACGGCCGGGACCTGCTGGCCGCCATGTCCAACAAGGATCTGCTGGCGGCCCTGTCCAACAAGGACCTCGTGGCCGCCCTGGGGAGCCGGGACCTGCTGGCCGCCATGTCCAATAAGGACTTCTTCGCCGCCATGTCCAACAAGGACTTCGCCGCCGCCCTGGCCAGCAAGGACCTGCTCGCCGCCATGAGCAGCCGGGACTTCTTCTCCGCCCTGGCCAGTCGGGATCTCTTCGCCGCGCTCGGCAACAAGGGCTTCTTCGCCGCGTTGTCCAACAAGGACCTCGCCGCTGCCCTGGGCAACCGCGACATGGTCGCCGCCCTGGCCAACCGGGATTTCGCCGCCGCGCTGACCAACAAGGATTTCTTCGCGGCCCTGTCCAACAAGGACTTCTTCGCCGCGCTGTCCAACAAGGATTTCGCCGCCGCCCTCGGCAACCGCGACTTCCTCGCTGCCATGTCCAACAAGGATTTCGCCGCCGTCATGGCCGACAAGAACTTCGCCGCCGCCGTGGCCGACCGGAACTTCGCCGCGGCGATGGGCAGCCGGGATTTCTTCAGCAACATGATGAGCCGGGACCTGAGAGCCAACGAGGGGAAGTAGAACTTCCCGAACCTCCTCCGGACCGGGGCGGACGCCCCGGCCCGGCTTTTGACGTCTGGCGCGGGATCATACCTGGATCCGGCCGACGGTTCGCCTGCGACGGCAGCACATCCGGTCTGAGATTGGAGGCGCTGCCGCCCGGGTGTGGACCGCCGGCGGTCCTGTTTGGCCGGCGCGAGTCGCCGGCGGCCTGACTAGCATGCGGGGGTGAACCATGCGCAGTTGCCGGCGGGCGTGGGTAGCGGCGTTCCTGGCGGTCGTGGTGGCCGCCATTCCCGTGCGGGGCGGCCTGCAAACCATCGAGACGGACAACCTCCGGCTCATCTACTTCGGCAAGCTGCACGCCTACATCGTCCCCCACGTGGCCCGCTGCCTGGAGAACTCCCTCAAGACCCACCGGGAGGTCTTCGGCTACGAGCCCACCGGCAGGATCACCGTCCTGCTGCACGACTTCAACGACTACGCCAACGCCTCCGGCGGCGCCATCCCGGTGAACCACGTCATGCTCGGGCTGGCCCCGTTCGCCCACGACTTCGAGACCATGAGCGTGAACGAGAGCATGAACGCCATCATGAACCATGAGCTCGTCCACGTGGTGGCCTCGGACCAGGCGGCCGGCGGCGATCGCACCAGCCGGAGTCTGTTCTTCGGCAAGGTCCGTCCCGTGGACGACAACCCGCTGTCGCTCCTGTACGGGTACATGACCAGCCCCCGCGAGTACGCGCCCCGCTGGTACCACGAGGGGATCGCCACCTTCATGGAGACGTGGCTCGCCGGCGGCCTCGGCCGGGCCATGGGCGCCTACGACGAGATGGCCTTCCGCGCCATGGTGCTGGACAACAAGCCCATCTTCGACCTGGTGGCGCTGGAGGCGGCCGGCACCAAGATCGACTTCCTCGTCGGAGTGAACTCGTACCTCTACGGCACCCGGTTCATGAGCTACCTGGCCCTCACGTACGGCCCCGAGAAGGTCATCGCCTGGGTGAAGCGCACCGACGGCAGCGCCGCCTATTTCGCCGGGCAGTTCCGGCAGGTGTTCGGCCGCTCCGTCCACGAGGCCTGGGCCGACTGGATCCGCTGGGAGAAGGAGTTCCAGGCGAAGAACCTCGCCGCCATCCGGGCCAACCCCGTCACCGTGGACCAGCCGCTGTCGCCCACGCCCCTCGGCTCCGTGTCCCGGCCGGGCTACGACCCGGCCACCGGCACGCTCTACGCCGCAGTGAACTACCCCGGGCAGATCGCCCACCTGGCCGCCATCGACACGGCCCGCGGCACCCTGCGCAAGATCCTCGACGTCAAGGGACCGGCGATGTTCTTCGTGGCCTCGCTCGCCTTCGATCCCGCCGCGGGCATGCTCTTCTACACCACCGACAACAACGAGTGGCGCGACATCCGCGTGGTGGACGTGCGCACCGGCGAGGACCGGACCCTCCTCAAGGACGCCCGGGTGGGCGACCTGGCCTTCAACCCGGCCGACCGCTCCCTGTGGGGGGTGCGGCACTACAACGGCATCGCCACGTTGGTGCGCATCCCGCACCCCTGGACCGAGTGGAACCAGGTATACACCTTCCCCTACGGCAAGGACATCTACAACCTGGCCG
Source organism: Acidobacteriota bacterium (assembly GCA_017996395.1). Classification (GTDB taxonomy): domain Bacteria; phylum Acidobacteriota; class JAAYUB01; order JAAYUB01; family JAAYUB01; genus JAAYUB01. Next base: position 4,156 of record JAGOHA010000048.1, on the reverse strand, counting down.
TCTCGCCGGACGGAGCGTCCGTCTGCGCGGCGCTCGGCGAGATCACCGGCCGCCAGACGCTCATCCGGCTGGACACGGCGGCACTGCTCGCCGGCGGCAAGGACTACGAGACGCTGTTTGACTTCGAGAACTCCGTCCCCGCCGACTTCGTCTTCACCCCCGACGGCCGGCACCTCGTGGGTTCCTCCTACTACACCGGCGCCTCCAACCTGTTCCGCTACGAACTGGCCACCAAGGAAATGGCCATCCTCACCAACTGCGAGACCGGCTACTTCCGCCCCGTGCCCCTGGCCGACGGGCGGCTGCTGGCGATGCGCTACACAAGCCAGGGCTTCCTGCCGGTGGAAATCGAGCGCCCCGGTCCGGCGCAGGCGGCGGCCATCCGGTTCCTCGGACAGGAGGTGGTGGAGACGCACCCCATCGTCAAGACCTGGAAAGCCGGCTCCCCCGCCGACATTGACCTGCCGGCGCTCACGCGCTACGAGGGGCCGTTCAAGGGCCTGTCCAACATCCGCCTGGCCTCCGCCTACCCGGTGGTGGAGGGGTACAAGGACACCGCCGCCGTGGGCGCCCGGCTGCATTTCCTCGGCCCCATGGCGCTCCACAACCTGGACGTCACCTTGTCTTACTCGCCCGACACGGCGCTCCCCTCCGACGAACGATTCCACGTGAACGCCCACTACGCCTACATGAACTGGAAGGTCACCGCCAAGTACAACGCCGGCGACTTCTACGACCTGTTTGGCCCCACCAAGACGAGCCGCAAGGGGTACTCCGGCGCGGTGGAGTACCGCCGCAACCTTATCTACGACGAGCCGCGCACCATGGACTACACCCTCGAAGTGGCCGCCTACGGCGGGCTGGACCGCCTGCCCGACTATCAGAATGTCGTGGCGCCCTACGACAAGATGCTGGAGTTCGGCGCCTCGTGGAACTACACGAACTGCCGCTCCTCGCTCGGCTCGGTGAACTACGAGAAGGGCTACGACTGGGACATCGCCGCCGGCTGCAGCGTGGTGAACGGCACGGCCTACCCGCGCGCCCTGACCAACTTCGACGTCGGCGTCCCGTTCGGGCCGGCCCATTCCTCGCTGTGGCTGCGCACCTCGGCCGGCTACTGCTACGGCGGGCGGACCGATCCGTTCGCCAACTTCTTCTTCGGCGGCTTCGGCAACAACTGGGTGGACCATCAGGAGGTGCAGCGCTACCGCGAGTACTACAGCTTCCCCGGCGCGGAGCTCAACGAGATCGGCGGCAAGACCTACGCCAAGGGAATGGTGGAGTGGTGCCTGCCGCCGCTGCGGTTCCAGCACCTGGGCACCACCCAGTGCTTCGCCACCTGGGTCCGCCCGGGGCTGTTCGTGGCGGCGCTGGCCACCGACTTCGACAACGCCGACTTCCGGCGCGAGGTGTACGACGTGGGCGCGCAGATGGATTTCCG
>JAGOHA010000048.1:0-2615 GCA_017996395.1 Acidobacteriota bacterium | reverse complement strand
TGTTCAACCACTTCTTCTTCTCGCCGGCGGTGTCCACCCTCGTCATCATGCTGGTGTTCCCCGCCCTCATCTCGCTGGTGTTCATGCGCAGCGAGCGGGCGCTGCGGCGGTGGCTCGGCGCCGGCTTCGACGCCGACACCGCCCTGCTGGAGCTCATCGAGTCGGGCGAGTTCCCCGACTCGCCCATGGGGCGCTACCTCCAGGCGCTGCGGGCCCGCTTTCCCGGGCCGGTGGTGGCGGACATGCTCTGCTACATCCGGCTGCACGTGGAACTGTGGATCCGTGCCAAGGGCATCCTGATGCTGCGGGGCATGGGTCTGCCCCCGCCGGAGGATGCCGAGATCCCGGCCAAGTTCGAAGAGCTCGGCTACCTCGCCCGCAGCATCGGCCGCACCGGCCGGCTGGCGCTGGCGCCGGTGCTCCAGGCGCGGCGCCGCGACCTGTGGCAAATTTACATGCTGGATCGGAAATTATGACGGGGCGGACCAACCCCGGCGCACTTGGGTTGTAATTGAAGATGAAGGAACTGGCTGACGCGCAACTCGTTCGGGCCTGTCTGGACGGCCAGCTGGCGGCCTTCGCCGAACTGGTGGACCGCTACCAGGGAGTGATTTACAACGCCGCCTACCGGATCACCGGAACGCCCGAAGACGCCCGCGACGTCACCCAGACGGTCTTTGTCAAAGCCTACACCCATTTGGACCGTTACCAGCCGCGCCACGAATTCTTCAGCTGGGTGTTCCGGATCGCGGTCAACGAGTCCATCAATTGCCTGAAGCGCAATCGCCGGCTGGTGGCGCTGTCGGAGGCGAACGCGCCCCCCGTGGCGCACAATCCCGAGACGGCCTGCACCGCCGGCGAAGCCGAGGGCCGGCTCCTGGACGCGCTGCGGCGGATCAGGGTGGACTACCGGATCGTCATCGTGATGCGCCATTTCCTGAACTGCTCGTACCGCCGGATCGCCGACGTGCTGGGCGTGCCCGAGAAGACGGTCAAGTCGCGGCTGTTCACGGCCCGCCACCTCATGCGGGACATCCTGTCGCGGCGAGGGATGGAAATTCATGATTGACCATACCATCGACGACCTGATGCAGCGGGAGATCGACGGCGCCAACAGCGCCGCGGACAGCTCCCGGCTGCAGGAGATGCTGTCCCGCGACCCGGCGGCCCGGACCCGCTACGAGGAACTGGCGGCGCTGGCCGCGGCGCTGGCGCGCGTGGCGCCCGTGGCGCCCCCGGCGGGCCTCAAGGACGACATCCTGGCCGCGCTCCCCGCCGGCCGCTACCCGGCGGCGGCGCCCGGTTGGCCCTGGACCGCCGTCCCCTTCCGGCCGGCGGTGCAGTTCGGGCTGGCCCTGGCGCTGGGGGTGGCGCTGGGCGTCGCCGCGAGCCTGCTGCTCGCGGGCGGCCCGGCCGGCGAGCCGGGGCTCGACGCCGTCGCCGGCACGCTCCTTGACCCGGCGGGCCGGGGCTTCCGGACGGTGGCCGAGGCGGACATGGCGCTCCCCGCCGCCGGCGGCCGGGCGCGGCTGTCGCGCTCCCCGGCCTACCTCGCGGTGGGCCTGGAGCTCGAAGCGGCGGCGCCGGCCACGGTGCGGCTTTCGGGAGCGGCGGGGCGCCTGCGGAGCGTCGGCGTGGTCCGCTCCGCCGGCGAGGTGGCGGCGCGCTGGACCGGCGACGCGCTGGTGCTGGAGTTCGCCGGCCCCTGCCGCTGCGTCTGCTTCTTCGCCCCCATCGACGGCGGCGGTATTGGAACCGCCGCGTCCGAGGCCGCCGTGCGCGAGGCGTCCGCCGCCGGCGTGCGGGTCACCGTCTCCTCCTCGGGCCGCACCTGGACGACCATCCTCGCCGCCCCATAGTTTCGTGCTCGTAATTCGTAATCGGGGTTCGGGGCGTGGGGCTCGGGGTTCGTTTCCGATCCTTCGTGCTCGTAATCGTGATCGTAATTCGTAATCGTGATCGTAATCGTGAATCGTAATCGAGACTCGAGGCTCGAGGCTTGAGGCTCGTTCCCGTAATGCGGACATCGGGGGAGCCGGACTCACCACGAAGTCACACCGGGCACAAACAGCCATTTCCATTTGTCATTGATCAGTGATATTTTTCATTTGTCATTGTAGCCCTCCGGCGACCCGCGGGACGCGGGTCGAACATGGGTAACCCCGGGTGAAACCCGGGGCCTTGGACGCACCCTTGAACGGATGGACGACCCGCGAAGCGGGTCGAATATGATCGAGTGCGAGGGAGGAATGGATGGTCCCGGAGTCCAAGGCCGACTGCCGGTGTCGTGTCGTCATTTCCCTTGAGTTCCAAACCACATTCGACCCGCCTTGCGGGTCGCGCCTTGGCGACGGCCGGCGGCACCGACCCCGGGCTCGCGCCCGGGGCTACCAACGTTCGACCCGCCCGGCGGGTCGGGGGCTTGGGCATGGATGAATACCGGGGATGACTGAGTGATCGTGATCCGTCATCGAGGCCAGAGGCTCGTTGCCGATCCCTCGTGCTCGTAATCGTGATCGTAATTCGTAATCGTGATCGTAATCGTGAATCGTAATCGAGACTCGAGGCTCGAGGCTTGAGGCTCGTTCCCGTAATGCGAACATCGGGGGAGCCGG
>JAGOHA010000177.1 GCA_017996395.1 Acidobacteriota bacterium | reverse complement strand
ATCGGAGCAACACACCGCTGGGCGGGACTCAGCGCCATTGTCGCCTTGCTGGTGACGGCGGGCTTTGCCGTGGTGCCCGTCCTCCGGGCCCGGGTGATCGGATGGCTGGGAACGGGCGGTGTGCCGCTGAACGAGGCCAATCTGTACGGACGGATCGTGAACGAGCTGCAGCCCCTGGATCTGCTCGCCGCCTTCGCCCAGGAGCGCTGGTTCTATCTGCCGGCGGCGATGGCCGCGCTGGCCGCTGTCTGGATATGGCGGCGGGCGTCGCGGCCGGGCGATCCGTTCCTGGTTGTGACGGCGATTGGGTACGGGTTGGCCGCGCTGCTGTTTGTCCGCTTCGAATACGTGGCGGCGCCGTTCGCTCTGGCGCTCCTGGCGGCCGCGCTCCGCGACGCGCTGGCCGCGACCCTCCCCGTCCGCTGGGGGCGGGGCTGGGTGTCGGTCGGTTTGCTGGCGGCGCTCCTGCCCGCCGTGGTGGCGCACGCGCGGCTGGACGGCCATCTCGCCGATCCGCCGACGCGGCAGGAGATGAACCGCCGGGAAACCTATGCCTGGCTGCGCGAGAATCTTCCGGTGCACGGCGCCATCGCCGCCTCCTGGTCGCTGGGCTTCGAGCTGCAGACCTACGCCGGCCGGCCGACGCTCACCGACGGCTTTCTCGAAAGCCGCCTGAACCGGGCGCGGCTGCTGGCGTTCTACCGGGCGCTCTATGGGGAAGACGAGGAGCGGCTGGCCGCGTACTGCCGCCGCCACGGCGCCCGCTGGCTGGTGCTGGACCGGTCCCACCTGCTGCCGGTGGCCCGCACGCTGGAGCTGCCCTGGCGGGATTGGGTGGATGTGTCCGAAGGACCGGACCAGACGCTTCAGGTGTCGATCCGGCCGGCCGGACTCCGGCTCGTCCATGTCCGGCTGTTGGGGGGGCAGCCCACCCGGTGCTTCCGACCCGTGTATGACGCGGGCAACTATCTGGTGTTGGAACTCGGCGACGTCGCCGGCGGGTGATCGCCGGATCAGCCGGCCGACTCCCATGGGGCGATCACCTCGGTCACCTCGATGTGCCGGCGGCGCAGTTCGCCGACCAGCGGTTCATACGGTACGTCCCGCACCGGCGAGAGCACGCCCCGCCCGGCGATCCGCCCGTCGACGATCATCTGGGCGCCGATGCCGGCGGTGAAGCCCACGGTCCGGCTCATGGCGGTGAGGCCGGTGGCGAGGTCCCGCCGGTCGATGACCTGGTGGACGGCCCGCGCGGGCCGGCCGTCGCGCCGGCCGACTGTTTCGATCCGGACCATGGCGATGTCGCGCTCCCCGTCGCCGAGGCGCAGGTGCGGCTCCAGCGCCCGGGCCAGGTAACGCAATCGGTCCACGGCGACGCCGTCCACCACGACCGGTTCGGGGTCCAGCAGGTGGAGGTCCACCAGCGCTTTCCAGAACGCGCAATGGCCCGGCCAGCGGAGCGTGTAGCGGGCCATGAGACTGAGGCCGGCGGCGGGTCCCACGGCGTCCAGGTAACGCGTCGCGTCGCCGTTGGGGTACGCCTCGAGCTCGCCCAGCCCGTCGACGGCCACGCGGTGGACGTGAGCCGGATTGAAGACGTCGTCGGCCCCGACCTCAACCACGGCGCCGTCGCGGATCAACCGGGCGACGCGCCGATAGGTCCGCAGCACGCCCTCGAAGGTCCAGGTCACCTTGTATCGGAGCGGATTGTCCGCTGCCGCCGGTTCGGGAAGCCCCGCGCCGTAGCTCCGGATCTCGCGGATGTCATCCAGGCAGGCCAGCGCCCGGCCCAGCAGCACGAGGTCGATCCCCGGGTCCAGTCCGAACTCGGGCAGGATAGCCACCCCGGCCGAGCGGGCCGGCCCGTCCAGCTCCCGCACCTCCGGCGACGTGTAGAAGGTGTTCACCAGGTGCACGCCGTGGCGCACCGCCGACTCCGCCACGAGGCGCTGGTACTGGGACGGCATCAGGTCGATGGCCACGTCGGGCCGGTGCGCAAAGAGGCGGTCCACCTGATCGGGCTCGTCGGCGTCGCAGGCGGTGCAGGACACCCTGTTGCCGAAGCCCTGGGCGGCCACATACGCGCGCAGAGCCGCTCCGTCCCTGTCGGCGGCCACCACCCACTGCACCGCCGGGTTCGCGTGCAGATCGTGCAGCGCCGCCTTCCCCTGCAGGCCAACTCCCAGCAATAGGACCTTCATGGGAATCGCTCCTGATTGAATTCAGACATGTCGATGAAGGCGCTCTTCACGGATTCATCAGCTCGCCGGTTGACGGCCTTCCGCTGCGGGCCGGGCACTTTCGAGTATGTCCTGGCAAGCGGCCAGTACCGCGATCGCTTCCGGAGTCAGGGGAAGTTGTCGCTCGAATCGCCGGACCAGCCGCCGCGCGAATGCCGGCCGCCGGAGCCCGGCCTGCTCCATCAGCCGCAGGATTGCCTGGTGAATGGTCTGCCGGATCGCCGGCTGTTCGTCGTGCAGGCAGCCGATCAGCCGGTCGGCGATTCGGGTGAACACCCGCCGGTTCCTGAAGAGCGGAATGAATTCCCCGAGGATCCAGGCGTGATACTCGGCCACCCGGCGGTCTTTCTCCCGGCCCGCCTCGATCAACGAGCCGAACCGGTGGAGGGAATCGCCATAGGTCTCGCGCAGGCTCCGCTCCCTTGCCTGGGATTGGGCATACCGGTTGTCCAGAGCGTCGAGTGCGCTCGACACGATTTCCTGGTGGCGCCGGTTGAGGCGGCGCCGCTCCCGGTCCATCCCGTGGCTGATTTGGTCCAGTTTGTCCTGGAACGAAGCGCCGTATTTCGACACCATCTCCCGGGCATTCCGGCACGCGCCATCCAGCCACTCGTAAGCGGCCAGGTGACTCATGCGCTCCAGCGACTGGTGCAGGTAACTGCGGCCGAAGTCGTCGCTGCCACCGGGAATCCATTGCCGATAGAGGAAATATCCGCGGCACTTCGGACAGGTCAGCAGGCACGCATCTTTGCCGGAGGCGAATTCTTTCAGTGAGGCGTTGGGTTCGGCCAGTCGTGCCACGGCTGCCTGGAACGATTCGCCGGACTTCGATTCCGGGTCATTCAGTTCGCACTCGGTTTCCAGGAATTCCGGCAGGTCCCCGCAGTTGGCGCATGGTGTGGTTAATGCCATCGAACCTGCTCCTCCGTCGACCGGCTCTTCAATCATCCGGCCCGCAACTTCGGTTGGGAGGGATTCGGCCGATCGAGGCATCCGCGGATCGAAATTCAAACTTCCGGATGCTTGGTGGTATTTTATGATATCGACGACGATACGCCAACACATAGCGGTGAGTCGCACCGTTGCCGGGCGGGATTTGATTTTACTCGAAGGCTGGGGTTAAATGTGCTCCGAGGCGGTTGTCGATCGATCGGGAGGTGGCAATGGGTTTCCTGCACGGGATGCTGTTCGCCTTTCTGGCTCTGTTCCCCATCCTGAATCCGCCGGCGATGTCACCGGTGTTTCGGATGCTCACTGCGCGGGTCTCCGACGAGGAGCGCCACAAGCTGGCTCTGCTCATCGGGTGCTATTCGTTCGCCCTGCTCACGGCGCTGCTGTTCGTGGGCGGCTGGCTGCTGAAGCTGTTCGGCATCTCGATCCCCGTGATCAGCGTGGCCGGCGGACTGCTGCTGTTCCACACCGCCTGGCGGATGCTGAACCGCGAGCCGAAGATCAGCGCGGGCGAACAAGAGGAGTTGCAGACCCGGATGCTGGATCGCGCGTTCTTCCCCCTGACCATGCCCGTCACCGCCGGACCCGGCTCCATGGCCATCACCCTGACTCTGGTGCCCGAGGGGAGCATCCTCGAGGTGGCCACGCTGGTCCAGTTCGCCGCCGTCACGGCGGGCATCGCCCTGGCCGCCCTGTCCATTTTCCTCTTCTACCGGTTCTCCGGCGTGATCCTCGGCCGGATGGGGAAGACGGGGCAGGCCACCATCAACCAGGTGTCCGCCTTCATCCTGCTGGCCATCGGCGTCCAGATCGTCTGGAACGGCGTGCGCGGACTGCTGGCCACGCTGTAGCGGCCGTCCCGGGCGCCGCTCCCCGCCGGGACGTGCCGCCACGTTCCCGATTTGACAGTTCGTCCCGTCCTATTTGAGTTGTTGCCGCAACCAGCTGTCCACGGGCACGCCGTCCACGGTGGCCGCGTGGCGCCCCAGCCAGGCTCGTGCCTTGGCGGCGGCCGGTTTCCAGGTGGCGACGTTGGCGTGGGCGTTCAGCTCCAGCAGCGCCAGCGCCAGCGCGGTGGCCAGGATCGTCTCCGCTTCCGGTCCAGCCGGTTCCAGACGGCGCGCCCAGTCCCGCAACTCGGCCAGGGAGCGGTTCGCCCAACCGGCCAGCGCGTCGTTCAACGGGAAGGAGCCATCCGCCCGCTGGTGGAGCAGCAGGTCCAGATACCAGATCGCCGGATCCTGTTTCGTGGGCGGTTTGGCGGGTTTGGCGGTGGTCCGACGCTCATAAAACGCCGGTTTAGAGTGTTCCATGCTTGCCGGAGCCGAGCTGAACAGCATCTTCGACGAATCGACGTCGGGCATACCCCCGGCCATCGTTTGATCGACGGGCACGGCCTTGTTCAGCTCAATCCGTATTCCTTTTTGCCGCGGTTGGATTTGGCCGCGGCCGTGCCAGCCGGCGGTGACCATGACGGGCACGCGGCGCGCCTCGGCCGGGGCAGCGGCTTTGGTGTCGGACGGCCGCTCCACAATGCCCACGAAACTGGTCTCCGCCGACAGCAGTCCGTACTCTTTTGACAACGAGACGAGACCCGACTCGGCGCGCGGACGGTTCCGCCGCTGGGTGGAGCCCGAGGGGACGCCGAAACCCGCCTCCAGTTCCCGGATGCGCCGCCGCGCCCAGAGGAGGGGCACCGGGCCGTCCGGGGCGGCGCGGCGCACCGTCGCGGACCACTCCCGCGGCCCGGCGGCGGTCAGGGCGGTGAAGGTGACCACCGTGCCG
>JAGOHA010000003.1:9253-87044 GCA_017996395.1 Acidobacteriota bacterium | reverse complement strand
AGGGCGCGTCGTTGGTGTGAAGCGTGCTCAGGACCAGGTGGCCGGTCAGGGCGGCTTTGATGGCAATCTCCGCCGTCTCGAAGTCGCGAACCTCGCCGACGAGGATGATGTTGGGATCCTGCCGCAGGAAAGAGCGCAACGCCGCAGCGAACGTGAGGCCAATCTGCTCGTGAATCTGAACCTGGTTGATGCCGCCGAGGTTGAATTCCACCGGGTCTTCGGCGGTGATGATGTTCACATCCGTGGTGTTGAGCCGGCTGATGGCCGAGTAGAGCGTGTTGGTCTTGCCGCTGCCGGTGGGGCCGGTGACCAGCACCATGCCGTACGGTTTGGTGATGGCGTCCTCAAAATATTTGAGGGAGTTCGGTTCCATGCCCAGCTTGGTCATGTCCAGCATCAGCTTGCTGCGGTCCAGGAGGCGCATGACGATCTTTTCGCCGTGGATGGTGGGCAGGCAGGAGACGCGGAAGTCGATCTCGATCTTCTTACCTTCCAGCGTGGTCTTGATCTTGATGCGGCCGTCCTGGGGCAGGCGCTTCTCGGCGATGTCCAGCTTGGCCATGATCTTGACACGGGAGGTGAGCGCGTCCTTGAGTTTCATGGGCGGCGCCATGACGTTGTAGAGCACGCCGTCGATCCGGAACCGGATCCGGAAGTCTTTTTCGTACGGTTCGATGTGGATGTCGGAGGCCGAGCGCTTGATGGCGTCGGCGATGAACAGGTTCACCAGCTTGATGATGGGCGCTTCCTCGCTGGAGCGCTGAAGCTCGTCCACATCCATCTGTTCCTGTTCTTGCTCGACCTCGAGGTCGAATTCGTCCTTCTTCTCCTCGATGGTGAGCTGGTCGTACACCTTCTTCAGCTCGATGGCGTGCGGCGTGCCGTAGTATTTCTCGATCGCCCGGGTGATGGCGCCCTCCGATGCGATCACCGGCTCGATATTGAAGCCCGTCATGAACTTGATGTCATCCATGGCGAACACGTTGGAAGGGTCAGTGGTGGCAATGGTCAGAGTGGAACCGACGCGGCTCAGCGGGATGACCTGGTATTTCTGGGCGGTTTCCAGGGGGATCAGCTTGACCACGTCGGGATCGATTTCGAAATAATCCAGGTTGATCGACGGGACGCCGTACTGGTGGCTGAGCACGTTGGTGATGTCGTCTTCCGTCACGAAGTCCAGCTCCACGAGAATGGAGCCGATCCGGCCGCCGTATTTTTTTTGGTGCTCGAGAGCCTGGTTCAACTGTTCGGGTGAAATGAGTTTTTCCTTAAGCAGGAGATCGCCAATTTTGGTGGTCATGCGAATGAGTCCATATGTTTGGTGTTACGAAGATCGTAGAAGAGTTTGTAGAAATTGTCAAGAACCGATCAGCGCAAGATCAAGGCGAGATTCCAGTTAGACGAATCCTCACTTGCCGATGCAGAAGGTGCCGAAGATCCGGCCGAGCAGATCTTCCACCGCCGTGGCGCCGGTCAGGGTGTCCAACGCCGTCAGCGCGCGCCGCAGGTGGTAGAGCAGGTACTCCTCACTCTCGCCGGCAGCCAGAGATGAGGCAGCGGATTCCAGCGCCTGAATGCAATCGCCGATGCAGGCCTGTTGGCGCAACCCGACGATGACCGCATCGTCCGCGGGGAGGCCGTTGTCGGGCGCCGCCAGGAGCCGGACGTGCCGACGCAGCTCGTCGAGGCCGGCGCCGGTCCGGGCCGAAATGAGCACCACCGGGGACGCGGGGCGCGCCGCCTGAATGCGCGACGAAGTCGTTTGAATCGGCAGATCGGATTTGTTCAGCGCCAGCAACACCCCGTGCGACCGGACCGCGGCGAGGCGTTCGTCGTCAGCGGGCTCCCAATCGCGACTGGCGTCGATCACGAACACGATCACATCCGCATCGGCGGTTGCCGCCGCGCTTTTTTCAATACCCAGCCGCTCAATCCGGTCGTCCGATGCGCGCAGGCCCGCCGTGTCGACGACGGTGACAGGGAGTCCTTCGATCTGGATGGGTTCCCTCAAGACATCCCGCGTGGTGCCGGGCAACTCGGTGACGATGGCGCGCTCTTCTCCCACCAACCGGTTGAACAGGCTGGATTTGCCGACGTTGGCTCCGCCGGTGATGGCCAGGCTGAATCCGTCCTGAAGGAGCCGGCCGTAGCGGAAACCGGCGGTAATCGCGGCGAGCTGTTTCGAGACGGCGCTGAGTCGTCCGGCCAGACCGCGCGCCGGGTGTTCTTCAGGTATGTCTTCGCCGAACTCCAACTCAGTCTCCAGGGCGCAGATGATGGCGATCAGCTCGTTTTTGACCGGCTGGAGGGATCGGGAGACGCTGCCCGCCAGCTGCCGTTCCGCCACGCGCGCCTGATGCAGGGTGCGGGCCGCCACGACGTCGCGGACCGCTTCGGCCTGGGTCAGATCCAGTTTGCCGGCCAGGAAGGCGCGCAGGGTGAATTCGCCGGGTTCCGCCAGCCGGGCGCCGGAATGGAGCAGAAGGCGGAGGAGTTCCCGAACGATCACCGGGGAGCCGTGGACGGAAATCTCAGCCATGTCCTGGCCGGTGTAGGAACGTGGCGCGCGGAAGGTGGTGACCACCGCCTGGTCGATGATCGAACCGTCGGACGGATCGATGAGACGGCCGAAGACGGCCCGGTTGGGAACGAGGCGCCGTCGTCCCTCCGGACGGAAGAGCTTGCGAATCAGGGGGCCGGCCGCCGGGCCGCTGATGCGGACGACGGCGATGGCGCCCCGCCCGGGTGGCGTGGCCGCTGCGGCGATGGTGTCATCGTGCCGAAGCGGGTGCATGTGACCCGATCACCGCGTGACGGCTTTTTTGGTTTTCGCCTTTTTCCCTTTGACCGGTTCGCCGGACGGGAGGAATTGCTCCACGGCCTTCTGCATGAGCCAGGCGAACACGTTGCTGAACAGGAAATAGACCACGAGGCCGCTGGACATGTTGAGGAAGAAGAAGGTCATCATGGCCGGCATCATGTAGGTCATCATGGCCTGCTGCACTTTGCTGTCCGGCGCGGGGGATGTGGCCGAAGTCTGCTTGATTTGGATGATCATGGTCAGGCCCATGACGACGGGCGTGATCCAGTAGGGGTCGGGCGCGGACAGGTCCTTGAGCCAGAACACGAAGGGTTGCCGCCAGAACTCGATGGACTTGTCGATCAGGTTGTAGAAGGCGATGAGGAAGGGGATCTGGACCACCATGGGCAGGCAGCCGCTCATGGGGTTGACGCCGTGCTCCTTGTAAAGCTGCATCATCTCCATGTTCATCTTCTGGCGGTCCTCGGCCGACTTGGAGCCCTTGTACTTGGCCTGGATAGCCTTCATCTGCGGCTGGATCCTCTGCATCTGCTTCATGCTCTTCATCTGGAAGAAGCGGATGGGAAACAGGGCCAGGGTGATGAAGAAGGTCAGGATCACGATGCACCAGCCCCAGTTGCTCACGTACTGGTTGAGCCAGCGCAGGGCATAGTAGAGCGGCTTGACGATGATGCCGAACCAGCCGAAATCGATGGCCTGGGCCAGGTCGTTCGAGATGCCCGACATGATGTCATATGACTTGGGGCCGAAGTAGACGGGGATCGTGGCTGCGTTGGATCCGGCGGGAAAGAAGACGGAGACGACGTGGGCCGTCTTGGCTGCGCCGTCCTTCGCGGTGTGGGACCACACGCGGTTGGTCGTTCGGATCTCGGGGAAGGCGCCCATGGCCAGGGCGGCGAAGAACTTGGTTTGCACGCCGGCCCACTTGAGGCTGCCCCGGATCATTTGCTCGCCGTCCTTCTCGTCGCTGACCTTCGGCCCGTCCAGGGTCGACGTGCTGCCGCCATCGAAATAAATGATCTGCGGCGGCGTCTGGTACTGTTCGGCGGGCACCAGGTCGTGCTCGGTCAGCCCGGGACCGATCTGCACCAGCGGCGCTATTGCCTGGCCGCGGTAAACCACCCGGCACTGCACGCCGATGACATACGGTGAATCCGAGGGGAAACTGACGCGTTTTTCCACCTCCAGGTTGGTCCGGCGGTAGGTGAAGCGAACCTGGCGGATGCTGCGCCGGTCCTCCGTGACGGTCTCCTCATCGACTTGGTAGACCAGGCGGGCGAGCTCCGTTTCCAGGTCTGGCTGGGACGGCAGGTACAGCGAGAGAAAGGAGCCGAAATCGGGCGGCAGGACGGAGGGGATGAGCTCCACACCGCCTTCGCCGTCCTCGTGATACTTCTTGAGGACCAAACTGCGGAGCACCGCGCCGCGGTTGTCCAGTCGGGCAGTGAAGTGGTCGGAGTCGATGGTGACCGTGCGCGGTTCCGCCTGAGTTTCAGGAATCGCCGGTGCCGCCGGGGCGGTGTCCATCACGGGCGCCTCGGGCTGGGGGGCTGACGCCGCGGCGGGAGGCGGTGTGTCCGGCTTCGATGGTCCCGCCTGGCCTGTCTGGGCCGGAGGCATCGCCGGAGTCGGCGGCGGCGTTTTAACGAAGATCATCTGATAGGCGACCAGGATGACGACGGACAGAATGATGGCCAGAATCAGACGTTTTTCCATCGGGACTCCATGGAGCGGAATTCGCCCGGATCCACGGGATCAAATCCGCCGGGGTGGAATGGGTGGCACTTGGCCAGCCGGCGCACGCCCAGCCAGCTGCCGCGCAGGGCGCCGTGCGCCAGCACGGCCTGCCGGAAGTATTCGGAGCAGGTGGGATGAAACCGGCAAGCGGGCGGCAGCAGCGGGGACACGATCCGTTGGTAGGCGGTCAGCACGGCGACGAGCGCGGTTCGGATCACTTGGGCACATCCTGCAGGGGCAGCCGCTCCAGTTTCAACCGGTACTCACGCTCCAGTGCGGCGTAGGTGGCCGTCGCCGAAGCCTTGCGCGCGTTGAGCACCAGATCGAAGTGGGGTTCCCCCAACGGTTTGTTCTTCCGGAACATCTCCCGGTACAGTCGCTTCACCCGGTTGCGCACCACAGCCCCTCCGATCTTGCGGGATACCGTGGTGCCCAGGCGGTGGTACGCAAACGGGTTGGTCGTGTAATACAAAACGAACAGGGCCGAATCGAGTTTGCAACCCTGTTCGTATATCGCCAAGAACTCTGTTTGCTTGCGGATCCGATGATATCGGGTGAACGTGTGATCCGGATCGAAAATCACGGTCAGCTGCACACCAGCCGCTGGCGGCCCTTCGCCCGGCGTCGGGCCAGCACCTTCCGTCCGCCCTTGGTGGCCATCCGGGCCCTGAAACCGTGGGTTTTGGCGCGGCGTCTATTGTTGGGTTGAAATGTCCGTTTCATCGATGTATGGCTCCTCTGCTCGCGTTAGTGTTCGGTAGTTGATCGTTACTCTCTGCAGATCAGCAGGTTGTCCGCATGCGTAGCCGCGCGAATGGCGGTTTCCGAGTGCCGGCCGGCAGCGCAACGGGCTCATTTATATACAAATGACGTCGTCCTGTCAAGTCCGGAATGCAGGCCGCCGCAGACGAATGGCCTTGGGTGACGCGGGCGCGCCGGTTTATAATGGCACCGCATGGCCAGAATCCTGATCCTGAATCCTCCGTTCATGGACGATTTCGTCCGCTCGGCCCGCTGGGCGGCGCGTTCCCGCGGACGCGTCCAGCGCCATCCCGATTACCTGCTCGTCGCCACGGCCGTCCTGGAGGCGGCGGGACACGATCTGAGATTCATAGACGGAGCTGCCCTCAATCTGAAACCGGCGGACATCCGGGAAGCGGCGGACGCATTCCGGCCGGATATGGCCGTGCTGCACACCACGACGCCATCCATATACAGCGACATCAGCCTGGCCCGGTCGATCAAGGAACGCTCCGGGGCGTTCACAGTGCTGGTGGGCAACCACGTCTCGGCCGAGCCGGACGACAGCTTCCGGATCGCGGCCGGGGCGGTGGACCGAATCGTGCGGGGCGAATACGATTTCATCCTGCGCGAACTGGCCGACCGGCCGGATGATATGAGCATAGCCGGAATTTCCTTCACCGGCGACGGCGGGGTGGTGCACAACCCGCTGCCGCCGCCGCTGGACGTGGACGAATTGCCGTTTCCGGCGTGGCGTCACGTGCGACCGGAGTGGTACCGCGACGCCGGCAAGTTGTATCCCTTTCTCACGCTCCTGTCAGGGCGGGGCTGCTTCGCGCGATGTACCTTCTGCCAGGATCCCCAGCTCATGGTGGGGCACCGTCTGCGCATGCGCCGGCCGGAACTGGTGGTGGACGAGATCGCGCACGATCTGTCGCTGTTTCCCGGACTGCGCGAGATCATGTTCGAAACCGACACCTTCGTGGCCTCTCGCCCCCACGTCGCCGGCGTGTGCGAGGAGATCCTGCGTCGCGGCATCCGGATCGCCTGGAGCTGCAATGCCCGGGTAGACATGGACCTGGAACTGCTTCCGCTGATGCGGCGCGCCGGTTGCCGGATGCTCATGACGGGATTCGAATTCGGCACCCAGGCCGCTTTGGACGCCGTTCGCAAGGGCGTGACGCTGGAACAGAGCGAGGCGTTCGCGCGCCGGGCGCACGAGCTGGGCTTCATCGTCCACGGCTGTTTCATGGTGGGTGCGCCTGGCGAAACCCGGGAGTCTGCCCTCCAGACCATCGCGTTCGCCAAACGGCTGCCGCTGGACACGATCCAGATTTCGGGAATCTGCGTCTATCCGGGCACCGAGATGTACCGTTGGGCTGTCGAGAACGGCTTCCTGGTGCCGCAGGATTGGACGGAGTGGATCAGCGCCGACGGCGAACAGGTCACTCTGCTGAGCTATCCGCAGTTGTCGAAGTCGGAGATCGACGAGTTGATCGACCGCGGCCTGCGCGAATTCTACCTGCGGCCACGCCAGCTGCTCCGGATGCTCACGGCGGTGCGTTCCTGGGGGGACGTCCGGCGCAAGGCCTACGGTGCGTGGAGCTACCTGCGCTACAACCTGGAGCGCCTGCGGGGGAGGCGCCGGCCATGAACGTTTCGGTCGTGGTGCCATGTTTCAACAGCGCCCGCTATATCGAGCGAACGCTCGATGCACTCCAGCGGCTGGAATCGGGCGGGCACGAACTGGAGCTCGTGCTGGTGGACGACGGGTCCACCGACGATACGGCGGAGCGCATCAGCCGGCGAGGCGTCACGCTGATCCGGCAGCCGAACCGCGGCCCCGCCGCCGCCCGGAACACCGGCTGGCGCCGGGCTGGTGGTGAAGTGATCTGTTTCACCGATGCCGACTGCATCCCGCCGCCCGGATGGGTTGCCGGCATGGTCGACGGCCTGGAAGCCGCTGACGTGGGGGCGGTGGCCGGCAGTTACGCGGCCGCCAACGGTGAGCGACCGTTGGCCCGGCTCATCCAGGCCGAGATTGCCTTCCGCCACCGGCGGATGCCCGCGTTCGTGAGGGCCGGCGGCACTTACAACCTGGCGGTGCGGCGCACCGTGCTGGAACAGGTAGGCGGCTTCGACGAGTCATTCCCAACCGCCAGCGCCGAGGACAACGACCTGTCGTACCGCATCCGTCACGCCGGTTACCGGATCGCCTTCCGTCCCGGCTGCCGGGTGGCTCATCACCATCCGGAACGGATCGGGGGGTATCTCCGCACGCAATACATCCACGGCTTCTGGCGGAGCCGGCTGTACCGCAAGCATCCAGCCTTCGTGTCCGGCGATGACTACACCCGGCCGCGAGACATGCTGGACGTCGCGCTGGCGCTGGTGATCCCCGGAGCCGCCCTGTCGGCCGCGGCCGGCGTGCCGTGGGCCGGCTGGGCGGCGGGTGGCGCCACCGGCGCCCTCCTGCTGCTCGAAGGGTGGGCCGCGACGGGCGTCGCCCGCGAGGCGCGGGAATTCGGTTTGTGGCCTCTCGGCCTGACCGTGTTCACGCTCCGGGCGTTTGCGCGAATGTCAGGGTGGGTGCTCGGCTTCCTGACGCCAAGCCTCCGGGGCGGGCAGGGGAGCCGCGGGAGGATGCGGCGATGAACCGGCCGTTCGATCTCCGGGAAGTGCTCTTTCTGATCCCCGCATACAACGAGGAGGGCAATCTCGGCGCTGTCCTGGACGAACTCCACCGCGAGTTTCCCGCCGCGACTCTGCTGGTGATCGACGACGGATCCGCCGACCGGACCGCCGCGGTGGCGCGTGCCCACGAGGCGGTCGTCGTCACATTGCCGTTCAACATGGGAATCGGCGCCGCCATCCAGACCGGAATCGCTTACGCGCTGGCCGAAGGATTCCACTGGGTGCTCCGCCTGGACGGTGATGGCCAGCATGATCCGAGCGACATCCACCGCTTCTTCGATCATATCCGCCGGCAGCCGGTGGACCTATTGGTCGGTTCCCGCTTTCTCTCCCGCGCCGGTTTCCAATCCTCCTGGCTGCGGCGGCTGGCCATCGGTTTCCTCTGCCGCCTGATCCGGGCGCTGACGGGATTCCGGGTGACCGACGCCACGTCAGGGTTCCACCTGTACAGCCGCCGGGCCATGCAGCGCCTCTGCCGCTTTTACCCCGACGACTATCCGGAGCCCGAAGTCATCATCATGCTGTATAAATGGCAGATGTGCGTCGACGAGGTGCCGGTGACCATGCGCGAGCGATCCGCCGGCATGTCGTCGATCACGTTTCTGCGATCCGGGTATTACATGATCAAGGTAACGCTGGCCATCTTGATCGATATGATCCGCTACTGAGCCGGAGGTGCCGCATGACGTTCGTCCAGATCTTCACCACAGTGATCAACGGCCTGCTCCTGCTGGCCATCATCCACTTCCTCCGGCGGGAAAAACTGAAGGAGAAGTACTCCCTCCTGTGGCTGGCGGCCATCGTCTGCATCCAGGTGCTCATCCTTTCGGAAGGCTGGCTGAACCGGCTGGCTCAGTTGGTGGGCATCTACTATCCGCCATCGCTCGTGTTCTATCTGGCGATCCTGTTCCTGTTCGCGATCATGCTGCACCAGGGACTGGCGATGTCCAAGCTGACCCGTCAGAACCAGGTGCTGGCCCAGAGGCTGGCCTTGCTGGAAGCCCGACTGGAATACCGATCGCCTTTAGGAGGCGAGGAGCCGCCGGCCAAGGACTGATCACTTCCCGCCGTTTTCAATCCGTTCGAAGGTTTTGGCCTGGCGATTTTTGCGGACCCGGTCCACGTCGTAGACCTCATTGTGGAAGACGATGTGGACGCCGGGGGGGAGGAATTTCGTGGCGAAGAGCGCTTCGGTGAGATTCTGGATGCCGTCGCTGTTTTGCACCACCAGCGGCAGCATGGCGCCGGTCAGGACGATGGGGACCTTGATCTGCGACAGATGCGACTTGATGTAGCGTCCGGTGTCCACCATGGTGTCCGTGCCATGGGTGAGGACGATGGGACGACCGTCTTCCTGGAGGCGCTGGATGGTCTGGGCGATTACTTGGCGGTGCTCGTCGGTCATCTGGAGGCTGTCGATGTTCATGAGCCGCAGCGAATGCAGCCGGACATAGGGGAGACGCAGCGGCGGGAATTCACGGTCGATCCAGCTTTCGATGTTGTCGATGCCGCCCTGAACTTCGTCGTAGATTTTTTCGATGGTTCCACCCGTGAAAACGATATTGATGTGATGCATCTGGCTCATGCGTGACTCCGTGGGGTCATGATCCGGCGGGCCGGCAGGAAGAATGTGCCGCCGCGTGCGGCCATCGCCTCCAGCAGGGCCAGTGGCTGCGCGGCCGCCAACAGGGCGAAGTATAACACTTTTCGTGCAATCGCCAAGCGGTTGTCGCCGCGGACGGCCATAGCTACGGGGTCCAGGGCGGGGGCCAGCGACGTGGCGATCGCCGCCGCATTGTCGCGCAGCGAGAAAAACCGGGGCGGCCCGGGCTCGAAACCGATCCGGCGAAGCAGGTCGGCCATGGCGTGCGGCTGGAAGCCCACCACGTGGCGGGGGATGTCCAGGCCGCTCCAGCGCCGGCCGAACCAGCGGCATTGCCAGCTGTCCAGGTTGGGGACCTGCAGCAGCAGGGTGCCGCCGGGCGCCAGCCACCGGCCGACGCGGCTCAGCGCGTCACCGGGTTGCGGCAGGTGCTCCAGCACATGGAACAGCGTGATAAGGTCGTAGCCCTGCTCGGGCAGATCGGCGGTGTCGATGTCGCCGACGTGCACCCGGAGCCCGTAAGCAGCCTGGGCCGCCTGGGCGGCATCGGGCGAGGCGTCGAGCCCTTCGCCCGCGACGCCGGTCACCCGGCGCAGCACATGGAGAAAGGTGCCGCTGCCGCAGCCCACATCGAGGACTTTCGGCGCGGACCCCGCCAGATGCCGTCGAGCCACGTGGACGTGATGGCGCAACACCGCCTCCCGGTAGACCGTCTCCAGCTTGTGCGACAGGCCCCGGGGCCGGTCCTGGGCGATCCACCAGTAGGGGCGCGGATAGGCATCCGCGAGCGCCCGGGGTTCCGGCATGGGGTGCAGAAATGCGCATCGGCAGGACAGACAGCGGTGCAGGGTGTGGACGACGGGCGACGTGTGAAACAGGAAATCGGAGTTCTCCAGCCAGCGGCAGGAGTCCGCGGCCCCGCAGATCGGGCATGCTGGCGGCGGTGTGTTCACGGCCGGAACCGCTTCTGGAACAGGAACAGCAGGTTGCGGAAACCGTCTCGCCACGGTTGGAGTTTGATTTCGCCCATCCGGTTCGAGAAGTTGATGGGGATCTCCCGAAATCCGACTTCCCGGTTGCGAATGGCCTCGATCTTGATCTCTTCCGAGAACGCCATCAGGTCGCTGCGGAGCCGGAACTGCTTCAGGATTTCCCGGTAGAAGATCCACATGCCCGACTGCGAATCGCGCACCCAGCGGAAGTAGAGCAGCGACAGGCACAGGCTGAGCACGATGTTGCCGAATTTGTGCTTGAAGGACATGGCTTCGGGATTTTGTACCGGAAACCGTGAGGCCGAGACGAAGCGGACGCCGGAGTGGAGCAGGGCCTCGATGAGATACGAAATGGCGTCCACAGGGTAGGAATGGTCGCCGTCCAGGGTGATGATAATATCCCCTTGGGCGTTGGCCAGACCGGTCTTGTAAGCCCGGCCATACCCGCGGATGCTTTCCTGGATGACCGTGGCGCCAAAGGAGGTGGCGATGTCGGCGGTCCGGTCGGTGGAACCGTTGTCGACGACGAGGACCTCGTCCACGAAGTTGGGAATCTGTTTCAGGACGAGCGGAATCCCTTCCTCTTCATTGAGGCACGGGATGACCACCGTGATCCGGTTGCCCTTGTACATGTGCGCTTCCTGTCAAGCAGTTCAATCTAGCAGATGGGGTGTCGAATTGCAATCCGTTTTGCCGACGGCGAAGATGGTAAATCCCGTCCCTGCCGTGATCTGCATGTGCGCCCGAACATGACGGCGGGATAAAAAGCAGTTGACAGGGCCCGGAGGCGTCTTTATAATCCAGCCCTTCGCTCGGTTCTTTGGGTTTGGCGATATCGCTTCGAAGCGGTGGCCGAGGTAGCTCAGCCGGTAGAGCAGGGGACTGAAAATCCCTGTGTCGGCGGTTCAATTCCGTCCCTCGGCACCATCCTTTTACAGGGCATGCCTGAATCCAGGCTGCCCTTTTTTTGTTTTATGCAAACCGCCGCGGGGAAGTGTCGCGGTGTGGCCCTGATGCGATTGACTTCGGTGGGGGTATCGCTGACAATGTCCCCAACGTGCACCGCACCATTCGAATCGGTCCGAGGAGGTCGTCGTGAAGTGCCCCCAATGTCATGCGAGCATCGCCGAATTGGCCCGGCACTGCATGCAGTGCGGCCACAGGTTTTCGGATGACGAACTGGAGCGGGCTCGGGCTTTTCAGGAACTGCGGCAACAGCTGCAGGTCGTCCGAAAGCAGGTCCGCGGGTTGTGGGAGAATCTGGACCAGCTCGATGGTCGCGTCACGGCTTTGAGCGAGCATCTGGTGGCCACGCCGGTCGAACCTCAGCCCGAATCTCAGGCAGCCGGGACGCTCGCCGCAGTCCGATCCGCCGCAGCGGAGCAGCAGCCGAAAACAGAGCCGGCTCCGGCGCCAACCGTCCCCCCGCAACAGGCGCCGCGCACCGTCGCCCGGGCGCCGGAGATGGAGGTTCGCCTGGGTCAGAAGTGGATCCTGGCCATCGGAGTGATCATCATCGTGCTGGCGGTGGGGTACTTTCTGAAATACTCCTTTGACCGGGCCTGGATCGGTCCGGCCGGCCGGGTCGCACTGGCGTTTCTGTGGGGGATCGGGTTGCTCGGAGCGGGAGAGCTCTTCCGCCGTCGGGGCTACCGGGTTTTCGGGCTCTGTCTGGCGGGCGGCGGCGTGGCGGTCCTCTATTTCGCGACGTTCGCCGGTTTCCAGATCTACCAGCTGTTCGGACAGGCCCTTGCCTTTGGCGTGATGGTCCTGATCACGGCGCTGGGCTGTGCCCTGGCAGTGGTCTACGACAACAAGTGGCTGGCGGCCCTGGCGATGATCGGCGGTTTTCTGACCCCACTCTTGCTCAGCACCGGCCAGGACAACCAGATCGCCCTGATGACCTACCTTACGGTCCTGAACCTGGGCCTCCTGGTCATCGCCTTCCGCAAGCAGTGGGCCTTGCTGAACGCCCTGGGCTTCATCTTCACGTACATCACCTACTTCGCCTGGGGTGTCACCCACTACAATGCGTCGAAGTTCTGGCCCGCAATCATTTTCCTAAACATCTTCTACCTCATCTACACCCTGATGCCCTTCGCTTACCAGTGCTTCCGAGGCCGGATCGATCGACTGTGGGGCTTCCTGATCATCACGCCGAACTCCTTGCTGGCCTTCAGCGTGAGCTATGGGCTCATCGCCGACCGTTCGGACGGTATCTGGGCCAGCGTTGTATCGGTGACGTACGCGTTCATCTTCCTCGCACTGGCCGCCTTTCTGGAGCGGCGGGGCCAGCGGAGTGTGGGCGCGTTCGTCGTGCTGCTGGCCAAGGCGATGCTGTTTCTGTTCATCACCGTGCCCATCATTTTCTCGGAACATTGGATCACCGTGTTCTGGGCGGCCCAGGCGGTTGCGCTTCTGTGGATGGGACTGCGGCTGGGACGCCCCACCTTGCAGCTCGCCGGCGCGGGTGTGCTGACTCTGGCCGGCGGCAAGCTGCTGCTCTGGGATTATCTCGACAATTTCGATCTGGATCTGGACAGCCTCTGTTTCCCGGCCGGTTACATGAGCTGCGCCGTGGACCGCTGGCTGTCCGCCGCGGTGGTCATCGGGCTGACGATCCTGTTTTACCGGCTGGTCAAGTACTACCTGCCACGCCCGGAGCATCAGGCGCTGCGCAACACGCTGGCCGTCCTGGCCGCAATCGGCTGGAGCGTGCTGCTGTTCGGCGTGCTGAACCTGGAAGTCAACGCGTTTTTCTACGACTATCTGCCCACCGGGCGGTTTGCTGCGGTGTCGGTGCTCTGGAGCTTGTACTCGGTGATGCTCATGCTGCTGGGTTTCCGGTGGAACCGGCCGTCGCTGCGTCGGCTGTCGCTGGCGTTGTTCAGCCTGACGATCCTCAAGGTGCTCATCTGGGACATGGCCGAAGTGAAAACCCCCTACCGCATCATTTCATGCTTTGTCCTGGGGTTGTTGCTTGTCGGCGTGTCGTACCTTTACCACCGCTACAAGGAAGTGCTCCTGGGGCCTCGGCCGGATGCGGACAAACCGGAGGGACAACCATGAGCCGGCATCAGCTGTTGGGGGTGTGGCTGGCGATCGCCGCCGGAGCGACGATGGCCCAGGTTGACAGCCCCACTGTGGAGCAGTTCAAATACCAGGCGGAAATCCGGGGCGCAATCCGGCGGCACGCCATCTGCCGAATCCCGCTCCCGCTGGAGCTGTTGACCCGCAGCGAATCCAATCTGGCGGACATGCGTCTGTATGACGCCGACGGGCGCGAAATTCCATTCGTCGTCCGTTTCAGCCGTCTGCAGCCCAAGATAACCGAAGCCCCCCTCACAATCACCAGCTACGAAAATAGCAGGGGGAGTGTTCAGCTGACCGTCACGGTGCCTGAGGCGATAGGCGCCGTGAGCGGGATCGATTTCACGATCCCGGAACGAGACTTCCGGAAACAGGTCACGGTGATCGCGAACGATCCAGCCGGCCCCGTTATCGGCCAGGACACAATTTATGACTTTTCATCTCACGTAGACCTGCGGCGAACTCGGGTGGATTTTCCCGCCACCGATGCGCGAGCGCTGGTTCTGCGGATCACGGATTCTGAAGCGGCGCCGGAGAACCGTGACACCGTACAGGTGACCGCCACGGGGCTGGAGATCATCTTCAGTCGAAGCTGGGCGAAGCAGCTTAGAATCGACGCCGTCCATGGACGATCGGTGCAGGAGGAACCCGGAGGCCCCCGCATCGACCGCTGGCCGCTGCGGCCCGTGCCGGCCGTTCAGAATGCCAGCCGGCAGACGGTGATCGATATTCCCGTGCGCCTTCCCGCCGGTCGGATTCAGTTCGACGTGACCACGCCGGTTTTCTACCGCACGGTGGCCGTTGAAAGCAGCCCGAACGGCCGTGATGGGAGCTGGCAACCCTTCGCCAGCGGCACCATCTGCGCATTCCCGCTGGGCGGTCGGCCGGAGCGACGGTTGCATCTGGATCTGCCGGGTACCGGTATCGCGCAGTACCGGATCGCCATAGAAAATGGCGACAGCCCGCCACTGGAAATCCGTTCCCTGTCATTTGAAAGCCCGACCCGGGAGATTTTCTTCGTGGCTGACAACGATCGGCAACCGTACCGGCTGATGGTGGGCGCCCGTTCGGTCCGCGCCCCCAATTACGACATTGATCGTTTTGGCGGCAGCGATGCCTGGGCCGATCAGGCCCGTACCCAGGTTACCATGGGAGCGGTCTCCGGCAATCCTGACTACGACCCCCAGGCGGGCGCCTCCCGCCGGGAACAGGTGGAACGGACGGTGCTCATCGCTGTGATTCTGGCGTTGGTGATCGGTTTGGGGTACTGGCTGTTCATCCTGCTTCGGAAGGGGGGCGTGGGCGCTCCCTCCGGCGACAAACCCGACGCCTGAGGCCGGATTGGTCCGCGCAGTCATCATCATCGCTTACCTGGCGGCGGTCGCTGGCGCCGGACTTTGGCACGCCCGGGCCTCCCGTCGACCGGACGATTATTTCGTGGCCGGCCGACGGGGTGCATTCTGGCAGGTTTTCGGCAGCCTGGGGGCGACGATCGTCGGCGCCTCGGCAACACTGGGAATCTGCGGCCTGGCGGCGACGAGCGGTTTCGGCGCGTCGGCGTGGCTGTGGGGCGGAGCGCTGGGCCTGATCGCCGCCGGTTGGGCCGCGCGACGACTTCGACAGACCGAGACGGTCTACACGGTGCCGGAGTATCTGGGGTGCCAGTACGGGCCGCTGGTCCGGCGCTTGTCCGGGCTGCTCATCGTGACGGGCTGGATCGGCGTGATCGCCGCCCAACTGCTGGCCATCGGCTGGATTGTCGGGCCTGTGGCGGGTTGCCCGGCGTGGTTGGCGATGGCGATTGCCGCCCTTCTCCTCGGCGTTTATGTGACGGCCGGCGGGCAGAAATCGGTGTTGCGGACGGACCTGCTGCAGTTGGGTGCGCTGACCATCGGCATCACCATGCTGGGGGTGGCGGCCTGGCGGGCACTTGCAGCGGGAGAGCCAGCCGCGCTGTTGCAGGCACGCTGGACGGAGTTCATCGCCGACCTCCCTGTCAGGAGTGGCGATTATCTGTCCATGGCTCTGGTGACCTTTATCCTGTTCGCCACGGGACCGGACATTTTTTCCAGATTTCTCTGCGCGCGAACCGCGGTGACATTCCGTCGAGCGGCGATCGCCTGCGGCACGCTGCTGATCCCGTTCAGCATCTGGATCTCCGTCATCGGCGTGATCGGTGCGGCGGTCTTGCCCTTGACCACAGGGGACGCCTTGTTGCCGTCCCTGACCGTCGCCGTGCTGCCCGAGTGGGGACAAGGCCTGGTGCTTGCGGGCTTGCTGGCCGCCGTCATTTCGTCGGCCGACACCTGCCTGCTGACGGCATCCTCGATCCTGGTCATGGAGCTGAAGCCGGAGCCGGCCCACCCGGATCGGGACGCTTTTCGACGACGGATGCGCGTCGCGGTTCCCCTGGTGTTGCTCATTTCGCTGGCCACCGCGCTCATCTATCCGTCGATCATCGGGGCGCTTCTGGCGGGTTACCAGATTTATGCCGCGGCTGTCAGTCCGCTGCTCCTGCTGGCAGTGGCCGGTCAGAGTATGCGGATCGGTAACCGATTGGCTGCCGGGTTGAGCCTGGCTGGTGCTCTGGTTGGATTCGGGGCGGTCCTCACCGGAGTCAACTGGCTGCTGGCGGTCTGGTTCGGCTGTGTCGGCGGCGGGGTGTTCGGAGCGTGGACACTTGACTGGCAAAAAAAAAGAGCCGTCCCGAAGGAACGGCTCCGTGAAGATGACTAATCTTACTTGACGTAGATTTCTACAAAGTGCTTGGCGCCTTTGTCGCCGTTCTCGGCGCGGACGCGAACCTGGAACAGGCCCCGCAGGATGAATTCAGCGGTGTTCGACTTCACGGCGGCGGCTAATTGATCATACTCCGGGGTGCCGCTGGGAATATCGGCCGCCTGGGACAGGAAATTGAGATAGGCGGCATGGCGGATGGCCTCATCGGCCGGCATGGCCGAGCTCAGCCAGGTGAACCGCTCGTAGTACACGATTTCCTTCTTCGTCTTGATCACGATCATTTCCTTACCGGTGCCAACGTAGGCGTTCAAATCGGGTTTCTGCAGGTTCAGTTTCAAGTTCAGTGATTTGGCGTACTCGGATTCCGTGAAGGCGATAGTTGTCTTCCCGATAACTGCCAGAGGGGCGATGGATAGGGCCAGTACGAGCATCAGGGCGGTGGCGATCAGTTTCTTCATCATGTCTCCTCGAAGAATCAAGTTCGATAAAAAAGACGGTTATTTTAGCTTAAAGTTTCCAGCTTCGATACCAATTTTTTTCTGGAAGGGATATGATCAGAATGCCCGGAGAGTCAGTCCTGGATGATGATTTCGTGGGTGATGGGACACACCTTGCGCAACATCGCCGCGACCCCGCAGTACTTCTCCTGAGACAAGTCGACGGCCTTCTCGACCTTGTCGCGCGCGATATTCGGGCCATGCAGGACGTACCGAATATGGATCCGGGAGAAGACCTTTGGGTGATCGGCGGTCAGTTCGCCGGACACCTCCACCGAGAACCGGGTGAATGCCACCCGCATCTTGTTCAGAATGCTCACCACGTCCATGCCGGTGCAACCCGCCAGTCCGGTCAACACCAGCCCCTTGGGCCTCGGACCCGAGTTGCGGCCGCCATGCTCGGAGGACGCGTCCAGACGGACGGTGTGG
This sequence comes from Acidobacteriota bacterium, assembly GCA_017996395.1. GTDB lineage: Bacteria > Acidobacteriota > JAAYUB01 > JAAYUB01 > JAAYUB01 > JAAYUB01. Next base: position 69,701 of record JAGOHA010000003.1, on the reverse strand, counting down.
CCGTCCTGCGTAGCCACAAATGCCATGCCGCCGTCCCAGGTTGTAGTTATGCGCACTGCCGGCCTCTCACATAGTATTCCTGTTAAAAACCCGCATCGAGATGTTTTCCCACAACAGTTGAGCGAACGAGATCTCGACGTATGATCGGATCGACACATAGCAGCCGCCGCAGGTGTTGTGGGCGGAAAATTCCCGGGCCAATTGATCCTGGGTATCGAAATTGATCCGCTGGAGTGAACAGGGGTTCAGCTTGCCCTCGGGTCGGACCACCATGAACCGGATGCCGGCGCTGCAGTTGGGGATGTTGCCCTCGCGCATGAATCGCATGATGCCATCCAGGTTGTAATGGGAGTTCACCACCCGGCGATAGACGCCCTGGCGCCGCTTGCAACGCGCAAACAGCTGCTCCACGGCGTCGAGGTCTTCGGCTTTGCTCACGACGTACTCGGGATTCTGGGTGCGGAGCGGCGTGTAGATGCTGAAGCTCAGGCAAACACCCCAGCGGTCGGCCGTCCGGATGATGGGTTCAAGCTCGCCGACATTCGCCGAGGTGATGGCGGTGTTGAGCACCACATCGCCGTGGCCTTCAGCGGCCAGTTGCGGGATCACCTCGTTCAAGATGTTGTACAAGCCGGGAATCAGGCGGAAGTCATCATGGCGGGAATCGGGAAAATCCAGCGAAACGGAGAACTGGTTCACCCCCGCTTCGCGGAACGCCCGATAGCGCTCCAGCGTCATGAGCGAGCCGTTGGAAACCAGGATAGTGTAGGGAAAGAAGGGATTGATCTTGACGGCCCGAACCACATCGAGCAGGTCGTCCCGGAGGAGCGGCTCGCCGCCGGACAACTGGACCACCGGCGGGTGGAACTGGTCGATGAATTTCCGGAAGCCCTCCGGTTTCATGCGTTCCTCGTCAGGGCGGTGGCCCTCGATGTCGCAATGCCGGCAGTTGGCGTTGCAGGAGAGGGTGGTCTCAAAGGAGATGACCACCGGGCGGCCCGAAAAAAAGTTCCGCGTCCCGTGCCAGATCAGCTGCGGCGCGTATTTCATAGGGATATGGGGCATGACACTTCCTTTCAGTTGACGAACAAAATGTCACTATAGTGGATGCCGGTCGGATTTTCAACCGGGAAGTCGGACTGGGTCCAGGGCGGTGGCGGGCTTACTCCGATCAGCTTCAGGTCCAGGACCCTACGGAAATGGTCGTCCGGGGCGAGAAGTTGCACATAGACAGAGGCGATGAAAACCTCTGGCAAGGGCATCAAATGCCGTCGGGCACGAATTAATACGTCATGATCCGCAATCGCGTGGCGTCGCCTCTTGCTCCAGTATCATCAGGAGGAAGGCCAGTTGAAAGAGCAGCAACCCGTTGGCGACGATAATCACAGCATTCACGAAGCCCGGCAGGAGCCCTGGCACGAGCATGTTGACTCCGAACGCGATGACGGCGATGTTCAGCGCCGCCTGCGTGCGGAACAACCGGGTGACGATGGGCGGGAGAGGATCTGCCGGCGGGGTCTTCCTCTCCTTGATCCTCTGGCGGAGCCGCCTGGCGAAGTAAAGGCCCCCGGCCGTGAGGTTCAATACGGCGAGGAGGGCCCGGAGGACGCTAGTGAGCACCCCCGGCGCGATGCAGGAGAATGCACCCAGGCCGACGAAGGCGATGCCGTAGGAGACCATCAGCCACGACCGCCGGTAATGGCCGATCGGAGAGTCTCCCAGCGACATCATCTGGATGGCGAAGAGAGTGAGCAGGAGACCCTGCAAGCCATCGGGCGAGAAGGGGATCCATCCCAGATTGACGGGTATCAGGACCAATCCAAGGAGAGTCAGCAGGACTCCCATCAGAAGAAGTGTCGCCAGCGAGAGAGAGAGGTTGGCTTCCCCGAACAGCCCTCTCCGGGTTTTCCTCGCATCTTCTGCAACGGCCACTCCTTTCAACGTCGGATGCTGATCCGCTTCCGGCCACCGTCGGATGATCTGCTGAATAATCCCGGCCAGGGACAGGAGGCCGAGTCCGGTGGCGACGAGGGTCCCGGCGGTCACGTAGTCCGAGACGGCCCCGGGACACAAGGTGATCAGCCCCAGGGCAGCCAACAGCAGGTATACCGCGCCACTACAGACAGCGAGCGATTTCAGGATCCCGGGCCCGGCCATCCACCGCCGCCCCTTCTCGCGGGCCATCAACAGCTGCAGAAAGAGGGATAACCCGCCTGCTGTTAGCACGAATCCGACCAGCCATCGGGCGAAGCCCGTAAGGAAACCCGGGATGAAACAGAGGGACATGCCCAGGACCGCAACGGCCATGCCGCCGGCAACCGCGGCCCAGGAGCGGCGCAGGTCGCCGAAAGGCGTCTTACCCATCGCGATCATCTGAAAGGAGACGAGCACCAGGAAAAGCCCGTAGGTGCCGTCCGGGCTATATGGCACGATCCCCGTATGTATCGGCGCCAGGAGGATGCCGAACAGGAGCAAGAACGCTCCGAAGATGAGCAGGACGACGACTTCCAGGGAAAGGTCGGCCTCCTCCAGCAGCTTTCGCATGAGCGGGAATTGAGGACGAGTGGTGGGCATCATCGGCTAGGGACCCTCTTGCGGGAACGATCACTCGGGATCGCCGCTTAAAAAACCGGGGTGGAGATAGGCCGGGTCGGGGTAGGTGTAGAATCCCCGACCGGACTTGGCCCCCAGCCAGCCCTTGTCGATGTAGTCCCGCTTGAACTCGTCGGCGAAGGCCTGGGCGCCTGGGTCACCCGACAGCTTGGCATTGCTCTGCATCACGTGCCAGATGGTGTCCAGCCCGATCTGGTCGTTCAGGCCGAACGGGCCGCAGGGCATGCCGAGGTGGATCATGACCGCCCGGTCGACGTCCTCAACCGAGGCGACCTTGTCCACCAGCGAGATCCGGATGGCCGCGGAGTTCATGGCACCCCAGATGGCGTTGGACACGTAGCCGGGATTCTCCTTCTTGAGGACCAGCGGGACCTGCCGGATCCGCCGGGCGAAGGCCGTCAGCAGTTCCACGATCTCGGGCGCGGTCCCCGGATGGGGCATGATGTCCACGAGTCGATGGTCGATCACGCCCAGGAAATGCAACGCGGCGAACCGGTCCGGCCGGCCGGTAGCTTCGGCGTACATGGACGGCAACAGCGTGGATGTGTTGGTTGTGAAGACCGTTTGGGGTTTGCAGACCGCGTTGAGTTGGGCGAAGACCTTCGCCTTGAGGTCGGGATCCTCGAAGATCGACTCGCTCACGAGGTCCGCATCCGCCCCGTCCCGGGGATCGGAGGAGTAGCGGATCCGGGCGATGGCGGCTTCGGATTCCTCGGGTTTCATTGTCCCCCGCGCCACCAGGTCGGCAGCGAAGGCGGGAATTCTTGCCTTGGCATTCTCCAGGGACTTCGGGACGGCGTCGTAGGCGACCACTTCGTAGCCGTAGCGGGCGCACTGCAGGGCGATCTTCTGGCCCATGGTTCCCGTGCCCACCACCAGGATCTTGCGGATGTCGTCGATGGTCATGATGCGTCCTCCGGAAGCGTTCAGAACTGCCCGTAGATCTGGTGACGGCCGGTGACGAGCGTGGATCGGTCCCAGCGTCCCGAGAACAGGTACGAGAAGAGGCTGTCGGCCTCCGCCCCGTCGTATTGTGCGAGAGTCGAAAGACCCGCGACCCAATTGGAGTTGATGCTGTACCCGGCGCCCAGCAGCTTCACCACCAACAATTCCGCCCACGGGTCGTCGAGTGAGTGTTCCATTTGAATCGATTGGATGCGCGCCGGTTCCCAGGTCGTGTAATCGATGACGCTGTCGTAATGGAGCAGGCGCGCCTGCGGAATGATCATGTGGCCAGCCGGAGCCGGGCCGCATTCGTACTGGAACAGCAGGCAGGCGCCCCGTTCCTGGTACCCCGGCTTGTAGTCCTGGCGCATGATTCCCAGAAGGGGGTCGTTGTAGTCTCCCAACTCCACCTCGGTCGAGAATATTCGCCGGCCGTGCCGCTCGATGAAGGCGCGCGCCCAGTCGCCTTTGCGCTCGACCACGATGCGCTCGCACATCTTCTTCGGTAGCCCGGAGGTCTCGCGCCCGCTGCACAGGCCCATGTGCGCGCCCGGACCGCTGAGCTGGAGGTTCAGGAAGTAGGCGCCGACGGTTTCGCCGTACCGGCAGAGCAGGCTGAGGCCGCCTTCCATGTACCAGGGCGCGAAGGTGGGTTCGCGGATGTTCACGACGTAGACCATGGCGATGGGGTGGGCGGGATCCAGCAGCTCCAACATCGGAGGCAGCACGCGTCTCGCCACGGCGGGATCGGTCTCCCAGAAGATGTACAGGCCCTCCTCGTTGTTCATGGCGCCGGGGTTCATGAAAGCGTGAAGCTGTTCCCGCGGGATGAAATAACTGCCGTTTTTCATGGGATCATGACCTCCATTCGGTTTTTCGGGGGGAAGCTAAACGACCCATTCACCGCTGCGGCGCTTTCGGGCCACGTTCAGCAGGTAATCGTCCACCCCGTCGGCGATATCGGGATTGAAGCAGTTACGGGCGCCCCTCTCATCGTCCGCGTCGCCGAAAACCAGCCGCTGGTTCTTCGCCACGCCGGCGAGGATCGTCTGCGCGGAATGCTCGGGCGTCTGCGCTCCCGCGGGCGGCTCTTGGCCGCCGGCGGACCAGATCGCGGTAGCCGTGGTGCCCGGCGTGGTCGAAGTCAGGCGGATGTTTTCGTCCCAGAACTCGTAGCGCAGGGCGAGGGTCAGCGCGTTCAGGGCGGCCTTCGTGGCGGCGTACATGGACTGCAGGGCCATCGGGCTGAACGCGATCCCGGAGATGACGTCCACGATGTGGCCGCCGCCCTGCGCCCGCATCACCGGCAGCACGGCGCGGATGCCGTACAGCGCCCCGTAGAAATTCAGCGCGAACGCCTTCTCCCAGTGGGCGTTCGACAACTGGTCGAAATATCCGGCGAAACCGGCGCCGGCGTTGTTGAACAGCAGGTCGATTCTCCCGCCGCCGAACTCCGCCGCCTGGGCGATCATCCCCTGAACTTCGGCCTCCAGAGTCACGTCGCAGTGGACCCCCAACGCCCGTCCGGGATAGGCCGTGTTCAGGCGTGCGGTCTCCCGGGCCAGGTTGGCATCGTTGACGTCCGCGAGGATGACTCCCCTCGCTTCGTAGCCGAGCATTGTCTCCGCAAGGGCCAGCCCGACGCCCGAGGCACCGCCGGTCACGACGGCGACCTTGTTGCGATAATAGTCTTTCGTTTCACTCATGGTTGTTGTACTCCCTGTCAATTGAATTAGGGTTCAAACACGAACGCCTGGCCATAGGCGTCCTGCGTCGCTTCCAGGATCCGTCCGCCGCGGGCCGCGTCGCCGACGACCCGAGCGTCAGGGAAGGCGGTCCGGAAGCGGTCCACGACTTCCCGGTTGGGACGGACGCCCATGGCCAGAATCACGGTGCGCGCAGGGACGGAGATGGTCCGGCCGCTTTCCACGCATTCGAGTTCGACACCGGTCTCATTGATTTTCAACAACTTGTGTCCGGGCAGGTAGACCGGGTTGTAGGGCGCCATCCGCTGCTTGGCGTCGAGGATCACGATGATCTCCGCGCCGGCGCCGATCTGCGGCAGCATGTCCACCACCGTCGTCTTGTGCCCGGCGCGGAGGACCACCTCCGCCGTCTCAAGGCCGGTCATCCCCGACCCGATCACTATGCAGTCTCCGTCGACCGTGGCCCTTCCCGTCAGGACGTCTTCGGCGAGGACGACATTCTCGCCGTCTATCCCCGGGATGGGCGGGACGATCGGCCGGGCACCACAGGCGACGAACACGCCACAGGGGGATAGGGCCTGGACCTTCTCCACCGTCGCCTCCTCGCCGAGGCGCAGCTCCACGCCGCTGTCCAGCACCTGGGCGATCAGGGAGTCGACCAGTCGCGTGATCTTCTCCTTGTCGACGCCCTTGTCGGCTACGTTCAGCGTGCCGCCGAGACGCGGTGACGGGTCGAACAGCACAGTGCGGAATCCTCGCTCCTGCAGTACCAGGGCGGCCGTGACCCCTGCGGGCCCTCCGCCCACAACAGCCACTGTCCGCCCCGCTCCGTCGCGGGCCGGGCGGGCGAACTCCCGTTCGCGGCCCGTGGTCGGATTGACGGAGCACTTGACGTGGCGGGCATGTTCGATCTCGTCGAAGCAGACGAGGCAGCCGATGCACTTGCGGATGGTTTCCGGTTTGCCGGCCTTGGCCTTGTGGCACCAGTCGGGGTCGGCGAGGTGCCCGCGCGCCACGCCCACCAGGTCGCAGCACCCTTCCGCCAGGATCGCCTCCGCGACTTCCGGCTCCTTGATGTTGGCCACGGCGATGACCGGGATCTTCACATGTTTCTTGATCTCCGCGGCCATGTACCTCTTCCAACCCTGTTCGATCGTGCCCGGCTCGATGCAAGCGGTGAACTTCGGGCTGTCAGGGATGGTGCAGCTGATGTCGAGGAAGTCGACGCCGGCCTTCTCCAATTCCGCCGCGATTTGGCACGTTGCGGCGAGGTCGTTCCCCTGGTCGCCCAGAAACTCCTCGGCCGAGAGGCGGACGCCAAGCGGGAACCCTCTTCCGCAGACCGTTCGGATGCCCGCGACGATCTCCAGCAGAAACCGCAGGCGGTTCTCGAGACTGCCGCCGTACTGGTCGTCGCGCCGGTTGAGATAGGGTGACAGGAAGCCGTTGATCAGATAACCATGCGCGCCGTGCAGCTCGACGCCATCGGCCCCGGCCATTTGGGCGATGCGGGCCCCGCCCACGAAAGCCTGCTGGATTTTCCCGATCTCCGGGACCGTCAGGGCGCGGGGAACTTCCCCCGTGACGGGATTGGCCACCGCCGAGGCGGAGACGGGCTGCTCGCCGCCAACCTCGTGGTGGCCCTGTCGGCCGGGATGGTGCAACTGGATGAACATTCGGGCGCCGTACTTGCGCACCGCATCCACCATCCGGCCGAGCCCTTGGATGTCGGCCCCGTTTCTCGCCGCAAGCTGGCAGGGCTCGCCCGCGCCGGCGCCGTCCATGACCCGGCAGATCTCGCTGACGATGAGCCCGATGCCGCCCCGGGCCCGCGCCTCGTAGAAGGCGATGATGTCGTCGCTGACCCCGCCGCCCACCGCGGCGAGGCCCACGCCCATGGGGGTCATCGCCACGCGGTTCCGGATCTCCAGTCCGGCGATGCGCACCGGGCTAAACAGTCTGTCGAACATTGTTTTTCACCTCGCCGTGTGTCGTTCGGGCGGCTCTCAAAGCCGGATCAGCAGTCTGACCCCTCCCACCACCGCCTGCGCATCCTCCTTCAAGGGCGGCGTGACGACCTGCAGGTCCAGGGTGAGCTCGAGCCAGGGTTTCAGGCCCAGATTGTAGTAAGCCTCGAACCCCCGTTCGTTGCGCAGCAAGGTCCTGATTTCCGGCGGGACCCGCTTGCTGGTCGTATCATAAAAATACCCGACGCCGAAAGAATCTGCCGGACGGCCGGGCCACATGCCGCGTCCTCCCAGCCCGAAACTGTAGAACGCGCTCGTTTTGTTCGTGACCGGATTTCCGAGGCCGAATCGCCCGAAGACTCCGAACCCCCGATTGGGCGAACTCCGGTCTTGCATGAGAAACTGGTCGAAGTCGTAATTGAGCCCCCAGTCGCTGGATACCGTATCCGGGTATAGATCCGGAGAGATGAGTCCCTCCAGCGTGGGCTTGACCTTGTTGCTCCAGGTTCCGCCGAGGCGGTGGTGTCCGGGTAATTCAGCGGTCTTCACGGAAAAGGAAGTTAAGGTGAACAGGGTGATCCCCCGGTTGAAATCCGTGCCGGGCCTGTCCTCGGCGGCCGGCGGACCGGCATCGAGCACGGCGGTGATCAGCGTGAACCACGGGGCGGGATTAGCCAGCAACGAAGCGAACAGCGTCTGGCGGGGGAAAGTGGTGTTGTACGCTGGATTGTTGTTGAACGCGGCGTTGAGGAACTGGGTTGTTTCGTCGGATGCGAAGACGTTGGAATCGCGTGAAGTGATCCGTCCCCCGGCGACGGAAAACAACCCGTTCAGTTTCTGAAAGAGAATTGCGTCGGTCACCGTGGTGGGTGGATCCCCGTCACCGGCATCGACGGCGGCCCAGTCCACCTGATTAATCACCCCCTGGCCGGTCTGGTCGTTGGCGCTTCGGCCACAGCCCGTCTGGATCTTGAAGCTGCAGGAACCGCCGCGCCACAGGCCGGCGGTGGCTGTGTCCACGTCGATGCCGTAGCGGAGCGACCCGTAGAACATGGGCTTCTGGACCAGACCTCCCGACAGGTTGCCCTGTAATATCGGCATAAACAACACATCGATGCGGATGCCATGCTGCAGGAGTTTCGTGCGGATTCCATCCCAATCACCGGTCAGTACGGGCCGGTGGGTGAAGTCGCCGGAATAATCGAACGGAATGGTGGGAGGCTTGTCGTTCTCGTCAACCTTGGTTTCCGGTCCGGAGGCGCCCTTCTGGTCCGGCTGGGGTCGGGTTGGCGACTCTTCAGATGGTGCCGGCGTCGAAACAGCTCTGGCTGCCGGATGGCCGGTTGTGTTCGGACGGACGAGCTTGTCCGTGCATGCCGCTGGGATGGTGCCATTGTCGAGGGGGGGTGGGATGTTCTCCGGCGTGCCGCTCAGGCAGCCGGCATCCTGTTGTGTGAAAATGATGGCAGAGAGCGAAACCGTGGAGAATGAATTCACTGCCGACAGACCGGACATGCTTAATACCATCGCCAGGAGGAGCGTGAACGGCATGAGACTCTCTTCGCAGTTCTTCCGGCAAGTAGACAGGCTATCCAACTAAAAACGGTCAACTTATCAGGAAGATAGCCGGGATGGCATGGAGAAGCAAGGTAAAACAGAGCAGATTCAAGTCGGACACCGGGATCGTCGCCGGCTCCTGAGAGCAAGGGGGGTTGCCATGCGGAAGGATTGGATTGATTGCCTTTAAGAGCTGATTCATGCTTCATCTCGTTCGAGTGGAGTATCCGGCGTACAGGCTCGAAGATGCTTCAGAACTGCTTGCGGCTGTCCAGCAGCAGGGTGACGGGGCCGTCGTTGACCAGTTCCACGTCCATCATGGCCTGGAACTCGCCCGTGGCCACCGGGACAGGACTCTGGCGGGCCAGACGGATCAGCTCATCGTACAATTGAGCGGCCGCCCGTGGCTCCATGGCATCCGAGTAGGACGGACGGCGCCCCTTGCGGCAATCGCCCCAAAGGGTGAACTGCGACACGATCAACAAGGAGCCGCCGGTTTCCTGAATGGATAAATTCATCTTATCTGAAGGATCATTGAAGATTCTAAGTTCAAGTGTTTTGTTAAGGATGTACTCGGCGTCGTCCCTCGTGTCGCCTTGTCCGATGCCAACTAAGAGGAGAATCCCGCGGCCGATCTGGCCCACACAGCGGCCATCCACGGTCACCGCGGCTCGCGACACGCGCTGAACCACCGCACGCACGACGATACCTCCAGTTCTGTCGATATTATTCCGGCCGGCGTTCGGCGAGGAAGCGCCGGACCTCGGCCACAAACGCCGTCACCAGGTTGTCGTTGGGAATCTTCTTCACCACGCGGCCCTTTTCCAGGACCAGCGATGCTGCCCGGCCGCAGGCGAGCCCGATGTCGGCTTCGGCCGCCTCGCCGGGCCCGTTGACCTCACAGCCCATGACGGCGATCTGGACGGGCGCTTGCACATCGGCCAGCTCCCGTTCCACCGCTTCGGTGATGGCGATCAGGTCAACGGAGGTTCGGCCGCACGAGGGGCACGAGATGAACCGGGGACCGCGCTGCCGGATGCCCAGCGCCTTCAGGATCTCAAAGCCGGCATCGATTTCCTTCTCGGGGGGAGCGGTGAGCGACACCCGCAGCGTGTCGCCGATCCCGTCCAGCAGCAGTGCGCCGATGCCAATGGCTGAAACCACCGTTCCCGCCGCCTGGGTGCCCGCCTCGGTCACTCCCAGGTGAAGGGGGTAGGGAACGCGCCGGGCGATATCCCGGTAGGCCGCAACGGTGGTCGGGACATCGGACGCCTTGAGAGAAATCACGATGTCGTGAAAATCCAACTCTTCGAGCAAGGTCACGTGTCGCATGGCGCTTTCCACCAGCGCTGCCGCCGTGGGATGGCCGTGCTGTTTCAGGATGTCCCGTTCCAGGGAACCGGCATTGACGCCGATCCGGATGGGCACCTGTCGGGCCTTGGCCTCCTCGACCACCCGACGGGCTTTCTCGCGGCTGCCGATGTTCCCCGGATTAATGCGGATTTTATGGACGCCGGCGGCGAGCGCCGCCAGGGCCAGGGTGTGGTCGAAGTGGATATCCGCCACCAGGGGTATATGGATTTGGCGGATGATCTCACCGAGCGCTGCCGCCGCCTGCGCGTCGACCACCGCGCAGCGGGCCAGGTCACACCCGCGCGCCTCCAGACGATGAATCTGGGCCACCGTCGCGGCGACATCCCGCGTGTCGGTGTTGGTCATCGACTGCACCGAAACCGGAGCGTCGCCGCCGACGCCGACGGTGCCGATCCGAACGGGACGTGAAGGTCGCCGCGGGATACGCACGGTGACGCCTCATTCCACCGCTTTCAGGATATCCAGGATGATGACCACGCCCATCAGCGCAGCCAGCAGGAGGAATCCGATCTGGACAGCTCGTTCCTTCAGCCGGAGAGGCAGGTCGCGGCGCAGGATCATCTCGATCAGCAGGATGAAAATCATGCCGCCGTCCAGGAGCGGGATGGGCAGGAGGTTGACCACCGCCAGGTTGACGCTGATCAGCGCGATGAAACTGAACACAACCGTGAGCTTCAGGGTCTTCACCGCCTCGCCGGAGGCTTCGGCGATGCCCAGGGGGCCGGACAACTGGCGCATGGAGAGCCGCCCGCTGACCACCTTGCCCAAAACACGGTAGGTCATCACCACGAAATTGTAGTTGTCCTGCAGCGATCGGCGGAGCGACTCGATCAGGCCGTAGCGCTCCTCCAGGCGGTCGATGGCGATGGTGAAGCCCAACACACCGCGACGGGGCTCGTCCTTGGACAACGCCGGCTGGCCGGCCAGCGTGAGCAGGTCCTGACCGCGCTTCACCGACAGAGACACCTCGCGGTTCAGGCTTCGCTGGATGAGGCGGGAAATGTCCATGTACCCTCTGGCGGTGTACTGTCCGTCGGTGGCCTCGAGAATCTCGTCACCCGGCCGCAGGCCGATTCGGTGGGCGGGAAATCCATCGGCCACCGTGGCGATCCGGGTGGGTATCATGGGCATTATGCCCGTGATTTCCGACGGATCCTGAAGCGTTTCCGCCAGGACGATCGAGGTGCTCCGAGTCTGTCCGTCACGCTGGTAACGCAGCGGAACGGTCTGCTTGGAGAAACTGATGGCCAGCAACTGGAAATCGGCCCAATCTTTTACCGGGTGTTCGCCCAGGGAGATGATCCGATCACCCACGACCAGTCCGGCCGACTGGGCGGGTGAACCGTCCACGATATAACCCGCCACCGCATCGTCGTGATAGAAGGTCGGCATCTCAATGCCCACCTGGTAATTGACGGCCACCAGAGCGACCGCCAGGATGATGTTCATCGCGGGACCGGCCAGCATGACCATGATCCGCTGGTAGCGCGGCCGGGCGAGGAATTCGTTCGGGTCGCCCGACAATTCCTCGCCGAAATACTCACCGGCCATCTTCACGTATCCGCCCAGGGGAATCATGCTGATGCGGTAATCCACGCCGCCGCGGCTGAATCCACAGAGCCGCTTGCCGAAACCGAGTGAGAACACTTCGACCCGGATGCCCAACAGCCGGGCCACGACAAAGTGACCCAACTCGTGCAAGAAGATCATGAGCCCCAGGATCAGGACGAAGGAGACGGCGTTGATCAAGTAATCCATGAATATCCAACCTAAGCGGAATGGTGGGACCGGATCATCTGCCGCGCGACGGCCCGAGCCTGCCGGTCCACGTCGATGACCTGGTCAATGTCGTTCAGAGCCGACCGCGTCACTGCCGCCATGGTGTGACGGATGACCTCGGGAATGTCCGTGAATGCGATCTGGTGATGCAGGAACGCCTCGACGGCGATCTCGTTGGCGCCGCTGAGCACTGCCGGCAGGCTGCCGCCCGCCCGCAACGCGTCATAGGCCAGCGCCAGGCATGGGAACTTGGCCGGCTCCGGCTCATGGAATTCCAGCGGCGAAGCGGCCAGCAGATCGAGTTCCGCATCGCCGCAGGCCGCGCGCTCGGGAAAATTCAGGGCATAGCGGATCGGCAGCTTCATGTCGGTCCGGCCCATCTGGGCGAGAATCGAGCCGTCGACGAACTCCACCAGCGAATGGATCGTCGACTGCGGGTGGATCAACACCCGGATGGCGTCGGGCGGCAGACCGAACAGCCAGTGCGCCTCGATCACCTCGAGTCCCTTGTTCATCATGGTGGCGGAGTCGATGGTGATCTTGGGCCCCATCCGCCAGGTCGGGTGTCGCAGCGCCACATCCGGTGTGATGGCCGCGAAATCCTCCGGTGGCGTCCGGAAAAACGGACCGCCGGACGCCGTCAGCCAGATGCGTTTGGCGTAGCGGATCTGGTCGCCCTGCAAGCACTGAAAGATCGCGTTGTGCTCGCTGTCGACGGGCAGCAACCGGACGTTTCGCGTCCGGGCGGCGGTGATCATGAGTTCGCCGGCGGCCACCAGAGTTTCCTTGTTGGCCAGGGCAATGTCCTTGCCGGCCAGGATCGCGCGATAGGTCGGCACCAGGCCGGACACGCCCACCATGGCCGAAACAACCAGTGCGGTGTCCGGCGCGGTCGCCACGGCGACGGCGCCCTCCGTACCCGTCAGGATATCGGGCAGCGGGCCGGCCGCGGAGCGCTCGCTGAGAGCGGCGGTCAGCAACGCCCGGGCGTTTTCGTCCTGAACGGAGACACGCCGCGGCCGGAATTCCGTGACCTGGTCCGCCAGGCTCTTCGTATTGCGTCCGGCGGACAGGCCGGTGACGAAAAACCGGTCCGGTTGGGCGCGCAGGACGTCCAGCGTGCTCCGGCCGATGGAACCGGTGGATCCGAGGATGGCGATGCCTTTCTTATCCGAATGTGACATAACCGGATGTGACGCACCATTGCAAAGCGTAGTAAAAGGGCGGTGCCGTGAAAATCAACGAATCCAGCCGGTCCAGCACGCCGCCGTGCCCCGGAATAATGTGCGAGGAATCCTTGACTCCCGCCGCGCGTTTGAACTGGGATTCGAGCAGATCACCCACCTGACCCAACGCTCCGGCGGCGCCACCCAGCAGCAGCAGCGGCCAGAGCGGCTGGGACGGCGGCAGCCACCACCAGGCAGCCAAACCAACCCCCGCGCTACCGAGCACCCCGCCGATGGTGCCTTCGACGGTCTTTTTCGGGCTGATCCGCGGCGCCAGCGGGTGGCGGCCCAGCCAGGTTCCGGTGAAATAGGCGAAGGTGTCGCCCACCCATTGAATCAGCAGGAACGCCATGAGCAAGCCGGCGCCGCAGGCGGGATCAACGTCGAACCGAATGTCGACGACGAAGGAGAAAAGCACGAACAGGTACAGGAATCCCGCGGTCGGCCAAACCAGCCGGCTGACGATCTCTTCGTTCCGTTTGCTGAACCAGACGGTGAGGACGCCTGCAATCATGAAAAAGGCCACGATACCGGCCACGCGATGATCTGTGAACATCGGATGAACCACCGCGAATCCGCAGAGACTGGCGGCGGCCATCGTGGGCCAGAAGCCAGGCGATCGATCCATCCGACCATCCCGCAATAGCAGGAATTCGCCGAAGGCGACGAGGCAGAGGAGCGTGACGGCCGCGCTGAAGACGATGGGCGGCGCAAAGAACACGACGGCGATGACCAGGGGAATCAGGACGAGTGCGGAGAGGATGCGCGTTATCATGAAACTAGGACGATGTTTCGCCGGCAAGCCCGCCGAACCGGCGCTCGCGCTTTTGGAAGTCCAGCACCGCCTCCAGGAAATGGCGCTGGCGGAAATCCGGCCAGAGGGTGGGGGTGATGTAAAACTCGGTGTAGGCGATTTGCCAGAGGAGGAAGTTGCTCAGCCGGTATTCGCCGCTGGTCCGGATCAGCAGGTCCGGATCCGGAAGTCCATCGGTGTATAGGCTTCGGGCGATGTGCTCGACGTCGATGGCCTCGGGAGACACTGTGCCGGCCTGGACCTGCCGGGCGATGGCACGGACCGCGTCCACCAATTCGGTTCGACCGCCGTAGTTCAGGGCCAGGCTGAGCTGCAGCCCGCGATTGTTCGCCGTCCGGGCGGCCGTCTCACGGAGCAGATGCCGGACCGGGCCTTCCATCTCGTCCAACCGTCCGATGGCCCGCAGGCGGATATCGTGTTTCAGGAGCGTGCCCAACTCGGTTCTCAGGTAATGCTTGAGCAGGCGCATGAGCTGCTGCACTTCCGTCTTGGGGCGCTTCCAGTTCTCCACGGAAAAAGCGTAGAGAGTAAGATAGCGGATGCCCAGTCGGGCGGCGGTCTCGATAACCTGCTTGACGGAGTCCGTGCCGGCCTTGTGGCCTTCGATGCGGGGCAGGTTGCGGGCGTTGGCCCAGCGGCCGTTGCCGTCCATGATGATGGCGACATGGACCGGCAGACAGTTTGCGTCGATGCACTGCAACAGCCGCGCTTCGGCGGAATCCGGTTCCATGACGCCTTCGAATGATTTCCAGATCATGCTGTATCCGATTGGTGGGCCGGGAGGGCCGGAGGTCAGGCCGCCACCGGCTCGGCCGTTTCTCCCTGCTTGAGGACCTCGAGCGCTTTTTCCAATTGTTTGGCGTACACGGTGTCGATGTACTTTCGGTAGAGAGGGTAGGCTTCCTGTCCCGTGGCCATCTCGTAGTCGATGTAAAGCGACACCGCGAAATCCGAGGGAGGCGATTTGATATCGGGCTTGACACCCGCCAGATTGGCCTTCGTGTTCATGATGGGCCGGCCGGCGGGCGTGTGGTACCGGACGTGGGTGATGTAAAGCGCCGAGCCGTCGGCCAGATCGATGAATTTCTGTTCGGACGCGGTGCCGTTGGTTTTCTGTCCCACGAGGGTGCCGCGCGCGTTGTCCTGGATCGCAGCGGCGAGCACCTCGGCCGGTCCGCTGGTAAAGCCGTTGGCCATCACCACCAGAGAACCGCGGAAGAGGGTGTCGTCCTTCGTCGCGGTGACTTGCGTCTCCTCGACCGAACTGCCGCGGCGCCGGGTGATCACGCCTTCATCCATCAGCATGTCGGCGATGCGCAGGGCGGGTTCGTAGTCGCCGCCGCAACAATCGCGCACATCCAATACCAGTTGCTTGACGTCGCTGCTGATCAGCGTGTTTAGCGCCCGCTGGAAATCGTCCGCGGCCGCCGGATGCAAATCCACCAGGCGGATGTAGCCCACTCCGGCTTCCAGGATGCGCGTTTCGGGCTGGGGCGGCTGGATCGTATCCAGCCGGACGACCACATCGTGAAGTTCTTCCTCGCGGCCGCGCGCGACGCCCAGTTTGACCGTCTGGCCAGCGTCGCCCCGAAGCATCGCCTGCGTGACCGGGTAACTCTTCTCGCTGACTCCCTGGCCATTGATTTCCTCAATGACGTCACCGGGGAACAGGCCGGCTTTTTCGGCAGGCGAACCGGGCAACACCTGAAGAATGCGATAGTACCCGACCCGGGCGGATAGCACGATTCCCAGTCCGCCTTTCTTGTCTTGGCTGGCGCGCACAAAGCTCAACTCGTCGGGATTGAGGTAGGTCGAGAATGAATCCACGCCCCCAGCCAGGCCTTTCAAGGCATTCTCCGTCAGCGGTTTCATCTGTGGTTTCTCGACGTATTCGTCCTGAATCTTCTTCAAGACGTCGTTGAACAGGGAGATGTTCTGGTACGTCTCATCCTTCGCCACCACGCGGCCGAGGAAACCGCCGACCACGACATAGATGACCACCGCGGCGGACAGGATCAGCACCATCAATTTGCCACGTTCGATCATGAAACCTCCCGAGTTCCGGCGCAGGAATTATACTAGAAGCTGTTGATGGATAAAAGGGAATTTGTCAAACGCACAGGGCCATGTATAATGGCTTGCCGATGAATTGGAGGGCGGTGTGCGATACCTGGCTCTGGACGTGGGTGAAAAAACCATCGGCCTGGCGGCTTCAGACCCCACCGGGTGCCTGGCCCGGCCCGTCGGCACCCTGAAGCGGACGGATGTGGATTCGGATTTCGCCGCACTCCGGCGCACAGTCGACGATCTGGAAGCTGAAACCATTGTGATCGGCTATCCCGTCCGAAACGACGGGCAAGCCGGGGAAGCCAGCCGTCGGATGGACCGGTTCGCCCGGCGCCTCAGCGGCCGGCTGGCCCTGCCGGTGCTGGGAGTCGACGAGCGCTACTCATCGCTCGAAGCCGCCGAATGGCTCGCCGGCCGGACATCCCGAAAACCGCGGTTCGACGAGCACGCCCTGGCTGCGGCGATGATCCTGCGACGATTCCTCGAGGAGGGGGAGACTGTTGTCTTGGCGCGGTGGTAAAAGACTGATGGTGTTGGCTGCCCTGGCCATTGGCTTCACCGCTGCTCTGTGGCTTTACACCGAGGCGCGTGCAGCGTACGCCATTCTGTTCCAGACTACGTATCAGGGGTATCTGGAGCCGGCGGCGACGGTCCGGCTGGATCCCGGCATCAGCGCCGAGTCTGCGGCCAACCGCCTGGAAGCAGCCGGAGTCATCGCCAGCGCCCGGATCTTTGTCCGATACTTGAAATGGCAGGAATGGACGCATCGAGTGCAGGCGGGAACCTACCGGTTTCAGCATCCGATGACGCTGCCCGAAGTGGCCCGAAAGGTGGTGCGGGGTGAGGTGTCGCGAGCGATGGTGACCCTGCCTGAGGGATGGACCGCATCGCGCATGTTCCGGGAGCTGGAAGCGGCCGGAATCGGCCGCTACGATGTCTATCGGCAACTGTGGACGGATCCCCGGCGGGTGGCCGATATCGCGCCCGAAGCGGCAACGCTTGAAGGCTATCTTTTTCCCGATACGTACGAAGTGCCCGAAGGCGTGTCGGAGGATGCGATGACAGGGATCATGGTGGAGCGCTTTCGACGCGTCGCGCTGCCGCTGATCCAGGAAGGCGGCGCCCGGACCCGCCGGACCGTTCACCAACTAGTGACGCTGGCTTCACTGGTCGAGAAGGAAGCCGGCGCGCCCGACGAGCGGCCGCTCGTGGCGTCGGTTTTTGCCAACCGGCTGGACCTGGGAATGCGCCTCCAGTGCGACCCCACCCTGATCTATGCCGAATGGCTGGCCAAAGGCGAGTGGGACGGCGAGATCAATAGGAGCGATCTGTCCCGCCCGTCGCCGTATAACACATACCTGTACAGCGGACTTCCCCCAGGCCCCATCGCTAATCCGGGGCGGGGTGCCATCCTGGCGGCGGTTGAGCCCGCCCAAAGTCGATACCTCTATTTCGTGTCGATGAACAATGGGCGACACATCTTCTCCGACAACTTGCGCAAGCACAACCAGGCGGTCCGAAGATATCAGCGGTAAGCTGTCTGACGCAACCGTTCAGGGGTCGGTGCGTCGGCGGGCAGGGGGCCGGCGTCCAGCTCGATCAGCACTCGATGGGATGCTTCTGCTCGACGGGGTTCTCGGTTTGGAATGACGGAGTGATGGGCATCAGGATGTTCACCTTGGACAGCTCCATCCAGGTGAAGATGATGCGACTGATGACTGTCCAGTTGGACAGAACGGCAATCACCCACAGCACGTGTTCCACGCGGTAGAACCAGGTGCCCAGGATCAGTAGCACCACGCGCTCCGGGCGTTCCAGAAATCCCACCTTGCACTTATCGATCAGGCTTTCGGCGCGGGCTCGGGTGTAGCTGGTCATCATGGAGCCCATGATGCAGATCCCCACCAGAACCACGTAGGTCATTCGCGGCATCTTGCCGAAGTAAATGATCAGGCCCAGGTAGAGCACGATATCGGAGTAACGGTCGATGACGCTGTCAAAGAATGCGCCGAATTTCGTTGCCGTCCCCGTCAAACGGGCCACCGCGCCGTCCAGCATGTCCATGGCGCCGGCGATGAAGATGATGGTGCCGGCGATGCCGAATTGGCCCTTGGAAAGGTAAAAAGCGGCTACGATATTGATGACAAAACCCAACAAAGTGATCAGGTTGGGATTGACCTTGATTCGCCCGAGAGCGGATGTCAGTTTGGTCAGCAGGAATTGCCCGCCGGCGCCGATGGTTCGCGTGAATGAAAGCATGATGTCCTCGACAAGTGGCCAACATACTGGAATTACAGATGGATTGCAACATGAAAGTTCGCCGACCGGGTGGGGCAGGTCTATAAAGGGTCTTTTGGGTTTGACAGGTCCACCAGACAATGGGATAATGCAGAAACTATTGAATATCAACATGCTAACATGCGGAGTCGGCATGCTTGAACTGCACAATGTCCCGGTGATATTGGCCATGTCCGGGATGATCCCGTGGATCCTCGCTTTCTTCGTCGTGGCGCTGGCCATCCTCGCCGGCTGGCTCGAGCGGAAGCGTCGCGAAACCGAACGGCGGCAACTGGCGGCGGAAAAGCAGATCAGTGAGTTGACGGTGGAGTTGAGCTTTCGAGAAGCTCTTTATGATCAGGCCTGTGCCATCATCAGCGACGTGGACCGGGCTTCCCGGCGGCTGCCGGAAGCGTTCGATGAGATGGGCCGGATCCTCAGACTGCCATATGCCGCATTCGTATTGAGGGATTCGGCGACCGGACAGGTACTGAACCATCAGTATCCGTCGACCCGGTTGGATCCCGACCGGCTGGCGGAGCGTATCCTGAGCCAGGCGGGACCGGCGCCGGAGGCCGCCCCGGAACCTGTGCGCTTGCCAGCCGGTTGGGAAAACGGCATGACGGTCGAAGAGGGGAAAGACGTGCTTCAGTCCGTGACACTCTGTCCCATCGTCCATGCCGGCGAGACGGTCGGCGGGGTGTTGCTGGCTATTCCATCGGAAGACACCGATCGCCGGGAGAAGGACCTGGCCCGAATCGGGAAAATCGTTGAAGCGCTCTTCACCTACCGCGCCCTGCAGAACGAACTGGCCCGGCGGTCGGAAGAAGCCGATACGGTCTCGGCCTTCCTCAGTGAGATTGCAGTGTTCGCCGCACTGGACAAGGTGATGGAGGCATTCCACCGCTATCTTCAGGAGACCTACCCAGGCGCTGATGTCACCCTGCTTCTGGAAACACCCGATGGTGGAATCGAGGTCCGCCACGGTGACATGTTGGAGCAACCCCTCATTCTCTCATTGCTGCCCAGCGCCCGGCAGGAGCTCGAGAAAGGCAAGCAGCTGCTGTACGCCCCCGACGCCTTCGCCCTCATGAAGAAGTATCCACTGCCGTCGCCACCGAAGAAATTGCAGTCCGTGCTGGTGATTCCGCTGGTGACGTTCAAGCATATCTACGGGTATGTGGTGCTGGAATCCACCCAACCGCAGTTATTTCACGCCGCTTCGCTGAGCACGCTCTTGCGCCTGGTGGAGATGGGATCGTTCGTGCTGAGGAAAACCCTGTATTACCAGGGTGAGTTGGACAAACTGACCGCGGAGATCAACCGCTTGAACCAGGCCGGCAGCCGGCAGGCGATCCAGGTGTCCGAGCTGGAGATGGCGCTGCGCGAAGCCACGGAATTCAACACGGTGTACGCGGTGGGACAGTCCATCCGCGTGCACCTGGCCAGCCTGCGCGGTTTTGTCCAGATGCTCGAGGACGGGGTGAAGCGGAGCCTACGCGACGCCTATGATCCGCTCCTGTTCCGCAACTGCGTCGTCGAAATCGAAAAGGTCGAACGCAGCCTGCAGAAACTGGAACTCACCCGGGTGATCACCGATCGGGATTATCCCCTCAAGATCCAGCCGATGGCCTTGATGCCTGCCTTGGACAGCGTATTCGTCGCGATCCGTTCTAAAACCGTGGCCAAGAGTGTCGAGATCGACGCCCGGTTCGACGCCCGGTTGGGGCAGGTGATGCTCGATGAGGAACTCACATTGCTGGGACTTCGACTGTTCCTCGATCGGTTGCTGGATTTTGTCTCCGGCGGCAAGCTGCAGGCGGTCTGCCTCGTCCGCGAAAACGCGGCACCGGAACTCATGATTCGCTTCAATCCTCCGACGGGCGCCCGGGGCAACAAGGACAAACTCGTCGCCTTCGACGTGGCTCGGGATTTCCATTTTGTCCTGCTGAACCGGTTGATCGCCCGGCAGCGTGGCCAGTTGGATTTCGAACTGACGGATGCAGGCGGATTTCTGCTGCGCATCGTCTTTCCCGAGGGCCTATCATCGGCAAAGGACAAATGATGGCCCGCTTCCAGATCGAAACCGTCGTCGTGGGCCCGCTCGAGGTGAACTGTTATCTCGTCGGTTGCATGGAGACCCGGCAAGCCGCGGTGATCGATCCGGGGGCGGACGGCGGCCGCATCGTGGACCGTCTGCGGGCGCTGGGATGGCGCCCGGTCATGATGATCCACACGCATGGCCATCTGGACCACTGGGCCGCGGCGGCCGATGTGGCGGACGCCTTTCCCTCGGTCGGGCATCTGCATCGCCATGACGAGTATCTCCTCACCGCGCCGGACATCTTCGGTCTGGTCCCCCTGCTGCAGGCGCGCCCGTGCCCGGAACCACGCGCGTGGCTGGAGGACGGCCAGCACCTGGCGGTGGGTTGCATGGTCTTTCGAGTGCTGCACACTCCGGGACACACGCCGGGCGGGTGCTGCCTGCTGCTGGACACGACCTGCTTCACGGGTGACACGCTGTTCGCCGGCGGCATCGGCCGGACCGACCTGCCGGGCGGCGACGAGGCCGCGTTGCTCCGTTCCATCCGGGACCGGATCCTCCCGCTTCCGCCGGCCACGCGACTGCTGCCGGGGCACGGTCCGGAAAGCACCGTGGAAGACGAAATTCACTTCAATCCCTACATTGTGCTCTGAGCATGAGCCGGGATCTTTTCGCCGAGTTTCTGCAGCACCTGACCGTTGAAAAAGGGTTGGCGCCGAACTCAGTCGCGGCATACCGCACGGACCTTCGGCGATTCAGGCACTTCCTGGAGGCGCGCGGCCGGGAGCTGATCCAGACCGAGCGGGTGGACCTCCTTGCGTATCTGAAAGAGTTGTACACCGCAGGGTACAAGCCGTCTTCGGTGGCCCGGGCCGTGGCCAGTCTGCGGGGATTGTTCCGATTCCTGGTCGGGGACGGGCACATGGCCGGCGATCCCGCCGAATTGCTGGAGGCGCCGCGGCGGTGGCACACGCTCCCGAAGTACCTGAGCCCGGCCGAGGTGGATGCGCTGTTGTCACAGCCTGATCCGGTGTCTCCGGAAGGACTGCGGGACAAGGCGATGCTGGAGCTCCTCTACGCCACCGGGCTGCGGGTGACGGAACTGGTCAACGTCAAGGTGCCCGATGTCAACCTGGAGATCGGGTACATCATCTGCCTCGGCAAGGGGAGCAAGGAGCGAATCGTCCCGGTGGGCGACCAGGCCCGGGATTGGGTGCAGCGGTACATCCGCGAAGCCCGCAATCTGCTGATGAAGCAGCCGGAGCCCTACCTCTTCGTCAATCGGTTCGGCCGGCGGATGTCCCGGCAGGGATTCTGGAAGAACATCAAACGCTACGGTCGTGACGCGGGGATCATGAAAAACATCACCCCGCACCTGCTCCGGCATTCGTTCGCCACCCACCTGCTGGAGAACGGGGCCGATCTCCGATCGCTGCAGCTGATGCTGGGGCATGCGGATATCGCCACCACCCAGATCTACACCTTTGTGACGCAATCGCGCCTGAAGGAGATCTATAAGAAATACCATCCGCGTTCCTGACAGGCCGCCTCGGCGGTTGGCCTCCGCATGGTTGTATGGTATAAAAAGAAAATCCGACGCGTGCCTGAACGAGTACCATGTTGTTGAACCTGATCATCAGCGCTTTGGTGGAAATCCAGGATTTCAGCCTGTTGGCGTTCAAGGCGATCCTGAACCTGTTCCGCCGGCCGCGCTACATCCGCGAAACCTTCGAGCAGATGGACCTGATCGGCGTCGGCTCGCTGACCATCATCATCCTGACCGGATTTTTCACGGGTGGCGTTCTAGCGCTCCAGACCGCCAGCACCCTTCGCTCGTTCGGAGCCGTGGGCCTGACCGGTCAGCTGGTTTCGATGAGCCTGGTGCGCGAGTTGGGGCCGGTTTTGTCGGCGCTCATGATCGCCGGACGCATCGGATCGGGGATCGCCTCCGAATTAGGTTCGATGGTTGTCACCGACCAGATCAACGCCATGCGGGCTTTAGGCACCGATCCTATCAAGAAGCTGGTGACCCCCCGGATGATGGCCACGGTCTCCATGCTGCCGCTGTTGACGGCCGTTTGTGACTTTTTCGGTTTGATCGGCGGCTGGCTGGTTTCGCTGTATGAACTGAAGCTCCGGACGTCGCTGTTCTGGTCGGTGGCGTTCGACTCGCTGACCTATGAAGACCTGATCGGCGGGCTGGGCAAGCCGCTCGTGTTCGGTTTCATCGTGGCGATGATCGGCTGCCATCACGGACTGCGGACCTGGGGCGGCACCCAGGGGGTGGGCCGGGCCACCACGAAGTCGGTGGTCGCCGCATCCATTCTGGTGATCATCTCGGATTTCATCCTGAACAAACTCATCATCGAATTTTTTCACTGAGCGCGCCATGTTGGAGATGCTGCACGTCGACAAATCCTACGCCGGCACCCCGGTGCTGCAGGATATCAGCCTGAGGGTGGGGCCGGCGGAAAGTCTGATCGTTCTGGGGGGTAGCGGATCCGGCAAATCAACCCTGCTGCGGCTCTTCATCGGCCTCGAGCGATGCGATGCGGGGCAGGTGATGATCAGCGACGTGGATATCTCCCGGTTGAAAGAGGATGAGCTGATCGCGATCCGCGACCAGATGGGGATCGTCTTTCAGGAGGGCGCATTGTTCGACTCGCTGACCATCCGTCAGAATGTGGGTTATCGCCTCTACGACGAAGGCGGCTGGGAAGAGCACGAGATCGACGAGATTGTGACCCGGCTGCTCGGTTTCGTCGAATTGGCCCACACCATCGACATGAAACCGGCCGAGCTGTCGGGGGGCATGCGCCGCCGGGTCGCCATCGCCCGTGCTCTGGCGGGACAGCCACGGTACATGCTGTACGACGAGCCGACCGCGGGGCTCGATCCCGTGACGTCGCGGTCGATCTGCGACCTGCTGGTCAAACTTCGCGACATGGAGGGGATGTCCTCGGTCGTGGTGACGCACGATCTGAATGCCGCGTACTTCCTGGCGGAACATACGGCTCGGGTCGTGTCGCCCGGCGACATCCGGGTGGAGCGGGAGCCTGCCGACCAGTGTTTCATCCACACCTCGTTCAGCGTGCTGCGGGACGGGCGGATCGTGTTTTCAGGCAACATGGACGAGCTGGTCAGCAGCGGCGATTCGTACATCCAGGAGTTCATTTCCTAATCGAACGCATCGAGGAGAGGCACCGTGATGGAAAGGCGCAAGAAGAGATTCAACTGGCACGAGTTTCGCGTCGGCATTTTCGTCATCGGCAGCTTCGCCATCCTGATTTTCATGATCGTCCGGGTCAGCGGGGGACGTGGATTCTTCACCCCCAAATCGTATGCGGTCACCTATCTGCCGGAGATCTCCGGTTTGAAGGCCGGCGCGCCGGTGTGGCTCAACGGCATCGAGATCGGCAATGTGGACGACATTAAACTGGAGAAGACCCCGCCGGACACGCAAGCCAACCGGGACACGAACGAAAAGATCCAACAGCTCATCGCCGACGTCCAGCGATACGACGGTCTGGTCCGGGACGTGGAAGGGGCGGTGGAGCGCGAACGGGCGTCGCTTGCCGCCGCCAAGGCTGCGGACGCCGACAAGGTCCGGGAGGGGATCCTGCTCCAGGAAGAGCGGCTTGCCAGACTCCGCAAGAACCAGGCGGCGGCGCGGCAGGACCTCAAAACCACCCGGAGCAATCTCCAGAGCATCCGACTGGTCCTGCAGATCGAGGACGAATTCGTCGGTTGGATCAAGCGCGATTCGGAGGTGAGCATCGGTTCCATCGGCCTGCTGGGCGACAAGTATGTGGATATCAGCATCGGAAGGCTGCCGGAGGAGCCGCGCCGGACCGCCGAGGGACACATCTTCATCGAAGCGGTCAACGAGGCCACCATCCGGCAGCTGATGGTCAACGCCAACGACCTGATGGCCAACTTCGGCGACATCTCGGACCGCGTGAAGAACATCGTGGCCAAGCTGGACGCCGGCGAAGGCACCATCGGCCAGCTCATCAACGAAACCAGTCTTCACCGGTCGCTGGTATCCACAATCCAGAACCTGGATGTGACCGTTCAGCGGGCGGGCGGGCTCATGGACGACCTGCGCAGCAGCGAGGGTACCTTCGGCCAGCTGGTTCATAACCGTGCCCTGTACGACGAGCTGACCGCCACCGCCAAAGAGCTCAACCAGTTCATCAACCGGCTCAACACGTCACAAGGAACGCTCAACAAGCTGGTCGATGATCCTGCGCTGTACAACAACCTGCGGGAAGTGTCGGCCAAGGTGGATCGCCTGCTCCTGCGGATCGAGCAGGGGGAAGGCACGCTGGGCCGGATGTCCACCGACCCGACGCTGTTCGAGGAGGCGCGGGATTCGCTTCGTAAAATTCGCCAGATTCTGGAACAGATCGACCGGGGTGAAGGCACCATGGGCCAGCTGCTCAAAGACAGGCAGCTGTATGAAAACCTGAACCAGGCACTGGCCGAACTGGCCAAACTGATCTACGACGTCCGGCAGAATCCAAAGGACTACCTGCGGATCCAGTTCAAGGTTTTCTGATGCAGTGGATCGTTCTCCCCTCCCGCCCGATTTCGTACTACACGCGGGCGATCAGCATTCTCGGCGTCATTGCGCTGCTGATCGCCCGCTTCTTCCCGTTCGATCGAATCCCGGTGCCGTTATGCAGCTTCCGCGCATTCACCGGCCTGCCGTGCCCGACGTGCGGGATGACCACCGCGTTCGTTCTGCTCACCCACGGTCGGTGGAGCGAGGCGGTCGTCATGTCGCCCCTGGGCGTGGTGGTTTTCGCGGTGCTGGTCGGCCTGATCACTCAGGTGGCGGGGCAGTGGCTGCTGCGCTGGCCGGGCTTCCGGCTGGAAATGAGCCGCACCGAGCGGATCGTCGGGGGCATCGTGCTGATCGCCGCCATGACGCTGAACTGGGTGTTCAAACTCGGATACGACGTCTTCCACTGGTGGTGATGGCGATGCGGGGGGTCAACGGGTGAGCCGGCGGCGCTTGAGAGCCGCCAGATCCTCGTGCATGAACAGGATGTCCCGCTTGAAGACGAACCGGTTGGGTCCCCGTTCCACCGTGATCCGGATGAAGTGCAGATCATAGTACTCGATCCAGCCACGGATCTCCTCTCCGGAGGTCAGCCGGACGATCATGGGCGTCTGATGCTGGCTGTGCTGCTGCAGATAGTGTGTTTCGCTGCCCGTATCCTCCGACGGCGAACGGCGGCGGGTGACGACCGACGAGTGGCTGGACAGCTTCTTCAGCCGGTCGAGTTCTTCGCGGGTGGGCCTGATCAGTTTTCGCATTGAGCGGATTGTACCTTTTTGCCGATCCAAAATCAAGCGTGCAGCGGCTTGCCAACGGCACCCGATGGGCCTACAATGCCCCCTGACCCAGGCGGTCTGCAGGGAGAACCAGCGGCATGATGTCAAGTTACGCCATGCGCGAATGCGATTCCCGGGGGCGCCGGTTTCCAGAAGAACTCGCGGACCAGGTCCGCGGGATCTTCGAGCGTGACACCGACCGGATCATTCATTCCCGGGCGTTCAAGCGGTTGGCCGGAAAAACACAGGTGATCACGGGCCGGCGGTCCGATCATCACCGAACCCGTCTGACCCACAGCATCGAGGTGGCGACCCTCTGCCGATCCGTCGCGGACAAACTGGGATTGAACACGCATCTGGCCGCCTGCCTGGGATTCTGCCACGATCTGGGACACCCGCCGCTGGGGCACTGCGGTGAGGAGATCCTGAACGAGATCTGCCAGCACTTCAGCGATTCATTCGAGCATAACCGGCACACGCTCACCATCGTGGACGAATTCGAACAGAAATATGCGTTCTGTCCGGGCTTGAACTTGAGCTACGAGGTTCGGGAAGGCATCATCAAGCATTCCACGAACGACCATTACCGCAACGATCCCACCCTGGCTGAGTTCGATTTCGCCTGTCAGCCGCCGCTCGAGTCCCAGATCGTGGATTTCTGCGACGAGATCTGCTACTCCTATTCGGACCTGGATGACGCGCTGGAAGCGGGATTCGTCGTCCTGGATGTCATCCTGCGGGAACTGGACGATTTCCGTGAGTTGTACACCCAGCTGAACCAACGCTACCCCGGAACCGATGCCCGCCTGATTTTCAACGAGACGCTGCGCCGCATGATGAACCTGACGGTGCGCGACATGACGGCAACGATCGAGCGGGAACTGGCGGAAGCGGGAGTAGTGACCGTCGCGGACGTTCGCCGGTGCGACCGCCGGCTGGTGGGCTACTCTCCGGACATGGGCGGCTGGGTGCTCCGACTGAAGCAGTTTCTACGCGTCCATTACTACCAGCACCCGGAGATCCAGGATCGTCGGCAGGTCGAGACGGAAAAAATTCGGCGTTTGTTTGAATTTTATGCCGCGCAACCCGAGCGGCTTCCCAGCCGCTACCGGGAGATGATCCGCGACGGACGGATGCCGATGCATCGCGTGATCGTGTACTACATCGCCGGTTTCACCGACAATTACTTCACCGAGATGGCCGACACATTCGGCATCTAGGCCCGATCGCCGGCCAGATCCTCAACCAGACTGCCCCAATCAGTGCTCGGGAAAAAGGGCTTTCAGCTTCTCCGGATCCGGAGGCGGGGTCAGGTAAGAGACCACCACCAGGGCGAGCACCGAGATCAGCAGGGCGGGATAGATACTCGGAATTCCCCACGGATCCTGGGATCCAACGGGTCCGCGCATCACTTCAGGGAAAAAATTGGGCACGACGATCTCCAGCAGCAACGCGACGAACGCGCCGCTGATGATGGACACCGTCCCGCCGAGCTTGGTCGCCCGCTTCCAGCTCAAGGCGGCTAACAAGGCCGGGGTGATGGATACGCCGTACATCGTGTAGGCGAAGTAGCTGTAGGACAACACGGAGATTTTCAGCTTGAGGACGGTGGGGATGAAGATCATCAGGAAGGCGCAGACTCCCAGCACCACGATGAACACTTTCTGCAGCGCCACCATCCGCTCGGACGGCGCGTCCGGGCGGATAAAGCGCTGGTAGATATCGCGCATGATGTTCGTGCTGGGCGACAACAGGTAGTTCATCCCGGTGGAGAGCACCACCACGCAGGCGGCGGCCAGCAGGAGCATGCCGGCGACCAATCCCAGCCACCCGGTGCCGGTCAGATTGCGGGCGGCTACCAGAACGATCGACGCCGGGTCGTCTCCCATCCGGTTGAGTTTGGCCAACACGGCCTCACGATCTCCGTGCAGCGGATACAGCTCGGCCTGGAACGTTTCACGCAGTTCCACGGCCTGCGATGGTTTGATCTGGCCGGCCGCTTCACCTTCGCTGACGAGCGCATCCACCCGGGCCGCAAGGTCCACCGGCACTGTCGAGGCGCTCACCTCGGTTTGGAGCTGGCGGCTGATATCGAACGTCTTAAGCTGGACCCAGTTCGCCGATGCACCGTAGATGGCGATGACCACCACCACCGTCTCAACGACGATCGTGCCGATGATCCAGAGACCGACGGCGGTCTTGGCTTCCCGGGGGGTTTTGGCGCTGTAGAACTTCTGATACATGCTCTGCACACCCATGAGCAGCATCATGGTGGCCAGAAAATAGGCGCCGCCCTTCAACCACGGATGCTCCCCGAAATCGGCGCTGAAGGTCTGAAAATGGGTGGCTGGCAGCGATGCCGGCGCGGCGTTCCACCCGCCGGCGAACAGAATCACCAGCGGCACTGCGACCAGACAGGCCAGCACGATGATGATGCCGTTGGGCAGGTCGGTGTGGGCCACGGCCATCATGCCGCCCAGGGCGGTAAACAGGATGACGAATGCGGCGGTCAGGGTTTGTCCTGTCTCTACGCTGATGCCCCCGGCGCTCAGCACGTTGAGGATGTAACCCCCGGCGCGGAACTGATAGCTGACGATGGTGACAAATGCGATGATCAGGGCAACGGCGCCGAACAACCGGGCGAATTTGCCGTAGCGCACCTCCAGGATGTCCCCGATGGTGTATTGCCCGAACGTTCGGATTTTGCCGGCCAGAAAGAAGATCACCGCGATGCCCACCCAGGCCCCGGCCGGCAGCCACAGGCTGCTCCAGCCGGCTTTGGCCGCGTATTCGGCGCCGGCGATGAATGTGCCGGAGCCGATCCACGTGCAGATGAGAGTAAACACCATCACCTTGAGACTCAAGGACCGTCCGGCGACCATGAAGTCTTCGTGGCTCTTGATTTTTCGGGAACGATAGAAGTTGAACGCCAGCAGCACAATCAGGTATCCCAGGATCACATACAGGTAAACGGACATGGCACCTCCAGACGTACAGGATGGCCAACCGACACCCTAGATCGCACGTTGGCACGTCTCTGGGCGAATCGGTTCTTGCAAGGGTGAGGTCGAATGGGTATGGCGACAGCATAGCTGGTCGCAGAGCAGGGTGGGAGTTTGAAAGAAAACCCGGAGGCCGTGCGGCCTCCGGGTTGTTTAAAACGGAACGTCGTCATCGGTGATGGGCTCGTCCACGACCGGCGGCTCATCACGGGAGACGGTGGAATCGCCGTATTCGGCCGCCGCCGGTTCGGCTGCGGCAGCGGTGCGGCTCTCCAAGATGTTCATGTCGGAGATGACAATCTCCGTAGTGGACCGCTTGCCGCCGCTCTGGTCCTCCCACTGACGGGTCTGAATGCGGCCCTCGACATAAACCAGGCGGCCCTTCTTGAGATACTGGTTGCAGATTTCCGCCAGCTTGCCCCAGACGACGATGTTATGCCACTCGACCCGGGTCTGTTTGGTTCCGCTCTTATCCACCCAGACCTCGTCGGTGGCGACAGAAAACTTGGCGACAGTCTGCCCGTTCTGGGTGTAACGCAACTCGGGATCACGTCCCAAGCGGCCGATCAACATGACTTTGTTCAGTCCTTTCATGACGATGCCTCCTGTCAGCGTTTTTTCGGTCGGGCAGGAGGGTCCACGCCGAGAATCTGCAGTTGCTGAATCGCGATGTTGGCCTCCGGGGAATCGGGGTATTTCAGGATCACGTTTTTAAAAGCATCCACAGCGGCCGGATTGTTGTTCAAGGACAGGTGGGCCAGCCCGCTTTTCAACACGGCGGCGGGGGCCTTGTCCCCCTTGGGAAACAGGCTGATCACCTGATTGAACGCCTCCACCGCGTCCGTGTGGCGTCCCTGGTTGAAATAACAGTCGCCGATGTAATACTGGGCGTTGTCGGCGAGTTCGGACTCCTTGTAATTCGCAAGAAAATCCAAAAATCCTTGAACGGCCAGTTCGAAATTGCCCTGGATGTAGTCGTTGTACGCCAGTGAATACAGCTGGTCGGCCGGCAGCGGGAGCGGCTTGCCGTCGGGGGTGGTTTCCGCCTTGGGTCGGCGGGATTTCATCTCCTCGAGCGATGTCTGGGTTGCCTCCAGGCTGCGGGTCAGGTTGGCGATCTTGACGCTCTGGTCGTCTATCTTCGAGGCAAGTGCCCGGATGGAATTGATCAGGTCCTCGATGTTCTCGTCGCCGGCGCGGGACTGTTCTTCCTGACGGCTGTTGAGCTGATCGACGATGCGGGTGATCGCACTCATCTGGTTGATGAGCTGCTCCATCAGGGTTTTGGATACGGCGCCGCTCTCGTCCACGCTTTTTTGAAGCATGCGAATCTGATTCTGGACGGTCATGATGTCGTTTTGCAGTCGGATGTACTCCTCCTTCGCTCCGGCCGCGGCCAGGCCGGCCGTCAGGAACAGCAGCACTCCCACCGACAGGCATCGCTTCATTTGGGCCTCCTCAAGGTTTGATCAGAACGAAGTGCGCCCGGCGGTTCTTGGCCCAGGCTTCCTCATTGTGCGCGGGATCGAATGGACGTTCCTCGCCATAAGAGATCGTCTTGATCCGGGTGGCGCTCACCCCGAGCGACACGAGGTAATCGCGAGCCGCGTTCGCGCGCTTGTCGCCGAGCCCGATGTTGTACTCCTCGGTGCCGCGCTCGTCGCAGTGCCCTTCGATCATCATGCTGACCCGGGGCAGCCGGCGGAGGAGCACTTCCGCGTTCTGGCGCAGGATATCCCGGTACTCGGCGGTGACTTCGGCGCGATCGAAATCAAAGAAGATATCCTGGATCTCGTTTTTAAAAATCTGCTCGACGTTGAGCCCCTGGTCGGTCTCATCTACCTGCGGGGTTTCAGTGGTGGTGGTGCTGACCGGGGCAGGCGTGACCGTTACGCGCGCCTGGGTGCTCACGGTGCCGCCGGTGCCCGTTGCCACCGCCACGTAGGTCGTCGAGGCTCTGGGTGAAACCACCGTCGAACCCTGGGGCGGGAACTGGCCCACGGTTTCGATCGTCACCCCCGTGGCGTTGGTCGTCGTCCAGTTCAGAGTGGTGGATGCCCCCTCGGCGATTATCGACGGCTGAGCGGTCAACGTGATGGTCGGCGCCACCAGCTGTGGCTGGGTGGACGGCGGCGCCGCCACGGGCGTACGCTTTTTACAACCCCCGCCGAGAAACAGCAGGATCGCGGCCGCGCCGATGACAAGAAGCCGGTTGTTCAATTTCATTGCTCCCTCCAATCCTCATTCATATAAACGATCCAGTCGTGAAGTGTCCGAAAAAAATTCAGTTTTTCTGTGCGTACGACGACCAGTCCGGATTGGAACACCCTTGCAAATTAGTGATTTGTCGCAGCTCGCTGCCGTCGGCGAATACCGTGTAAATCTCCGACGAACCCGAACGGTTGGATTGGAAAACGATATGGCGGCCGTCGGGCGCCCATGACGGGTTCTCGTTATCGCCTTGGCCCTGGGTGAGCTGAAGTATCCGTTTGGTCGCCACCTCGGCGATGAAGAGGTCGAAATGCGCCATGCGGGAAGGCTTCCAGGAAAAGACGATGTAACGGCCGTCCGGCGACCAGTCCGGTGACGAGGCGTATCCGCTTTCCAGAGTGATGCAGGTCAGATCGGCGCCGAATGTGTCGCAGATGTGGATCTGCGGCACCCCGCCACGGCTGGAAACAAAAGCCAGTTGCCGGCCCGTGGGGTTCCAGCAGGGGCTGATGTCGATGCCGGGATGCTGGGTGATATTGCGCAGGTTGCCGCCGTCTATATCGGCGATGTAGATATCCGTGTCCGACGCGTCGTTGAGCCGGGCGGAGAAGGCCAGTTGCTTGCCGTCGGGCGAAAAGGCCGGCGTGGTGAGCAGGCCGCCGCTCGGAGGAAACGCCTGGAGCTGGCCGCTGGAAAGCGAGACCAGATAGAGCCGCGGCGTGCTTTCGTAGTAAGAAGTGAACGCGATCCACTCGTTCGATGGATTCCAGGCCGGAGTGACGTTGATGGATCCGTTCGACGTGATGGGCTGCAGGTTGGCGCCGTCGTAATCCGCCAGATAGATCTCCTTGCCGGTACGGGTCTTGCGCTCGAATACGATCTGCGTGGACGCGATGCCCTGGGAGGCGTTGGCGGACAGCAGGCTCACGATATGGTCGGCGATCCGGTGGGCGATGGCCCGGGTGTAGCGGGGAATGGTCCGGAATTGCTTGCCCAGCACCTGTTCCTGCGTCTTGAGGTCGAAAACCCGGCACTGGACCACCAGGTAGTTGCTCTCGATCCGGGCGTTGCCGATGACGATGAAATCCACGCCGATGTTCTGATCCTGCCAGTCCTTGAATACCAGATCTTCGGGTTCGTCGATCCGCTGCGCCGGGTAGAACGAGCGCGAGAGCAGCTTGAAGAAGGCCGAGTATTCCAGATCGTTCCAGAGCGTTTCGTTGACGATTTTCAAATACTCGTCGACGGCGGGATCCAGGTTGCCGCTCTTGGGCTGGAACTCGGGGAGCGCCAGCACGGTCGTCTTGGCCGGACGCGGCTTGATCACGATAGATGCGTCGTCGGACTGCGCTTGGGAAAAGATCATGCAGCCCAGCGCCAACAGCGGGAGTAGACGGAAGCGCTTCATCACACTCCTCAAATCAAGGTGTCGGATGTTCGAATATGGCCACGAACCGAACGCGATTCCTCTGCATTCTATATTGAACGGGCAGGGGAGGCAAGGGGTCCGATGCCCGAACCGCCCGCAGCGCGGAACGTTCAAAGGCTTCCGGGCCCGTGGATTCAACGATCTGGATGTCCTCAATCCGCCCCTCGGGACTCACGGTAAATTGGATAAGAGTCCGGTGCTTTCCCGAGAACTGGATGCCCATGCGGGACTCCAGCCAGTTGCTGCCCACCCGCTGTTCCACCTGGCGGGCGTACCAGGAGTCGTAGAAGCCTTCGCCCGCGCCGCCGATGGAAACACCGTGACCGGAGCCCTCGCCCTGCCCGCCGGCGCCGGTGCCGCCGCGAACCCCCGGCGAGTGTTCCCCGGTGCTGACCGGGCCCGGTGGGGCGGGCGTTGCGGCTGGCGCAGGAGGAGTGGGCTTTTCGGTGGCGGACTTCCGGTCCGGCTGGGTGGTTTTCAGGAAGTCATCCGGGCGATCAGTCTCTACGATCGAATCTGCGGGCTTTGCCGCCGGCGCGGCGACGGGTTCCGGAAGCGTGACGGGTGGTTTGAAATACTCCTGACCCGCCGGCAGCCCTTCGACCAGGCCGACGCCGATCGCGCGATTGCCGCCTCCGCCGCCTCCGCCTAAAGTCAGCGTGGGGCCCCTGGGCGCGGCAAATTGCCAGACCAGAATGACCGTGACCAGCAAAAAATGCGACACAATGGAGGAGATGAGGAATTTGCGTCGGTCTCCCTCGGAGACCAGAGACTGATAATGATAATGACGGTCATCGACGGTCATGGCTTGCGTTGTTGAATCATGGGCCGCGTGACGATCTGGATGTTGGTGAAGGCGTGTTCGCGGAGCGTATCCATCACCTTGACGACGACGGCGAACCGGACGTCGCCGTCCGCCTGCAGATAGATCGGTTGATTGAGGTCCTGGCCGAGGCGCTGGCGCAGGGCCGGTCCCAGATCGTTGATGTGGATCTGGCGGGTCATGAAGTACAGATTGCTCCGTTCATCGATGGAGACGACATACTGCTGGTGCGGGTTGAAGTTCTTGACATGCCGTGTGCGGGGCAGGTTGACCTCGATGCCCGCCTGGATGATGGGTGCGGTGACCATGAAAATCACCAGCAGGACCAGCATGACGTCCACCAGGGGGGTGACGTTGATCTCGGCCAACGACGTCATGGTCCGGCCGTTGGGGTTCGTGAACGCCATGGCCAACTCCTCACGTGAAGTTGCGTTCCACCAGGTTGGTCAGCTCGGTTGTGAAGTCATCCAGCAGCGACGCCATATGTTTGATCCGGGACAGGAAATGGTTGAAGAAAATCACTGCCGGGATCGCGGCGAACAGGCCGAAGGCCGTGGCGTAGAGGGCCTCGGCGATGCCGGGCGCCACGGCCTGAATGGATGTGGTTTCCAACTGACCGAGACCGTGGAAGGCGTCGATGATCCCCACCACGGTCCCGAACAGCCCGATGAACGGGGTGACCGAGCCGGTGGTCGCCAGCCAGTTCAGGGAGCGCTCCAGGTGGGTGAGTTCCACGGCGGATGCCTTTCGCAGTGTCCGCTCGACGTTGGAAATGCTCTTGATGTGGAGCGTGGGTGCGGCATCGCTGTCGGGGGCATGTCGGGCCGTGAGTTGCGCGTTGAGTTCGCTGTAGCCGGCCAGGAATACGCCCGTCAGCGGACTGTTCTTGAAATCGCCGCTCCGTTTGTAGATTTCGGAAAGCTTGCTGCTCTCATGGAAAAGCTGCAGGAAATTGAGGGATTGGCGTTCCACTTTGCGGAAGAGCACCAGCTTCTGGAAAATGATGGCCCAGGAAAAAATCGAAAAGACCAGCAAAAGCAGAAAGACGCCCTGGGCCACGATACCGGCGCTGCGGATGAGCTCGAAAATCCCACCCGAAAACCCGCTCGAGACCGCGGTGGCTATGAACGAAAACAATGCCTATCTCCTTTAAAAAAATAAGGTTAATGAATATCATGGAACCACTATCAAGTCAAACGATTCTTTTGATATAATGCCCTACCAAACGGATGATTCGTCTGGAGAAAAGGACGGTTTTTGTGCTCCGATATCTGCACATCCGCAATATCGCCGTGATCGAGGATCTCGAGATCGAATTCGGGCCCGGCCTCAATGTGATCACGGGGGAAACGGGTTCCGGCAAATCGATCCTGATCGATGCCGTGGGGCTCCTGGCCGGCGCCCGAGGCTCATCGGATCTCATCCGCAGCGGTGAGAACCGGGCCATGGTGGAAGGCATCTTTGACCTGCCGGAAGGCAGTCCAGTCTGGCCGTTGCTTGAAGCCGAGGGCATCGAGCGGGACGATCTGGAAGACGGCCTCCAGGTTCGGCGGGAACTGGCGGCCGGCAGCGGCGGGCGCGCCCAGGTGGCCGGCCGGCTTGTCGCCACGGCGTTCCTGCGGCGTCTGGGTGATGAACTGCTGGAGATTCACGGCCAGCACGATTGCCGCCTGCTGCTGCAGCCTCGCTACCACCTCCAGCTGCTCGACAATTACCACGGCCAGCGGGACACGCTGCGGACGGTTCAGGAGCTGGCGCGCCAGATTGCCGCGACTCGTGCCGAGCTGGACCGGCTGGTCCACGACGAGCAGACCCGGCTGCAGCGGCTGGATCTGCTGGACTTCCAGGCGACGGAGATCGACGCCGTTCATCCCGTTCATGGCGAGGAGAACCAGCTGAACGACGAGCGGCGGATTCTCGTCAACGCGGAGAAGCTGTTCCAGCTCTCCACTGAAACCCACGATTTGCTCTATGAGAACGAGGGAGCGGTGCTGCGCCAGTTGGGGCGGCTTCTCCACCGGCACCAGGAGATGGCCGCCATCGATTCGCGCCTGGCCCGGACCGCCGAAACTCTCCAGAACGTGATCTTCCAGCTCGAGGATGCCGCCTTCGCCGCGCGGGACCATGCGGCCACCGTCGAGTACAACGAGAACCGGCTGAATGAAATCGAATCCCGGTTGCTGCAGTTGGATCGGCTCAAACGCAAATATGGGCCCACCATCGAGGCAGTCCTGGAATACAACCAGGGCGTTCTGGCGGAACGCGACCGATTGCGCGATTCGGACGCGCGCACGACCCAGCTGCAGCAGGAAGTGGGCGAGCTGGTCGGGCGGTATCGGCAGGCCGCCGATACCCTGAGCCAGGCACGCCAGAAGGCCGCCCGGAGCGTGGAACGGGAAATGAAAAAGCATCTCGACGAGCTGGACATGAAAGGCACCCGGTTCCAGGTGCGCATCCTGCCGATTGAGGCGGGGGATGCGCCGCCCGCCACCGGACTGGACGATGTGGAATTCCTCGCCAGCCCCAACGTCGGCGAGGAGCTGCGGCCGCTGCACAAGATCGCGTCCGGCGGTGAGCTTTCGCGGCTGGCCCTGGCCATCAAATTGATCCTGCGTTCGGAGCCCGACGCGGTGCTCATCTTCGACGAGATCGATGCCGGCATCGGCGGCGGCACCACCGAGGTCGTCGGCCGAAAGCTGAGCCGGGTGGCTGCGAGCAACCAGTGCTTCTGTGTCACCCACTCGCCCCACATCGCCGCCCAGTCCGACCATCATCTTCGAGTGGAGAAGACGGTCGCCGGCGGACGGACCTTCACCGCCATCCAACGACTCAGCCAGGCGGAAAAAGTTGACGAGCTGGCCCGGATGCTGGGCGGCGTCCAGATCACCGAGATCACCCGAAAGCATGCCCGCCAGCTCCTGGGGAAAGCGTGAACCCGCCGGTCACCAGGCTCGCCGATGGCTGCTAGCAAGACATTCTTCATCCACACGTTCGGTTGCCAGATGAACGTCCTCGACTCGGAAAAGGCGGCCGGCCTGCTCGTTTCCGCCGGGTGGCGGAAAGCCGCCCGGCCGCACGATGCCGACCTCATCCTCTACAACACCTGCTGTGTTCGGGAAAAGCCGGTGCAGAAAGTGTTCTCTTACCTCGGACAGACACTGGCGCTCAAGGCGGGGCGACCGAAGCTGCGGGTGGGTGTCCTGGGCTGCGTGGCGCAGCAGCAGGGTTGGGAGATGATGAAGCAGTTCGCCGGATTGGACCTGGTCCTCGGCACGCGCAAGATCCACCGTTTAACCCGCCATCTGGACGACCTGGACGCCGGCCGGATCGAGCGTTGCGTGGATGTGGACATGGACGACGATCCCATGCCCGTCGAGACGGACACGATCCTGCGCGAGACGACGTTTCGTGCGTTCGTGACCATCATGGAGGGGTGCGACAATTTTTGCGCCTACTGCGTGGTGCCGCATACCCGGGGGCGGGAGCGGAGCCGGCCATCCGGTCGGATCCTCGAAGAGATCCGCCGCCTCGTGGCTGACGGGGCG
Source organism: Acidobacteriota bacterium (assembly GCA_017996395.1). Lineage (GTDB taxonomy): Bacteria > Acidobacteriota > JAAYUB01 > JAAYUB01 > JAAYUB01 > JAAYUB01. Next base: position 32,979 of record JAGOHA010000003.1, on the reverse strand, counting down.
GTGGAAATCATGCTGCTGGGACAGAACGTCAACTCCTACCGCGATCCGGCCGGGGAGGTGCATGAGTTCGCCGATCTCCTCGCGGCGGTCGCTGCCGTCCCCGGCCTGAGACGGCTTCGGTTCACGACCTCGCACCCCAAGGATTTCAACCCACGGCTGCTCCAGGTCATGGAAGCGAATCCGGTCATTTGCAACCAGCTCCATCTGCCGGCGCAATCCGGATCCAACCGTATCTTGATGGCGATGAACCGCAAGTACACCGCCGATGACTACCTCGCCCATGTGGCCAAGATCCGGCAAGCGGAGCGCTACATGAGTCTGTCGTCCGATTTCATCGTCGGCTTTCCGGGAGAGTCGGAGCGGGATTTCGAAGAGACCCTGGCCCTGCTGCGGTTCGTCCGCTACGACTCGATCTTCTCGTTCATGTATTCCCCGCGCCCGGGGACGCCCGCTTTCGAGCAGCCGGATTCAATCCCGCGGCCGGTCAAGCAGACACGCCTTGTCCGGCTGCAGGCGGCGCAGGAGGCGATTCAGCTGGAGAACAATCGCGCCGAAATCGGCTCGATCCGGGAGGTGTTGGTGGATGGACGGGGCCGCGAGCCGGGGCAGCTTGCCTCTCGGACCACGGAAAACAAGATCGTCCATTTTTTAGGCGACGCGAACCTCATGGGTTCTTTCTGCCGGGTGCGCATCACCGACGCCAGCGCCCACTCGCTGCGAGGCGAATGGGTGCCGGATCCGGCGGATGGCTGAATCACCCCCGGTGTGCTATCATCAAACCAGTCATAGGCGGACGCCATGGACAAGATCCGGCAAATCGAATTCTTCATCAAAGGGCTGATCCTGGATCCGGTGAACAACTCGCCGGTGGTGATCCTGCAGGACACCGCCGAAACCACGGTGCTGCCGATCTGGATCGGCGTTTTCGAAGCCAATGCCATCGCCCTGGAGATGGAGCATATCGAAGCCCCGCGCCCCATGACCCACGACCTGATCCGCTCCATTCTGTCGAAGCTCTCCGCCGTGCTCGAAAAGGTGGTGATCACGGACCTGGTGGACAGCACCTACTATGCCGAGCTTCACATTCGGTTCAACAACCAGCTCCAGGTCGTGGACTCCCGGCCCAGCGATGCACTGGCCGTCGCCATCCGGGTCGGGGCGCCGGTGTATGTCGCCGAGGATGTCATCCGGAAGTCCAGGAGCTTCTCCATCGCCGACAAGCAGCAATGGTCGGAGGACGACCTGAAGAAATGGCTCGAGGGACTCTCTCCGGAGGATCTCGGTCAGTACAAGATGTGAGTCCGCCCGGTCTGCCCGCCGCCGGATCGACTGATCCATCCCTGAAAGACATCGTCACCTGCCCGGCAGGCGACCTGAATCGACAGGCGCCGAGAATCGATCTAAGGACTGCCTGCGGCAACCGTCGAGACAAGGAGTCCCGAATATGCGATCCGGCACTGAACCCAACGGGCAACCGGCCCACACCAACCGGCTGATTCATGAGCGAAGCCCGTACCTGCTGCAGCACGCCCATAACCCGGTGGATTGGCACCCGTGGGGAGCGGCCGCCTTCGAGGCGGCTCGGCAGGCGGGCAAGCCGGTTTTCCTGTCGGTGGGGTATGCCACCTGCCACTGGTGCCACGTCATGGAGCGCGAATCGTTCGGCGACCCGGAAGTTGCCCGCCTGATCAACGAGACGTTCATCCCGGTGAAGGTCGATCGTGAAGAGCGGCCGGATGTGGACCATGTGTACATGGCGGTCTGCCAGGCGATGACCGGGCGGGGCGGCTGGCCGCTCACGGCGCTGCTCACCGACAAAGGGGAGCCGTTTTTCGTCGGCACCTATTTCCCGAAACACAGCCGGCCAGGACTGCCCGGGCTACTCGAACTGATTCCCCGGTTCCGCAGCCTGTGGCAGGAGCGGCGCGACGAGCTGGTGCGCAACGCGACGGAAATCGCCGCGGCCATCCGTGAGGAGATGGAGCATGCCACTAGCGACGATGCCTTTAACTCCCGCGTCCACAGTCAGGCGTACTCGCAACTCAGGGCCAGCTTCGATCGTTCGGCGGGCGGTTTCGGTACCGCGCCAAAATTCCCGACGCCCCACAAGGTCATTTTCCTCCTCCGCTACTGGAAGCGCACCGGTGAGGCGATGGCGCTGGAGATGGCCCGGCAGACCCTGCGCCACATGCGGCAGGGCGGGGTGTATGACCAGATTGGCTTTGGTTTCCACCGCTACAGCACGGATGCGGCGTGGCGGCTGCCGCATTTCGAAAAGATGCTTTACGACCAGGCGCTCATGGCCGCCGCCTACATCGAGGCGTACCAGGCGACCGGCGATCCGGAGTTTCGTTCGACGGCAGAGGAAATTTTCGAATATGTCATCAGGGACATGCGCGATTCGGGTGGCGCCTTCTATTCCGCCGAAGACGCCGACAGCGAGGGCGTCGAGGGCAAATACTACCTCTGGCAGACCGATGAGATCCGGCGGATCATGTCTCCCGGTGAAGCGGAACAGGTCATCGCCTGGTTCAACCTGGCCGATTCGGGCAATTTTACCGATCCCCATCAGCACACACCCGCCGGCAGCAACGTCCTGTATTTGAGCGACGGCGCTCCGCTCCCGTCCGATGCGTCCGGCTTGGACCGCTCACCCCAACAGCCGACGTGGGAGCAGATCCGGTCGATCCTGCTGGACGCGCGCAACCGTCGCGAGCGCCCGATGCGGGACGACAAAATACTGACCGACTGGAACGGGTTGATGATCGGTGCCCTGGCCATGGGCGCCCGGGTGCTGGACCGTCCGGACCTGGCTGAAGCGGCGATGCAGGCGTTGGATTTCGTTCTCAGCCGCATGAGTCAGGCGGACGGACGCCTATTCCACCGCCATCGGGACGGTGAGTCCGGAATTGACGGCCAGCTTGATGATTACGCCTTTCTGGTGCACGGGTTGCTGGAGACCTATCAGTCGACCGGCCTGGCCCGATTCCTCTCTCATGCAATCCGCCTGACCGATCGGACGCTGGAACTGTTCCGGGATTCGGAGTCGGGCGGCTTGTTCATGACACCCGCCGGCGGAGAGCGGTTGCTCTTCCGGGCCAAAGAAACCTATGATGGAGCGACTCCTTCCGGCAACTCGATCAGCCTGGAGAATCTCTACTGCCTGGCAGCCCTGACTCGCCGGGCGGATTATGCTGAAAACGCCGATCAGTTGCTGCATGACCTGGCCGGCAGCGTGGCCGGGGCACCGTCCGCCCACGCGCGCTGCCTCGCTGCACTTTCCGCCTCGCCCGGTGAGGAGACGGTGATCGTTCTCTCCGGCCGGCGCGAGGATGAGGCGTTTCAGCAGATGCTCCGAATCTCCCGGCAGGGTTATCGGCCGGGCACGATGTGGCTGTGGCTGACAAAGGACGCGGAGGGCGAAGCGATTCGGGCGCTGATCCCGCACCTGGACCACCTGCCGGACAGCGGCGCACCGATCACGATCATCTGCCGCAGCCGGGCCTGCCTGCCGCCACTCAACGGGCCGGACGAGCTGGCCCGATTTATGGAAACCAGCTGAACCGTTCAGGCGGGCACTCCGCCCAAGAGCACCCGGCTGGCCTCCCAGATCAGGACCGCGGCCAGCGCCAGCAACGCCCAGGCGATCAGTCCGATGGACGAAAGCCCGTACTGGCCCACGAGCAGGCACAGCGACCAGACGGTCATCGCCGTCATGAACACCATGGGGAGAAACACGAACAGGTTGCTCCGTCCGCGTCGCTTCAGCCAGACCACCACCACCAGCAGCGCCACTCCGGCCAGGAGCTGGTTCGTGGCACCGAACACGGGCCAGATTGCTTTCCAGGCGGGCAGGGTATTCCCCTGGGCATCATGAAGCGGCATCAGGATGAACAAGGCGGGCAGTACGAGACACGCCAGGGTCGCCAGGTAACGAGCGATGGTTCCGGAAAGATTGAAGAACTCCTCCACGATATACCGGGCCAGCCGGGTGCCGGTATCCAGGGACGTCAGAATGAACGTGGACAGAGCGAGGAGGCCGACACTTACGCCGATGGCGTGGGGGACGCCGAACAGGGATAGAAAGCGGGCGATCCCGTTGCCGTAAATGATGAGCGGCGGCTTGCCGGCCAGTTCGTCGCCCGGCGCCAGCATCATCACCGTACTCAAGGCGATGACGGCCACCAGCCCTTCGATGAGCATCGCGCCATAACCCACGACACGCGCATCCGACTCCTTGTTCAACTGCTTGGACGAAGTGCCCGAGGCCACCAGCGAGTGGAATCCGGAACACGCACCGCAGGCGATGGTGATGAAGAGAACGGGAAACAGGTTGCCGAGCTGGGGGCTGGACCAGCCGAGATGGGCCGGCCAGGTGGATTGCAATCCCCCGAAGAGAATTCCCACGACCCCGGCGGCCACTGAGGCATACAACAGGTAGGACGACAGGTAATCACGCGGTTGGAGCAGAATCCAAACCGGTGTGGTGGAGGCGATAAAGCAGTAAACCAGCAGGGCGATGCCCCATAACGCCGCCTGATCCAGCCCGATGGACTGGGCCAGGCGGCTGGCATCCAGCGGAAGTTCATGGCCGACCCAGATCCCGGCGAAAATCGCGGGGACGAAGATCAGGGATGCCAGCCAGATTCTGAGTTTGAGTCGATAAAGGCACAGGCCAAAACCGATGGCCAAGAGGATGTACATCACCGAGGCGGTCGCGACGGGACCGCTTTCCACAAAAGTGGCCGCGGTCAAATCGGCGAACACGACCAGCACATACACCAGGCAGAGCCAGATGAAGATCAGCATGAGCCGATAGGCCAGGGGCGACATGTACTCCCTGGCAATTTCAGCCACGGAGCGAGCCTTGTGGCGCACCGAAGCCATGAGCGCAGAAAAATCATGGACCCCGCCGATGAAAATGGAGCCAATCACCACCCACAGGATGGCCGGTAACCACCCGAACGCAGTCGCGGCGATGATGGGGCCCACGATGGGGCCGGCGCCGGCGATGGAAGAAAAATGATGTCCCAGCAGAACCGGGCTGGGTGCCGGCACGCGATCCACACCATCGGAGTCGGTGTGGGCGGGGGTGGGGCGCCGGTTGTCCACATCGAAGCGGCGCTCCAGCCAGCGTCCGTAAATGTGGTAAGCCAGACCGAACAGCAGCAGGCTGCTCAGGAAAATCAGCGGTAGCATGGTCACTCCAGCAGGATGCAATCAGGCAAGGCCGGCTGAGGAACCGGCGAAACGCAGCAGTGTAGCACGGTGATCAAGCGGGAGTGTGCGGCGGATCACATCGGATCAATACACCTGGAATTCGATAAAGATCGGGTAGTATTCTCCGTCGGACCCCAGGGCGATTTTGTACGTGCCCCGGCCGCCCACGCAGCGGATACTCGCCCGGAACACATCGTCCCGCCACTTGGGGCGCAGGAACGATTTGCCCAGGTAGTACGACCCGTCACCCTGGACGATTTTTACGTTCGCGTCCGGGTACAGGACGATCACGCGGAGTTTGTCCTTGGGCAGATTGCCCATGGATTCAAATTCAAGTTCCACTCGCTGGCCGTAGCGGATATCAGCCTTGAGAGGCGACGTGAGTTTGCCGAGGGGGAAGGCGAAATTCTGCGTGCCGAAATATTTGGTGGCGGCGGCGTGGACGATCCCGACGCCGATGTGGGTGAAGTCGGAGCTGAGGATGTTCGCCCGGTGGCCGGGTGAATTCATCCAGGACTCCATGAGATTGGCCGCGATTTCGGACTCGGTGGTGCCGAATCCGGTGGCGATGTTCTCAGCGAAGCGGACGGCCAGGAGTTCTGGATAATACTTCAGGCGTCGCTGGTCCGGAGTGCGCGCCTCATGATCGGTGTGGGAAAAGAACCGAAAGTCCCGCATATTGCCGGAGTGCCGCCGGGCCAGGTCGGCCAGCCCGTCGTCGTAGCGGTAGGGGTCGAGGCCGCGTTCCGCCCGGGCCCAATTCACCAGCCGGAAGACTTCCAATTCGATCCGGGCGACATCCAGATGCAGCATCATGCTGGGCGGACGGCTCCCCTGAAGCGCGGGTGTCGCCAGGAGTATGACGCTGATGATCTGGATGATGCTCCGCGGTTTCATAGCGACTATCGATCTTTATACTTCCCGGGATGGAGCTTTGTTTCTCGCCTTCCGTTCGAAATACTGCACCCCGGCCTCAAATCAAGGCAGCTCGCGCTGGCCGGTGCGCGTCAACCGGTCCTGCTCGATATCGAACCGGTACCTGAACTCGGTCCCGCAGCAGGATCCGCTGAAGGAAAACGTGGCCGGGCCTTCCCAGGAGATAAACCGGTGGATCTTGGCCGGGTCACCGGCGCGGGGCGGGGTGTCGCGGGCGCCCATGCTCCGCCACGGTTTCCGCCAGTCGATCCAAAGGTGCCCGCCGCTGTTGATCCAGTCGGCGGCGCGGAATAACTTGAAACCGCCCCATTGACTGGTCAGAATGACCGCGTAGTGGCCGTCGGGTGACCACACCTGGAAAAACCAGCTGCCCAGCATGGTCTCATCTGTGGGTATCCGCTCGAATTCACCGGTGACTGTGTGCAGGATGTATGCCGAACAAGTGGCCACCGGCTGGGGCGGCACCACCAGCGGACTGCCGGGCGGCTCATCGGTCGTGAACACCGCCGCCAGCGGGTAGATCGGATTGGTGACCACGGTCATCACCGTCTCCATGAAGCGGATCGTGAACGCGGTGCCGTCCGCACGCTGGATCTGCAACTCCGAGGCTCCGGTCCGGCGCACGGCCAATGGCGCCGTGCCCTCGGCAGGCGGATCCGCTGGAAGCCAAGGTATCGACAGGCAACCTGCCGAGATGATGGCGACGATTCGGAGCAGCATACACGCTTTCATGACACCGACACCTGGTTCCATTCTAAGCCGGCACTCATTAGGATGCCGTGGATGTGAGCTCAGACTCTCCGCTCATCAGATGCCGGGATGCGGGGCGGAGTTGGATTTTTTCTGATTTCGAAAGATATGCGGACAGATGCAGGCAGCAGCAAACCCCAGGGCCGCGAACAGACTCAACCACACCGCGGCAAGGCGCAGTGGTGTGGAACCGAAGCGGATCTCCAAAGTATGACGTCCGGCGGGGACGGCGATGAGGAGTTTCCCCGTGCCCGGCTCCGCGGTCACCGGGAGCGTCACATTCCGTTCGTCGCGGGCGGACCAGCCGGGATAGTACCAGGTGCGCAACGCGATGGCGCCGGGTGTCTCCGCCTGGATGTCGATTCGTCGGCGCTCGGCTTCCCATGCGATGACTTTCCCGCTGATCAGCCCGCGAGCCACGGTCACCAGGGCGTCATCCGCGCGCTGCGGTGTGAGCTCGGAACCTTGGGGTGGATAATCGCCCGGCAGCCGCCGGAATGCGGCAACTTGCTCGAGGATATCGTGAGGTGGCGCAAACCCGTTCATTCGGATGCAAGACAAACTGAGCATGCTCATCAGCAGGGTCAGAACCAGGCATAAGCCGGCAAAAGCATACCGCACCCAGCCGTAACGGACCCTGGACCGCCACACCGCAGCCATCGCCATAGTGGTGATGATGCTGCAGGGCGCGGCGAGATGGTCCAGCAACCGCCACGGGAGCTGGAGGGTTGCCAGGGCGGGAATCCCCGCCCACAGCCACCCGGATGCGGGCGAGGACAGGAAAACCGCCCCGACGGCGATCAACGAGGCGAGCTGGAGGAGGCCGCTGAACGGCGATTGGACCGATTCGGTGAAACCCCGTTTCATCGCCAGTATCACCACCAATCCCACGACTGCCAACGCCAGAGGAAACAGCGCCATGCGTTGGAACAGGTGCTGGAGTGCGGGATCCGCCCACGTGCCGGGTGGCATGAAGAGAAAATTGCCCGCATAGACGTTTTGCCCGGCCTGTGGCAGCGTCACGAGGTGCCGTTCAGCCAGCGCGGGCAACAGATAAACGGCCGAGATTGCCAGGGCTACCGCGGCTCCGGCGGTCACCCGGATCAGCGTGTCCAACCGGCGGCTTCTCACGGTCTCGAAAACGAGCCAAGCAGACACCAGCGTCATCGCCAACACGGTGAACGGCAGGTTCAGGAGCAGCATAACTGCTACGGAAACCGCCCAACCCTGAACGGGCCGGCTCAGCCAGCCTCCGCCGGTAGGTTCAGCCGCAATGCGCCGAAGAGAATCCAGGGACCAGGGAAACATACAGCCGGCCGCGTAAGCGGGGAACAAACCGGCAGCATGAAGCTCAAATACGCGGAATGGAGCCACCAAGGCGAATGCGACGCCGGCCGCCGCCCACGGCCCGGCCGGTTCCGACAGCAGCCGGTACACCCCGGCGAATCCGACGATTGTCAGGAGTGTCAGGATCAGATAGAGGCCGACCAAGATGTTACCACCGCATAATCCCGCCGCAAAGCTGGCGCAGTAGAACAAACCGGGGGGATAGAAAATCATGGTGGGGGCGCCATAGCCCTCGTTGAAATCGGCCAGCCAGCGAGGATACACATTACCTTCGGCCAGACTCTCCTGGAATTGATCCACCATGGCCAGGTGGATATGCAGATCATGGGACAACGGAATGCCCTGCAGGAGGGGCACCATCAGCAGGATGCCCGCCGCCAGGGGCAGGGTGATGCTCCATCTGATTGGTATAGTGGAAATTCGGACCCTGTTTGCCACGGATTGCATGGTACACCAGAAACCCATCTGTATCCAAGATCCGCTCAACGGCACGTTGAACCCTGTGGAATCCTAGGTCCGAGTGTTTTGCTTTCAAACGTTCGGTGTGTGATATAAGAACCTGCGGGCCTTGACGGGGATACTATTCACATGGTGCCCGACAGCTAAAAGTCCCGCAGCGGTTTTCATTCGAAATGAACCGGGGACACGCGTTCTGGACGCCATGCCGGGATCGCCGTCCGGAGAGTGATGAACAATCAACAGCGCGCCTATATGTTCGCCTCAGCCACCGTCCTCATGTGGTCCACAGTGGCGACCGTATTCAAGCTGACCTTGCGCAGCCTCGGGATCTACCCGATGCTGCTCGGGGCCGCCCTCACATCCACGGTTTTCCTTCTGGCTGCGCTGGCGTTTCAGGGACGCCTGGGCGAGTTGGGCCGAATTTCGGGGCGAAATTGGCTGCGCGCCGCTACCCTCGGTTTCCTGAATCCGTTCCTCTACTACGCGGTGGTGCTCAAATCCTACGAACTGCTTCCCGCCCAGGAAGCTCAGCCACTCAACCAGACCTGGACCATCGCCATCGTCATTTTATCCGTTCCGCTGCTGGGCCAGCGCCTGCGCTGGGCCAGTCTCGGAGCGATCCTGGTCAGTTACCTGGGCGTGACGATCATCGCCACCCACGGGCAGTGGCACCAGGTGCGGTTGTCTGATCCGTTCGGAGTCTTCCTGGCTCTGGCCAGCACCGTGGTGTGGGCCCTGTACTGGATCTACAATGTAAAAGATACGCGTGACGAGCTCATCAAGCTTGCCGCGAATTTCATCTGCGGCACCGGGTATTGCCTGGCGGCCGTTCTGCTGTTTCCCCAAACCGTGAACGGATCTTGGACCGGGTGGGCCGGCGCTATTTATCTGGGTCTGTTCGAGATGGGCGTGGCCTATGTATGCTGGATGAAGGCGCTGCAGCTATCCGAAAACACGGCCCGTGTATCCAATCTCATTCTCCTGTGCCCGTTCATCTCCCTGGCCCTGATTCATTTTGTGGTGGGCGAACCCATCCTCGGCTCCACCGTGGTGGGATTAGTATTTATCATGGCCGGCGTCGTGTGGCAGCGCAGCCTGGCTTCCGCCCAACCGGCATGACCTTTCCGCCATCACATTTACCCAGTAGGTGCTCGAATTGGGAAAAATCGACCATTCGGTTTAAACAACTGGCTGTCCGATCTCGTTTAATATCGAGAGACACTGTATGGGGGTTTGGCTATGCACCGATGGACATGTTGCGTCATGCTGGCTCTGGCGGTTTGTGCCGGGTGGGCGGCGGCCGGGGATCTGACCGCACCCAAACGCCTCACTTTTGTCATCCAACAGGATGCGGATCCCGCGATGACCTCGTTGAATTTCAACAAGGGGTTTGCGGAACTGCTCAAGCGACTGCCTTCGGATTGCCAGGTGAGCATCTTCGGATTCTTCGGTAACACGGTCTACCCGGTGCGGCACGGGAAGGCCGGGGAACTGGACTGGCCGGCAAAGGGAATGGATTTCCTGGCCGCCAACCAGAATGCGGTGCCGTTCAAGGATCTGCTGGCCATCCTCGCGCATTGGCGGATCCAGGATCAGCCGGTCTTTTTCATCAGCAACTGCCGCTGTTTGGCCATGTTTCAGAGCATGCAGCTCGAAGGTTCCAACGTGGATAAACACGTGAACATCAAACCGTCCGTCATCACGGCGGTGGAGAAACCGGTGATCATGGACCAGCAGGATTTCGACCCCAAGCGATACGAACCGTTAGCCAAGCTGACCAGATATCTGAAGGAAAACAAGATCCGATTGTATGGTTTTTACGTGCGGAAAAACACCGAGAAGGACCTCTTCGCCGAAGACGACCGAACCGGTTCCTCGTTTTTCACCGGTGACATGCGCTACTTCCAAAACCGCCAGATCAACCGGGATCTGATGCTGGACAGTCTCGGCCTGACCGCCCTCCATTGGCTCACCATCGAATCGGGCGGAGCCTTGTATTACGATTTCCCTTCATTCAGCGGTGTATTCCGGTCGCTGCATAAGAAATAGTCGCAACTACCCAGGCTGGGGGGACGCAGCCGGGGCACCAGTCTGTGGACGATTCACATCCTTTTGATCCGGACAGTCACCGGCTCCCCAAAATAAATCAGGCACTCCGCAATGGAGTGCCCGATCGGATTCGTCGACAGGATGGGATTTCAGTTAAACGCTACTTCAGGGGTTCCGCCTGAGGTGCGGCTGGTTTTGTTTTGTCCTTGGCGCACTTGCACTCGCCGGCTTTGCAGGCGACCTTGTCGTGCGCGCACTTGCCAGCGTCAGTCTTGCAGCAGGCGGCCTTGTCGATCGCACACTTGGCAACGGCAGCCTTACCGCACGCGGCCTTGTCCTGGGCGCACTGGGCGTTGGCGGTCATGCAGCAGGCGGTCTTGGCGTGTTCGCATTTGCCGTCACCGCTTTTGCATTTCTCACACTTGCAGTCGGCGCATTTGCAGGGGTGGCACTTGCACTCCACGCACTTGCACTTATCGCACGTGCAATCCGTGCACTTGCAATCGGGACACTTGCACTTGACATCGGTCTTGACGGCATCGCCTGATGTGCTCACACCTTGGGTAGCTGTTTCCTGAGCCAGCAGGCCACCGGTCAGCCATGCAGCTACGGCGATGGTCAGACCGAGCACGATGAGATTTTTACGCATTGAGATATCCTCCTATAAATTTAACTTGGACTCATGCTCTTCGAATCTAATCTGTCGGCATCAAACTGCAGACATCATCCATTTGGCACGCACCGTGCCAAACACAGCGAAAAGGCCAGTTTGCTATTTAAACAACGATAACGCTTTTATTAATAATGGAATACGGTAATCATGTCTGATTTGCATGTGCGGCTACCTGACGAAATGTGTAGACTATTCTTCAATCTGATCAATAATATTCATCATCTGACGTTATTGCGGTATTTGAGATCAACTCGGTGTGAGGCGACATGATGTCAGGCAAAGCAATCCGACTGATCATCGTGCTGGGCGTTCTGGCCACGACCGTTTCCATCCATTATCTGCTGCCGCATGCCGGCTTTTTCCATGCCATGCATCTGATTCACCGGCGCCTGTGCTATATCCCCGTGATCCTAGGCGCGCTCTGGTTCGGCCTGTGGGGTGGGGTGCTGACCGCAGCGGCCATTTCGCTGGCTGTTCTCCCGCTGGTCTTCGGAATGGAATGTTCGCTCTGGGAAAATCCGGAAGTCGTTGAAATCGTGTTTTATTTCGGCATCGGCACGCTGATGGGATTCATCGTCACCCAGGGGGAGCGGCAGCGCCGTCACAAGGAAGCGCTGGAGAAGGAATTGGTGACAGCGGAGCGGCTCGCCACCGCCGGTCGCACGGCGGCCGGGATTGCCCATGAGGTGAGGACCCCGCTCGGCTCGATCCAGGGTGCCGCGGAAATCCTGGCGGAGGATTATCCGGTCGATCATCCCCGGCGGCCTTTCTTCGACATACTCAACCGCGAGATCCGTCGTCTGGCTCGCGTGATGGAAGACTTCCTGGACCTTCACCGTCCGCTCAACCTGGCGCCACTCTCCTCAGATCTCACGGAGGTGGTTCGCGAGACAATGGGCGTGCTGGCGGCACAAGCCGCGGAGCGCGGTGTCCGGCTGGACTATGCGGCGCCGGAGCAGCTGCGGGCACGTTTTGATCCGGATCGCCTCCGTCAGGCGTTGGTCAACCTGGTGCAGAACGCAATCCAGGCGTCGCCCGCAAACGGCCGCGTCTGCGTGGAAATGAGTCAACAACCGGACGGAATCCGGTTTGCGGTCGAGGATGAGGGGGCCGGCATTCCGCCGGAAAACTTGGAGCGCATCTTCGAACCGTTCTTCTCGCGCCGTCCGGACGGAACCGGGCTCGGCCTGACGCTGGCCCGCCAGATCGCCGAATCGCACGGCGGTTCGCTCACGGCGGAGAACCGTCCGGGGCAGGGGGCCCGTTTCATCCTGAAGCTGCCGGCCGAGCGGCAGCCGTCGGAACAGCAGTGCGGGGGAACAGCATGAGACGTGTACTCCTGGTCGAAGACGATGCCAGCCTTCGGAGCGTGATGTCCTATCACCTGCGGAAGGCGGGCTACGAGGTCGCGGAGGCCCCTGACGGCGCGCGTGCGTTGGACGCGGTCGCCGAGCAGGCTTTCGACCTCGTCCTGACCGACATTCGAATGCCCCAGATGGACGGTCTGGATCTGCTCCGGCAGCTTCGGGCCCGCGATTTGGACGTGCCCGTCGTGATGCTGACGGCTTTCGGGACCATCCACGACGCGGTTGAAGCCATGCGCTCGGGCGCGTGTGACTATCTGACCAAACCGGTGGAGAAAGACCAGTTGCTTCACGCCGTGGATCGTGCCCTGAGGCTGGGGGATCTGGAACGGGAGAACCGCCGTCTGCGGGAGGAATTGGCCGGGCAGAAACCCCTGGATGCGATCATGGGAACCAGCCCGGCGCTCCAGGAGGTGCTGACCCTCCTGCGGCGGGTGGGGCCCTCCGATGTCACGGTCCTGATCACGGGCGAAAGCGGGACCGGCAAGGAACTCGCCGCCCGCGCCCTGCATGAGTTATCGCCCCGGGCCCACGCCCCGTTCGTGGCGCTCAACTGCGCCGCCGTGCCGACAGATCTTCTGGAGAGCGAGCTGTTCGGGTATCGGAAGGGGGCCTTCACCGGAGCATCGGCGGATCACCGGGGGAAATTTCAGCAAGCCGATTCGGGGACGCTCTTCCTCGACGAGATCAGCGACATGGACATTCGGCTACAGGCCAAGATCCTGCGCGTGATCCAGGAGCGCGTGATTGACCCGCTGGGAGGCACAAAGCCGCTGCCGGTCGATGTGCGGCTCATCACCGCCACGAATCGTGACCTCCACACGATGGTGGCGGAAGGGAAGTTCCGCGAGGACCTGTATTACCGGCTCAACGTCATCCGCATTCACCTGCCGCCTCTCCGGGAACGGGGCGAGGATGCGCTGATTCTCTTGGCGCATTATTATCGACACTTCGGGGGCGGCGAACTGGCGCTGCATCCGGGCGCGCGTCAGGCGCTACGGACGTACGGCTGGCCCGGCAACATCCGCGAAGTGGTCAACCTGAGCCAGCGCCTGGCGGTGCTCCACCCGCGTCAAGAGGTGCAGGTGAGCATGCTGGCTGACGAAATGGCCGGGGAAACAGCCGCCTCGCCGCCCGTCGAGTCCGAAGCCGGTCGCGGGTTGTGGGCCATGGAACGGGATGCCGTTTGCCAGGCGCTGGTGAGCCATCGTTGGAACCAGGCGGCAGCCGCCCGCGCCTTGGGCATTCCGAGGCACATCCTGATCTACCGCATGAAAAAGTACAACATCACGCGGCCGTGAGCCGAATCAACAAGACTATTTTTTGCTCGGAGCCGGTGGGTCCGGTGCCTGTTTGTCGGGGGGCGGCAACGGTTCCGGTTCTTGCCCTTTGTCCCGGATCATTTGGATGTACTTATCGGGATCGCTTTTCATCTTTTTCGAGCAGTAATCGCTGCATGAATAGAGCCGGTATCCTTTGACATCCACATGCTTGCTCGTGCGATCGACGGTCATGCCGCAGGGCGGACAGAACGACTGCGGGAGCGGAGTCTTGGCCAGAGTCACGCCCTGTTTTTTCAAGGCATCGAGATACCGCTGAGGATTTTTCTTGAATTTCTCGATGCACGCCGTACTGCAAAAGTAGATTCGGAAGCCGTCCCGGTCGACATGAAATTGCTTGTCGACGGCTTTGTTCGAGATCGGACATCGAGTTTGCGGTCGTACGGACTCCGCGCCGTGCCCCATGACCAGCGCCACCAGGCCGATCAGAAACAGCGCGCAACCCACCGGGCGCAGGAATCGGATGAGGTGCATGGAAATCTCCTGTGAACGATGTCACTCGAACCAACCATCACATTATAATCAACCAGCCGACTGCGGGCAATTCTGTCGTCTTCTTCGGAATCTTGATGCACCCTCATATCATTTGTGCGGTATGATAGCTGATCAGTCATGGAGGAGATAACATGCCCTATTACTTCAACAAAACCATGCAGATGCCGTTCCCGGATGCCGTAGCCAAGGTCACAGACGGACTCGCGGCCGAGGGGTTCGGCGTGCTCTCGGACATCGACGTCAAAGCGACCATGAAACGCAAGCTGGATGTCGAATTTCACAACTATCGGATCCTGGGCGCCTGCAATCCGCCGTTCGCTTATCGCGCGCTCCAGATCGAGGACAAGATCGGCACCTTGATGCCATGCAACGTCATCGTGCAGGAACGGACTCCCGGGGAAGTGGAGGTAGCCGCCGTCAATCCGATGGTTTCCATGCAGGCGGTGAACAAACCGGAACTACGCGAAGTGGCCGAGGAAGTCACTGCACGCCTTCGTCGGGTGATTGACCGGCTCTGAAGTCGTCGTGGATTTGTGTCGAGTTGCCGTCCGATACCGCTGGAGCAGTCCAATCAGCTTGTCTGAACGCCCCACATTAATGTTTTCTGGGTGGCAGCAAATATCCTGTTGACAATGTGAATCACCCCTCACTATCATGTGAACGACCGTTCACATGGAGCAGTCGATGACCCAGCGTCTGGATTCCAAACAACGCAAAGAGCAGCTCCTGCATCATTCGCTGGACATTATCTCCCGGTCGGGCCTGCGTGGGCTGAGCATGGCAGGCTTGGCCAGACATGTCGGGCTGGTCCCGTCGGCAATCTATCGGCACTATCCGAACAAGCAACGCCTGGTCATGGCGATTTTTGAGCATCTGAAAGAGCATGTGTTCGACAACATCGAGGAAGCGTGCGCCAGCGTTCACGATCCGTTGGAGCGCCTGCATGTCATCCTGATGCAGAACATCACGCTGATCCGGCACTTTCAGGCGATCCCGCGCATTCTGCTCTCAGACAGCGTCTACAGCGGCTCTCAGGAGAGCCGGAGGATGGCTTACGACATGATACGGTCCGTACAGGCCAGAATTGCCAGGATCATCGTTGAAGGCCAGGTCCATGGCCAAATCCGCTCGGAATTGAATCCGCATGACGTCGCCGTCCTGTTCTGGGGGATCATGCCCCCGACAGCCATCCTGTGGATATTGAGCAACGAGCGATTCGATGTGAACCGCCACGTGGAACAAGCCTGGGAGCTGTTCCGACGGGCGATCACCACCCGCTGAGAGTCTAACGACAGGCAGGAGTCAGTTATGTATCGCCATGCCGCTACCGTGTTCGCTCTGTGCGCCCTGGCTGTTTGGATCGTTGTGCTCGGAGGCTGTGGCTCGGAAAAATCCGGCACGGTCCGTTTTTCAGGCAATATCGAGGTCACGGACGCCGATGTAGGCTTCAAGATCTCCGGCCGGGTGCTGGAACGTGCCGTGTCGGAGGGGGATCACATCGCGGCCGGCCAGATGGTCGCCCGCATGGAAGATACCGACATCCGGCAGGAGGTGGCCATGCGGCAAGCGGAGGTGCTGGCCGCCCAAGCCTACCTGGCCGAGCTGGAGGCCGGTTCCCGGCCGGAAGTCATCGCCCAGGCGGAAGCCGCGGTTCAGCGCGCCGCCGCCCGGTTGAAGGAGCTGCAGACCGGCAGCCGTCCGCAAGAGATCGCCTCGGCCGAAGCGGCCGTGGCCAGCGCCACCGCCGACTTGGAACGGATCCGACAGGACTACGAGCGACAGCGGGTGCTCTTTCAAAAAGACGTCATCTCAGAGCGGGAATTTCAGGCCTATCAATCATCGTACGACATGGCCCAAGCCCGGCTCCGCGAGGCGGAGGAGCGCCTGAGCCTGGTTCGGGAAGGGCCGCGCACGGAGCAGGTGGAGCAGGCCAGTGCCGCACTGAAGGAAGCCGAGGAGCGCCTGCGGGAAATCCGCAACGGACCCCGTGCGGAGACCATCGAGCAGGCACAGGCCCGGCTGCAGCAGGCGCGGGAGGCGCTGCAATTGTCCGAAACCCGCCTGAGCTACACCACGATTGTTTCGCCCCTGGCCGGCGTTGTGTTGACCGACAGCATCGAAGCCGGCGAGTTCGTGGCGCCCGGCACGCCCGTGGTCACCGTGGGTGACCTGCACCATGTCTGGCTGCGGGGGTATATTGACGAGACCGACCTGGGCCGGATCAAGGTGGGGCAGGCGGTGCGCGTCACCGCTGACACGCATCCGGACAAGGTGTATCAAGGACGGGTGACGTTCATCGCCTCCGAGGCCGAATTCACGCCACGCAGCGTTCAAACCACCAAGGAGCGGGTGAAGCTGGTGTATCGCATCAAGGTCGACATCCCCAATCCCGACCTGGAACTCAAGCCCGGCATGCCGGCGGACGGCGAAGTCGACACCACGGGGGCCGGTCAATGACCGAAGCCGTGCGCGCCAGCGAGCTGACGCGTCAATTCAACGGCCGGACCGTGGTGAACCGCCTCAACCTGGTGGTGTCGGCCGGCGAAATCTATGGCCTGGTTGGCCCCGACGGCGCCGGAAAAACCACCACCATGCGAATGCTGGCGGCGATCCTGAATCCGTCATCGGGCGACGCCTGGACCGCCGGCCGCCACACCGTGCGCGAAGCCGAAGCGGTGAAAGAGCGGATCGGCTATATGAGCCAGCGCTTCGGACTGTATCCGGACCTGACGGTCATGGAAAACCTGTTGTTTTATGCGGATATCTACGGCGTTCCCCGACAGGGTCGCGAACAGACCATTGACCGGCTGCTTGAATTCAGCAACCTGGGTTCCTTCCGGGAGCGGCGCGCCGGCCGGCTCTCGGGCGGGATGAAACAGAAACTGGCCCTGGCCTGCGCGCTCGTTCACACGCCCGAGGTCCTGCTGCTGGACGAACCCACCAACGGGGTCGATCCCGTCTCCCGACGCGAGTTGTGGCGCATCTTGTACCTGCTCATGCGGGAGGGCGTGGCCGTCATTGTCACGACGGCTTATCTGGATGAAGCGGAACGGTGCAACCGGCTGGGACTTCTGCATAAAGGCGGGCTGATAGCCAGCGGCACACCGCAGGAGATCAAACAGCTCATGCGCGGCCAGATCCTGGAAGTCCGCACCTCGAATGCGCGGCGCGCCGCCGAGCGGCTGCGGCGGGATCGCCCGCAAGCGGTGACCCTGTTCGGGGACCGGCTGCATGTGGTAGCCGATGTCCAGGCATCCACCGCGGTCTGGATCAGACAAAGTCTGGGCGCGGATGGAATCGAGGTTTTGGAAATTCGACCCGTGGAACCGGCGCTCGAGGATGTATTCATTTCGGTGTTGTCGGATTTTGAGCGGGAGCAGGCACGCGATGGCGACCGGATCCAATGAAGCGGCGGTGGTGGTCAACGATCTAGTGAAGCGGTTCGGCGCGTTCACGGCGGTGGACCGGGTCAGCTTTTCCGTGCGCCGTGGGGAGATCTTCGGTTTTCTGGGACCCAATGGCGCCGGCAAGTCCACCACGATCCGGATGCTGTGCGGGCTGCTCCGGCCCACTGCCGGCAACGGTTCCGTCGCCGGGTACGACATTTGGACGGAATCCGAACAGATCAAATCGAATATCGGCTACATGAGTCAGAAATTCTCGCTGTACGAAGACCTGACCGTGGAGGAGAACATCGACTTCTACAGCGGGATCTATCGGCTGGCCGCCGGCCGGAAGGCCGCCCGAAAGGAATGGGTGATCCGGATGGCAGGGCTGGAGGAACACCGCCGGTCGAAGACCGCCACTCTGTCGGGCGGCTGGAAGCAGCGCCTGGCCCTGGGATGTGCAATCCTGCACGAACCGCCTATCCTGTTCCTCGACGAACCAACCTCCGGCGTGGATCCGAACAGCCGCCGGCGATTTTGGGAACTCATCTACGACATGGCCGGAGCCGGCGTGACGGTGTTTGTCACCACCCACTACATGGACGAGGCCGAATACTGCGACCGGGTAGGATTGATCTACCGGGGCGAGCTGATCGCCCACGGCTCGCCCATGGTTCTGAAGACGGAACACATGCCGGAGGACGTGCTGGAGATCTGGTGCGATCGGCCGCAGGAAGCCATGGCGCTGGTGGAGCGTCAGCCCGGGGTCAAGGAAGCAGCCCTCTTCGGGCGGGCGATGCACGCCGTGGTTCATGACCGCGAAATCTCGACGAACGCCATCACCCAGGCACTGAATGGCGCCGGCTTCCTCCTGGAACGGCTGGAACCGGTCACGCCGTCGCTGGAGGATGTATTCGTGTCGCTGATCGAGGCGCGGGACCGGCGCGACAGCGGCACGGAGGTGCAGACATGAACCTCCGGCGTCTCTGGGCGATGGCCCGAAAAGAGTTCATCCATATCTTCCGGGATTTCCGCAGCCTGGGGATGGCGATCGCACTGCCCATGTTTATGCTGTTGCTGTTCGGGTACGCCCTGACCCTGGACGTGGATCGCGTGCCCTTTCTCGTCTGGGATCAGCACCCGTCGCCTGCCAGCCGCAACCTGCTGAGCGCATTCACCGGCTCCCGCTACTTCAAATTGGCCGGCAGCATTCGTCAATACGAAGAAGCCGTGATCGCCATAGACGAGCGCCGGGCGCAGTTCGCGCTGATCATTCCCACGGATTTCAGCGAGCGGCTCGAAGCCGGACGAACGGCGCCGGTTCAGGTCCTGCTTGACGGCAGCGATGCGAACACCGCCACCATCGTTCTCGGGTATGCCGAAGCCGTTGTCCAGGCCGCATCCGGCCGGATAGCGGTGGAAGCCACGCGCCGGAAGGGGATGTCGCTGCGTTTGCCCCGGCTGGAGATGCGTCCCCGGATCTGGTTCAACGAAGACATGGAATCCCGCAATTTCATCATCCCGGGTTTGATCGCGGTGATTCTGTCGATTCTCGCCGCCCTGTTGACCTCGCTGACCGTGGCCCGCGAGTGGGAAACCGGCACGATGGAGCAGCTCATCTCCACACCGGTGAAGCGGATCGAGATCATTCTCGGGAAGCTGATCCCGTATTTTGTCATCGGCATGTTCGATGTGCTGCTCGCGGTGCTGCTGGGCAAGTACCTGTTCCAGGTGCCTGTCCGGGGTCGGGTCGATCTCATCTTCGGTTCGGCCGCCCTGTTTCTGGCCGGCGCACTCGGGGTGGGCGTGCTGATCAGCGTCATCACCCGAGCGCAACTGCTCTCGAGCCAGCTGGCCATGATCCTGACCTATCTGCCGGCGCTCATGTTGTCGGGTTTCGTGTTCGCCATCCGGAATATGCCGGAACCCCTGCAGTGGATCACCTACGTGATCCCCGCGCGGTATTTCGTCAGCCTGCTGAAGGGAATCTTCCTGAAGGGACTTCGAATTGAAAACTTGTTCATGGAACTGAGCCTGCTGGCCGTGTTCGCCCTGGCAATGCTGGTGTTGAGCACAATCCGCTTGCGCAAAAGGTTGGACTAGCCATGCTGGAACGAATCCGCCACATGCTCATCAAGGAGTTCATCCAGGTGCTGCGCGACCCGCGCATGCGGGGTGTGATCTTTCTGGCGCCGATCTTTCAGCTGCTGATTCTGAGCTACGCCATCACGACGGACATCCGGAACATCTCCCTGGCTGTGTTTGACCAGGACCGGACGGTCGCCAGCCGGCAACTGGTGGAACGTTTTTCGGGTTCCGGATACTTCGTTGTGGAACGCCAGCTGACCGGTGAGAGTGAAATTCGAGAGATGCTGGATGGATCACGCGTTCAGATCGTGCTGCGGATCGGCCAGGGCTACGGCGGGGATCTCGGGGCCGGCCGACCCGCAACCATCCAGGTGATCCTGGATGGAACCGATTCCAATACCGCCAGCGTGATCCTTCAGTACGCCGGGCGCGTGATCGCCGACCACTCCCGCCAGATTCAGCTCGAGGCCGTCCGCCGCCAGGCCGGATCGGTCGTGCCGGCCGGCCACATCGACCTGCGGCCGCGCGCCTGGTTCAATCCGAACCTGGAGAGCCGCATCTACTACGTGCCGGGCTTCATCGCCATCATCGTCACTCTGGTCACCCTGATGCTGACCAGCATGGCGGTGGTGCGGGAAAAGGAGATCGGCACCATGGAACAGCTCCTGGTCTCGCCCATCACCCCGTGGGAATTCATCCTGGGCAAGTCGGTGCCGTTCGCCATCATCGCGTTTGCCGACGTCGTCCTGGCAACCACCGTCGGCGTTCTCTGGTTCGATGTGCCGGTGAGGGGCAGCCTGCTCCTGTTGTTCCTGGCCACCGGCATCTACCTGCTGAGCGCGCTCGGCATCGGGCTGCTCATCTCCACCATCAGCCGGACGCAGCAGCAGGCCATGATGACGACCTTTTTCTTCTTTATGCCGGCCATCATGCTGTCCGGGTTCATGTTTCCCATTGCCAACATGCCCGAGATCATCCAGTGGATCACCTACGCCAATCCGCTGCGCTACTTCCTGGTCATCATCAGGGAGCTGTTCCTGAAGGGTATCGGCCTGAACGTGTTGTGGCCGCAGTTGCTGGCGCTGCTGGTCATCGGCGTGACGACGCTCGGGTTCGCCACCCGACGGTTCAAAAAGACCATGGCCTGACCCCAGGGAAAACCGTCGGGCCATGACTGCCAGAATGTCGGCGACAAATGAGGAGGCTGCGATGTGCCGTTTCCGCGCGCTGCTTGTCTTAGGATACCTGATCGGAGTGCTTGCACCCGTCGGCTGGATGTACGGCGAGACGGTGCCGGAGCCTGACCGGCTCAGGCTGGATGACTGCGTGCGCCTGGCGGTCGCCCAGAATCCCGTTCGGGCAGCCAGTCGATCGGCGATCGAGGCCGCCCGGCACGGGGTCGGGGAGGCCAGGGCGCCGTATTATCCCACTGCGGACTTCGGCACCGGGTTCAGCCGCTGGCAGCGCCACGCTTTTCTGCCCGCAGACCTGCAATCGTACATCCCGGTGGACGTGATCGGCCCCACCGATGACTGGTTCATGAGCGTCTACGCCCATTACGTGTTGTTCGACAGCGGCGCCCGGCGGGCGGGTCTGAAAGCCGCCCGGGCGCTCGAGACGAGCGCTTCGGCCGACGACGAGGAGACGCTCCGCAATCTGGTCGCCCAGGTGGAACAGGCGTACTTTCAGTTGCTCGGCGTCGAGGCGGAACTCGACGCCGCCCGTAAGAGCCGGGAACGGGCCGGCGAACATCTGCGGCTGGCCCAGGAGCGCAAGGCTGCGGGAAGCGTCCCTCTCCTCGACGTGCTTCGGGCGGAGGTGGAGGTTTCCAACGCCGACCTGTCGATCATCGAGGTCGAGAACAGCCGACGGATCGTTCAAGGGAACCTGAACTCCCTCATGGGACGGCCGGTGGAGCAGCGGATCGAACCGGTGCCCATCACGGAAGCCCTCAGCGATCCGGCGGAGATCCGGCTGGCGGAGGCGATGGCCCAGGCGGTTGCCCGCCGGCCGGAGATCCGTTCGGCGGGTGCTCGAATCGTGGCCGCCCGGGCCGGGGTGACCCAGGCGAAAAGCGCATACGGCCCCCGGGTGACCGGCGATGGGCAGTTTGGATGGCACGACGACGAGTTCGCGCCTTCCGACCAGGAGTGGGCGTTGGGGCTCAGCATCCGGCTTCCGCTATTCACCGGCTTTGCCAACGAACACCGGCTGGGAAAAGCCAAAGCCGAAGCCAACCGGGCGGAGGCCCTGGCCGCCAGCCAGGAACTGGCGGTCCGCCGGGAAGTTTGGACGGCCTACTCCACGCTGCAGAAGAGCCATGCCGCGGTGCTTACGTCGGATGTGCAGACCCGCCACGCAGGGGAGAGTCTGCGTCTGGCCCGGGAGCGGTACACCGTGGGCGCGAGCACCATCACGGATCTGATCGACGCGCAGACGGCACTCGCGAGGGCGGAAGCCACCCAGGCGCGAACGCGATGGGAATACCAGGCCGCCCGCTCGGAATTCCGTCGCGCCACGGCGACAACCGTTGTCCCTCCCGACGCAGCACCCTGACCTCAGGGATTGACTGGATTGCCTGAAATCCTCTGCCGCAAGGACTGGAATTCCGGGAGGCGCTCCAGACCGGCGAATGCCGGATCGTCCAGTGCTGAGGCATCGTGGAATCCGTGCGCCACCGCTGCGGCCAGATACCGGATCGCCCGTTCCACGTCCGCCAACCGGGCATAGGTTTTACCGAGAGAGAACAGCACGATGGGATCGTCCGGCCTGCCGCAGCGGGCGATCTCCAACAGGAGCGCGGTCCGTACATACTCGCGTTGTCGAGAATACAGGATGGCTTCCTCGTAAGCTCGGCTCCAGACGAATTCATGCAGCCGCAGATACAGCTTTCGCTCGTCGGCATCCCGGCCCGTGTCCCGCCGGATGCGGAAGCCATTGATCTGCCGACTCCAGTCTTTAACCGCACTATCAATCGCGCGGCTCTCCATGGGCGTGTTCCGAATCTGAACGAATTGCCGGTCCAGCTTGCGCAACCACTCGTCTTCCTCGGTTCGCAGACGCCGGTCCCGTTTCTCGGATTGCCGGTAGGCGGACGCGCTGCGAAGCCGATTCAACTGAGTGGTGATAGCGCCGGTATCAATCAGCCCTTCGAAGTCCTCCACGAGCCCCGCATAGATCCGTCCGGCCTCGAGGAGGCTTCCGGACATTTGGGCCCTGGTGGCCGATTCGGAACGGCGCTGAAATTCAGCCTCCAGAAATGCAGGATCCGGCGATTCGATCCCGGCACGGATGGTCCGGAGCTGCAGCCAGGCAAGGACGTCAAGGAACACATCGGCTGGAGGCCAGTCATGTCCCCCATCGAAGAAAAACAATCGATGCGGCACCTGCGCCTCACGCAGGCGGCTCTCGGCGTCACGCATCTCCGGGTAATTCATGTCTTCCAGCCCGACAATCCCTACGAAGAGAGCAGGCCGGCGGTCGTGGGGTGGGTGCTTGGGATCGAAGGCCGCGCCGCAGGCGATCACGCCGGCAAAATCCTGTGAGACCACCGCCAATCCGGAGGCCAGCCGGGCCCCGCCGGAGAAGCCCAGGGTGTAGACCCGCCGGGAGTCGATTG
>JAGOHA010000003.1:0-9153 GCA_017996395.1 Acidobacteriota bacterium | reverse complement strand
TGCTTGGGATCGAAGGCCGCGCCGCAGGCGATCACGCCGGCAAAATCCTGTGAGACCACCGCCAATCCGGAGGCCAGCCGGGCCCCGCCGGAGAAGCCCAGGGTGTAGACCCGCCGGGAGTCGATTGACAAGCGGACATGGCTGTCCGCCCACATGGCGTCGGCCGCTTCCACCGACAATTTCGGCTCGAAATTCCGTGAAACGTTGGAACCGATGACGATATAGCCGAACCGCTCGGCTGCCGCCTGCAGCCGCTGCACCGGCCGGACGCCCCGGGCGCCTGGGTCGAAGGCGTAGATGACCGGCCAGTTTCGAGCCGGGGTATACGCTGACGGGAGGTAGATCGAGTAGGTTTGGCCGGAATCCTGAATGCAGGGCACGGATTCGATAACTTGGCCCGTCGCCAGAGACGGGCGATCAGCGGCTTGGACTCCCGCTGAGAGTGCGACAAGCAGTCCGGCGGCGATTCCCAGGACGACTCGAAATTCAGATGATTTCATGGCAGACCCCGACCATCATCACGGATCCTTGGTCTCTGTTGCATTATTCGTTCGACGCCGGATTGGGTTTCAGAAAGATCAGCCGCTAATCCAATGCCTTTTGAACCGGAGCGGATAGAAGGGCTTGATAAAAAATATCTTTTAAATTACAATCATTTTCCACTGTATCGGTGCATTTCAACCGAACAGGTTGCGGACGGATTCGCAACTTGTGGTGGTGGTCGCGGCAGAAAATATGTCGAGAGGTGAACGTATCATGGGTCGCACTTTCGAATCCATCCTGGATCTGATCAAGGAACAGCGCGTTGAGATGATCGATCTGAAGTCAATGGACCTGCGGGGCCGTCCGCACCACGTGACGCTGCCGGTGAAACACTTCACGCCGAACATGCTCAAGGAGGGAATCGGCTTTGACGGTTCCAGCTTCGGGTATTCTAAAGTCGAATCCAGCGACATGGTCCAGATCCCGGACCTCGATACCGCATTCATCGATCCGTTCCGCGAGATTCCCACGCTGAGCTTCTTCTCCCGAATTCACCTGACCGATTCACAGCGCTCCCGATTTCCGCAGGATCCCCGGTGGATCGCCGAAAAAGCGGAACACCTGCTCATCGAGTGCGGCGTGGCCGATTGTTCGTATTGGGGGCCGGAGTACGAATTCTACATTTTCTCGAAGGTGGAGTATGACACCCGGGTCAGCGCCTCGTTCTACCACATTTACCCGGGCGAGGAATTCCACCACAACGCGTACCACGCTTGCAATCCCCAGGATCTGTATGACGATTTTCGCGACACGGCCACCCGCATGCTGCTGCAACTGGGCATCGACGTCAAGTACCACCACCATGAGGTGGGCGAGCGGGGACAGCAGGAAATCGAGATGATGTTCGACAGTCTGCTCCGGAGCGCCGACCAGGCGATCTTGACGAAATACGTCCTGTTCAACCTGGCCCACCAACACAACCTGCGAGTGACGTTCATGCCCAAGCCCATGTTCCGTCAGGCCGGCAGCGGGTGGCACGTCCACCAGTTCCTGACCAAACAGGGGCAGAATGTCTTTTATGAGAAGGACCGCTACGCCAACATGAACGAGACGGGTCTGTTTTACATCGGCGGTCTGCTCCGGCACGCACGGGCTCTGTGCGCCCTGACCAACCCCAGCACGAATTCATACAAACGGCTGGTGCCCGGTTTTGAAGCCCCCGTGGCTATCACGTACGGCAGGGCCAACCGCTCCAGCGCAGTTCGGATTCCGTCGTACGTGTCCGACCCTCAAAAGGTCCGGCTGGAATATCGGCCACCCGACGCCACCGCCAATCCGTACTTTGCGCTGAGCGCCATGCTGATGGCCGGCATCGACGGAATCGTCAACCGCATCGATCCGCGCCAGGAAGGTTACGGGCCGTTCGACACGAACATCTTCAGCGAAGAGATGAAAGACAAGGTCCGCTTCCTTCCTCGCAACCTGGACGACGCCATGGAAGCGCTGGAGCAGGATCACGAGTTCCTGCTCCGCGGCGACGTATTTCCCCAGGATCTGCTGCGACGCTGGATCCAGCTCAAGCGGGACGAGATCATGGAGATCGCCACGATGCCCAACCCGTTTGAGTACAAGCTCTATTTCGACATTTAAGCGGAGGGGTCAGCGCCCCAGATTGATCTCGCGTGATTCGATCTCGCCCAGCCACCGCAGGCGGTAGAGTTCACTCCGGCAGTGTCGCTGGGAATGGTTAAACGCACGGGATTCTTCCACCATTTGACGATCCAGGGTGACCGAAACCAGACTCGCCGCCTGAGTGGCCGAAGCCAGCACCTCGCCGGCTGGGCTGACGACGCGCGAATACCCCCCGAAGGACTCATTCGAGTCCTTGCCACAACGGTTGATCCCGGCGACGAAGAACTGGTTTTCCAGTGCCCGTGCCTCCAGGAGGGTACGCCAGGCCTTGGATCGGCTTGACGGCCACTGCGCGGGGACGACCACCAACTGGCAATCCAGGGCCGCCTGGATCCGGAACAGTTCCGGAAAGCGCAGGTCGTAGCACAAGGCGAAGCCGATCCGCCATTTCACGCCGCTGACGATCAAGTCCACGACCGACAGCTTGTGACCAGCCGAAAAGAGCACGGGTTCACCCATCGGCGGGAACAGGTGGATCTTCTGGTAGAAGGGGATCATCTGCCCGTCGTGCATGAGAACCAGGGAGTTGGCGCACGATTCGCCGGATCGCAGAGCCACGGAACCGATCAAAAGTGCGTGGGGGTGCGCTTTGGACAATCGGGCCAGTTCCTTGGCCCGGGTGGAACCGACAGCCATGGCGGCGCCGGGCAAATCCGAGTAGTTGGCGTGAAACAGTTCGGGCAGGCACACCAGATCGTGATACGGAGCCGCCTCGTCGATGGCGGCGGTCAGATTCTGGATATGGCGGTCCCAATCGGATGAAACGTCATGCTGGATGAGGGTCACTCTCAAACCGTCACCTCCAAGACCGGCCGGTCGTCGAGACCACATCTGCTGGGTTCATTGTAGCCGGAACAGGATGCCGAGACAAACAGTCAGGTGTGATCCGGCAATTCTCCACCCGGAACCCGCAGTCGTGAAATTCGCTGAATACCGTTGCAGACCGTGGGCTTATCGTTTAGAATTCCTGCCGGATTCCGCCATGAACCCTCTCTGGATTGTCTCCCTGTCTGCGATCGGTGCGCTGGTGCCGATGACGGTCTACACCCTGATCGTCTGGTGGCTGGACCGTCACGAGCGGGAACCCCTCTGCCTGGTGGCGCTGTCTCTACTGTATGGTGCCATACCCGCGGCCGGCATCAGCCTGGCGGTATCCGCGCTGGTGGAGCACCTGCTGGTGCCGGCGGTTCTGCCCGACCTGTTCGACCTGCTCGCGTTCACACTGTTCGTACCGGTGATCGAGGAAACGGCCAAGGCACTGCCGTTGTTTTTCTTCCGCCGCCATACCAATTTCAACAATGCCACCGACGGGATCGTCTACGGTTCGGCGATCGGCTTCGGATTCGGGATGACCGAAAACATGATCTATTTTCTGGGCTCTTTCCTGGCCGGCGGGTACCAGCACTGGATGTGGACCATGTTGTTACGGACAGTCTTCTCTGCGACCGTCCACGCTTTCACCACTGGACTGGCCGGTTACTTCATCGGCCGGATAAAATTTTCACGGACCGCGCCCGGTCCCATGCTCGGTCTGGGACTGGCGGTCGCGGTGCTGGGGCACGTGTCCTGGAATACGATGATCACCCTCGTTGCCGGCACCCGGGCCATGAGCCATTATCAGGTGCTGCTGGTCGTCTTTCCTGCCGTGTTCCTGGGGCTGTTCATTTTGATGCAACATTCGCTGCACGAGGAAGTCCGGATCATCCGACAGGAGTTGGCGGAGGAAGCGACGGTCGGCGTTCTGTCCCCTTCGCTGCTGCGGCAGATCATCACCGCTCACCGTCCGTGGGGCAGGGGACGGAGACGCTCCAGCATCACCCGGGAACTGCTGACCATCAGCACGCAGTTGGCATTTAAAAAACGGGAGCGGCGCTGCCGGCAAGATGCCCCAGGGGTTGGCAGGCTGGAGCACGAGATTGACGGATTGCGGGACGGCCTGCGTCGGCTGTGCCCAAATGGTGATAATTTTTGAGTTTTTGTCATATCTTTTGTATCATTAGTCCGAGGTTCTGATAGCTGGGATGGGGCAGGGCGCGCCGGCATGATTCAAAAACGGGAACAATTCCGAGCCGATGTCCTGCTCGTGTCTGACGTGCTGGCGGTGATCGCCGCCCTGCCGCTGGGTTACCAGTTGCGCATGTCCCTGTACTCGATGATGGATACTCTGCTCCATGACGTGGTGAATCCCGTTCTGGAGTCCCTCCCGTATTATTCATGGTTCTTCGTGGTCGGCATCCCGGTGATCATCGTCTTTTCGCTTTCAAGTACCCGACTGCGGCCCGTGTACAAATGGCGCAACCTGGGCCGGCAGGTTCTGTTCCTCCTGGAGCCGGTCGCGCTGATCGCGTTCATTCTGGGTTTCGCCTCGTTTCTGTTCAAGCTGGAAGTCAGCCGCACCCTGATATTGAGCTATCTGTTCGTGCTGTATATCCTCATGCTGTTGGCGCGGGCGGGCTTCCTCGTTTTCCTCACTCTGAGAGGCAACCGAAACGGCCAGCGCCATGTGGTGGTCGTCGGCAACACGCCCCGCATTTTTGAGATCGGCAAAAAGATTGAACGGTATGCCGAGTTCGGCTACTTGATCGAGGGCTACCTCACCGATTTGGCCCCACCCGGTAATCCCCACCCGGTAGCCGTTTTGGGACGGCCCGAAGATTTCCAGGTGGTTATCGAGAGTCGGGTCATCGACGAAGTCGTGTTCATCGGTTCCGGGAATGAAGATCTGAAATTGTTCGAGAGCATCTCGATGCAGTGTGAAGAGCAGGGCATTCCCACTCGCCTGCCGTTGGATTTTTTCCCCCACGCCATCTCACAGCCTTCCCTGGATTTCATCGAGGATCAGGCCTTCCTGACCTTTTCGCCTGTTCCCCACCAGATTGCCGCCCTGATGGCGAAGCGGTTCATTGATTTCATCGGCGCCATCGTGGGCCTCATCATTTGCGCCCCGCTGTTTCTCCTGGTGCCGATTCTCATCAAGCTCACCAGCCGCGGTCCCGTGATTTATCGTCAAATTCGGTGCGGCTTATATGGGCGGAAATTCGTCCTGTACAAGTTTCGGTCCATGATCGACGGGGCGGAAGACGTTCTCTGGGAAATCCGCCATCTGAATGAAATGAACGGACCGGTCTTCAAAATGCGCAATGATCCGCGCATCACGCCGCTCGGGCGATTCCTCCGCAAGACCAGCATCGACGAGATTCCGCAGTTCATCAACGTGCTGAAGGGGGAGTTGAGCCTGGTGGGGCCGCGCGCACCGCTACCCGATGAAGTTCGGGAATACAACCGCTGGCAGCGGCGACGGTTGTCGGTCAAACCCGGTCTGACCTGTCTCTGGCAGATCTCCGGGCGCAACGAGATCGATTTCGATGAATGGATGAAACTGGATCTTCAGTATATCGACAACTGGAGTCTCTGGCTGGATCTGAAGATCATTCTGATGACGTTTCCCACCGTGCTTTTTTGCCGCGGAGCCCGCTAGCATCCCCGAATGACGGCATCTGCCCGCCATCACGGCTCCCTGAAGCCGTTTGGCCGCAGCATGCGATTGTCGGGTTTATTTCGATACGGGCGGCTCGAGCGGCAGGAAGAAAGTGAAGGCCGTGCGTTGTCCCGGTGAGCTCTCCGCCCGGATGTCACCACCCATCGTCTGAACGGCCGAATGGCAGAACGCCAGGCCCAGGCCGGTATCGGTTTTTTGACCGAGTTCCTGTCCTTCCACCACCGAGTATTTTTCAAAGATGCGATCGATGAATTCGGGCGGGATGCCTTCACCGTTGTCGCTGAGCCGGAACTGCACACCCTCGGGCTCGAACCGGTCCGCCAGTTCGAGCACGATCTCGCCGTCGCCCTCCCGGGTATGTTTGAAAGCGTTGCTGATCAGGTTTTCGAGAATCCGTTCGAGCAGCTGCCGATCGCACCGGAGTACCGGATGCCGCGTGTTCACGCGCACAGCGAATTGTTTGCGTTGCCGTTTCGCCAACTGGAGCCACGGCTGGCTGCGGTCTTCAATCATCGGCTGGAGCGGTACATCCGAGTTCTTCAGCTCGAGTCGGCCTTCCTCCATCCGATTGATATCCAAGAGGTTGGAGATTATGGTCTCCAGACGGCGACAACCACGCAACACCAGCGCGGCGAGTTCTTCCTGTTCCTCGTTGAGCATTCCCACCTTCTGCTCCTGGAGCATCTGCAACGAGCCGATCATGAAGGACAAGGGGGCTTTCATGTCGTGGATCAGCATGTGGAAGACTTCGTCTTTCTGTTTCTCCAGGATGGTCGAGCGTGCGTGCTGAATCTCGAGGTTCGAGTTGGCCTGGCTCAGTTCGCCGGACAGACGGGTCATCCGGAGCAGGAGATGCACGATGAGGACGACTGCCCCCCCCATGAGCAGCAGCGCGAAGAGGAGTTGAATCCAAGCTCGCTGGCGATTACTTTCCATCAAGCCGGCGGCCGGAATCCGCACGCTGATCGCGCCACCCAAATCGCCGATCGCCAAGCCCTCCCGGCGGTGTCCGGTGATGTCCGGGGAGCCTGCGGGGTCCCCGTGACAGGTCAGGCAACTGGCTTGGATATCGAGCCGCTTGACGTAAACGTAGGACCGTTCGGGCTCCACCGGGCCGAACTTTTCTCGCATCCCGGGATTACGCGCCATCTCCTCCAAAATCGGTCGCTCGATCGCGTCCGGCAGGTTGGCGGGCACGCGGGGATGCAGACTGATCAATCTGAGCCGGTGGTCGGTGGACTGGTTGAAGAGCGCCGAAACCTCGCGGCTGATTTTTTCCGGATTGAGTCCCTTGAACTCGACGTGTCCGTCAGGTGACCGGTTGATAAGCTCCTGGCTGCGGGCCATGTATTCCTGCATGGCTTCCACCAGGCCGGCGATCGCCCGGGCCTGCTGATACACCAGTTCCTCTTCCTCTTTGTGGCGGGTATACAAATTGTAAAAGAAATTGATCGCCACGATCAGTGCAACAATGATCAGAACGTATAAAGCCAAACGACGCATCCGGCCGATGGAATCAGCCGAGTGTCTCTGCGACGGGTGACTGTGCTTCGATGGAGGCGGCGGCATTGCTTTAACCGTTATTTATATAAAAATAAAGTATATATCAAATGTCTTCCCGTGCAAGCCAAAATGTGCTTGAATCCGGGGTTTGAACATGAGTATGATTCAAATGGAGCAAGCATGACGGGAACACCTCCCAAACGTTTCAAGCGCCACATCAACATCGCATTGATCTTGTTGGGATTGTTGGGCACCGCCATCCGCCCTCAGGAGCCGGTCGACGGCCGGCCGGTGTTGAAGGCGGAGTCCGTCCGAGTGGTGGTTCCGGTCACGGTGACCGGCACGGATGGCGACATGATCACCGGGCTGCGGAAAGAGAATTTCCGGTTGTATGTCCGCAACGCGGAGGTCACCCAGTTCCAATTCCTCCACAATACCGATCTGCCGATGGTCATCGGGTACATCTTCGACCACAGCTCCCGATCGGTCATGAACCGATTCAGCTGGAACAAACAGGTGGTGCAGTCCCTCATCCATCAATTCGGCTTCGAGGATGTGTTCTTCCTCGGCACCTTTGGCACGCAATATGCCGAGGTGCAGAAGCCCACCTCCGACCGGTTGGAGATATTGGCGACCCTGTCCAATTTGCATCCATACATGTTTTCCAGCCAGGAATCCTTCTGGTCTTTCTTCAAAAAGGACATCCGGGACTACTCCAAGCGCAAGGGGGCTCCGGTCAACAAGACGGCGATCGCCCTGGATCACGCGCTGTATTCGCTCGCGGGTTACGACCTGCCAAAGAAAGCGCTGATCCTGGTTTCCGACGGCGACGAGAACCTGTCCGACATTACTCTGAATCACGTGCAACGCTACGGCGTGCCCGTCTACGCGCTCTATTTTTCGGGCTCGGGCATGGGAGGTCAGAGTCTGTTCAAACGGGGCCAGATCCTGCGGGCTGTGAGTCAGGAGACCGGCGGATGCGTCTTCGAAAACCTGGAAGATGCTGATCCCAACGAAATCGGCCGGCGCCTCTCGCTGGTCATCCGGAATCAGTACCTGATCAGTTTTGAACCGTCCGAACGATTGAGCCAGACCAAGACCCATCCCATCCGGATCGTTCTGGATCAGGCCGGCGCGAACGTCGTCTATCGCAAATCGTTCCGTTTTGTGAAAGAATAGAAGTAAGCCCACCCCAGGAGGCCACCATGCGGTTCGAGGAAATCAAAGAAATTTTACTTCGGCAAGACGAGGAGTTCCAGCGCCTTGCCGACGAGCACAAACGGTACGATGACGAGTTGCGTAATCTCTCCGGACGAAAATATCTAACCCCCCATGATCAGCTGCATGAAGTGGAATTGAAGAAGAAAAAACTGCAGCTTAAGGATCGGATGTTGGAAATTGCGGCGGAGTACCGCAAGAACAACCTGCAGTGACCGAGGACTGTTCACGTGATCAACCGCGACGGATTCCCATTCATCCTCGCCGCCGCCGTCGTGGCGATTCTGCCAGCCTGGCTGATCCATCCCTATGCGGGAATTCCGGGACTGGCCGCCTGCCTGTTCTGCATCAATTTCTTCCGTGACCCGGAGCGGGAAATCCCGTCTGGAGATGTGGCCGTATCTCCGGCCGATGGCAAGATCGTAGCTGTTCGGCGCCTCGATGACGCCGACCCGCCATATGCCTGGTTCGTATCCATCTTCATGAATGTCTTCAATGTCCATGTGAACCGCGCCCCGGTGAGCGGCCGCCTCGAAGCCTATCGGTATGCCAGCGGCAAGTTTCTGCCGGCGAATCGCGAAGCGGCGACCGTCGAAAACGAGCACAACGAGATCGTCCTCGTGGACGGCACCCGCCGGGTGCGGATGTCCCAAGTCGCCGGATTGATCGCCCGGCGCATCGTATTTCGGAAACAGACGGGTGATATGATCATCAAAGGGGAACGGATCGGCTTGATTCGGTTCGGATCCCGGGTGGAT
>JAGOHA010000176.1 GCA_017996395.1 Acidobacteriota bacterium | reverse complement strand
GGAACCAAAGGAGTATGATCGTTCACTCCAGCTCTGTGCCGCCATGCCGGGTCTTCGGCACGCCCTTCCGGTTTCGAAGACAATAGCCAGGCGCAGCCCGGCGAAGCCGGGCAGCGCCTGGAAAGTCGAATCGATTGGCACGGCGCGCCCCTGAACAGGGGCGCGGGGAAGCGTGGAGATCGCCGTCACCCTTTCCTCGCGCCCCGTACCCGGGGCGCGGCGCGTCAACGAGTTGGCCTTCCAGGCGCTGCCCCGCGTTCGCGGGGCTGCGCCTGGCAATTTTCGTGGTGAATGGGCGGATGGTGCCGGCCAATGATGAGTTGGGCGACCCGGCCGATCGGGCGGCCAAAATCCTGCCAAAAATTGTCAGAAAAGCGGGAGTAACTGATTAATCTTGATCGTAATCGTACTCGCACTCGTCATCGAGGATCGTTTTCGTTCTGTCTGATCAAACGTCGATCCGTGCATGTTGGCGAATCCGTTGACACCGGCGCCCTGTTCCGACACAATGGGAGCAGTCTATCTGTCAAAATCTGTTCCCAATCGGCGCCCTTCGAGGTGAACGGTTCGCCTTCCGGAGCGGTGGCCCGACGAGGAGGCAACATGGTTAACGGAATCCGAAGCGCCTTTACGCTGGCCTGCCTGTGCCTGATCGCCGCCGGCGCCGCTGCGGCGCCTGTGGATACGGACGCCATCAAGGAGTACTACGAGTCCGCCACGCGGCCCCGGGTGCAGCTGGTGGCTGAGCAGGGGCGCGACGCCGGCGTGTTCGCCGAACTGCAGGTGCCGACCATCCTGGCCGCGCTCAAGTACCAGCTCGACAAGGGGACATGGTCCAATCTGGCCCGGGCCGACCGGCAGCGGCTGGTGGACTGCCTGAACGATTCCAATCTGAAGTTCATCTACACCGGCTTGCAATCTTCCATGGCGATGGCGGCCGGCGGCCAGACCATTGATGCCAATACGGTCAAATTCAACCAGGACGGCTGGTACTCCTCGGGCGGCGGAGGCGAGGCGCGAAGCGCCTTGGCCATCGCCAAGATCATCATCCACGAACTCGGCCACGTGTATCAGGAGCGCTACAATTATCTCCCGCGCCCCGGGCCCACCAAGGAGTGGTTCCCCAACGAGCTGGAGGAGCAGCTGCCGGCGGACATGTTCACGCCGGAAGCTCTCCGGGAACTGGCCAAGATCCTCAACCGGGAGACCGACGGGCCATGCAGCGATATCTCCGGATCGTGGACAGGCGTGTTAACGGTGGCCGACGTTCAGGGCTCCTCGGCGATCAATGTGGGCCAGAAGCGCAACGTGGGCGGCGGCAACTTCACCGTCATTCAGGAGGGGTGCGAAGTCACGCTCAAGTTCATGAACAACGAGATCCGCGGCACCGTCAAGGGGACCACGGCGACATTGAACAAGCGGGTCGCCGGCGCGCTGGCCGAGGCTGTGCTCACCCTGGAGGGCGGCCGGCTGAAGGTGACGTTGAAGCAGACCATCTCGGACGGCTTTATCTTGAGTGAGGGATTGTTGGCGCAATGAGCCGGTGGGACGGTGGAGAGGTGAATGGGTGAATCGGTGAAAGGGTGAATCGGCTGGAACTTGGAAAATTTTGCCTTCGGATTGGGACCTGGGACCCGGGTGCTGGGTCCTCGGTTCCAGATCCTAGATCCCAGGTCCTAGCACCCAGATCCCGTCCCAGGTCCTAGCACCCAGGTCCCAGGACTCAGGTCCCAGGACCCAGGTCCCAGGACCCAGATCCCAGATTCCTAAAAGGAGGGAAGTCATGATCCGCTACATAAGAGTCGTCGCGCTCATTGCGACACTGGTTGCCGGTGCTGCGTCGCCATACGCCGGGACGACCGACCTGCTGGCCCTGCATGCGGGGACGCTGCCGGTGGTGGAACCGGCGTATTATGGCGGCTGGCCGGTGGTGGGGCTCATCGACGAGTGTCCCGCATCCGGCTGGGCCAGCGAGACGGGCAAGGTCCGGGATAACGTGTTCGTCTTCGAGCTGCTGGCGCCGGCGACCATCCAGCGTTTCGAGTTCGACACCGAGGGCGTGGATACGCCGGGCTCAGCCGCCCGGCACGTCGTCGTGGAGATTTCCGACACGTCGTCCGATACCGGCTTCGTCGAGGTGCTCCGCGCCGAGCTGCAGGAGGGCGTCAATCGGCAGGCGTTCCCGGCGGCCAAGCCGGCCAAAGGGCGCTGGGTGCGCCTCAGCGTCGAGGACAATCACGGCAGCGAGGAGTGGACCGAGTTGTTCGCCTTCCGCGGGTTCGGCGAACTCCCGGCGGCGCCCAAGGGATCGGGCGACATCTCCGGCACCTACGAGAGCAGCTATTCCCTGTTTCACGTCCGTCAGCAGGGCACCGCTCTGGCCGGCTGTTACGAGTACAAGGACGGCATCCTCGAGGGCGCCATCGAAGGGCGGGTCATGAAGATCCAGTGGACGGAAGAGGGCGATGGGAACGCGGGGCCGGCGATCCTGGTGTTCGCGCCCGACGGGAATTCGTTCCGCGGGTTCTGGTGGCGGGGCTCCGACAAGGACGCGGCGCCGGCGGGCAACTGGGACGGCCGGAAAGTGTCGCCCGAGGTGGGCGGCTGCCCCCACTGGTCCGGCTCCGTGGGCGGCGAGCTCCGGAAGGATCTCGCCGCGACCGGCCGCTCGCGGCTCTACGGCATTCTGTTCGACATCGACTCGACGGCCATCCGTCCGGAATCGAAGCCGGTCCTCGACGAGGTGATCCAACTCCTCAAAGCCGAACCGGCCTGGCGGCTCACCATCGAGGGACACACCGACTCGGCGGGCGACGACGCGCACAACCTGAAGCTGTCGCAGGGGCGGGCCGAGGCGGTCAAGGCGTACCTGGCGGGGCAGGGGATCGACGCCGGCCGGCTCGAGGCGAAGGGGCTCGGTGAATCGAAACCGGTCGCAGACAACGCCACCGAACTGGGGCGCGCCCGGAACCGTCGCGTGGAACTCGTCAAGGAATAAAAAAAATCGGCCGGATCCGGCGGATCCGGCCGATGGCCATCATTCGGGATCTTGCGAAGTCTCAGCGGCCGGCCTGTTTGTTCTCCAGCCGCGCCGCGATCTTCTCCATCTCGCTCACCATGCCGTCGAACTGGCGCATGGCCGCCCGGACCGTTGCGGGGTCGGACATGTCGACGCCGGCGTCGCGCAGCGTGTCCAGCGGAAACTTGCTGCCGCCCGCCTGCAGGAACTTGAGATACCGCTGCTGCTCGGCCGGGCCGCCGGCCATCACCTTGTCGGACAGGGCCATCGAGGCCACGATGCCGGTGCTGTACTGGAAGACGTAGTAGTTCATGTAGAAGTGCGGGATGCCCGACCACTCGTACTGGATGTAGTCCTCGACGTTCAACACCCCCTGGTCGTGGCCGTAGTAGGCGCGGGTGAGTTCGAGGTACTTTGCGTTCAGCCAATCGGGCGTGAGGGTCTGGCCCTTCTCCACGTGCTGGTGCATCGCCAGCTCGAACTCGGCGAACAGCGTCTGGCGGTAAAGGGTGGCGCGGAAGCGCTCCATGTAGCCGTCCAGCAGGAAGAGCTTCAGCTCGTCGTCGGTTTCCGACTTGAGCAACTCGTGCATGAGCATGTTCTCGTTGAAGGTGCTGGCGATCTCCGCGAGGAAGATGGGATACTGCGACGTGGGGAGCGGCTGGGCCTTGTTCGAGAAATAGGAGTGCATGGCGTGGCCCAGCTCGTGGGCCAGCGTGGAGACGTCGCTGTAGGAGCCGTCGTAGTTCATCTTGACGTAGGGATGCACGCCGTAGATGCCGGAGGAGTAGGCGCCCGACTCCTTCCCCTTGTTGGGGTAGATGTCGATCCAGCGGTCGTCGAACGCCTTGGTCAGAGCGGCCGCGTAGTCGGAGCCGAGGGGCCGCATGGCGGCCTGCACGAGCCGGCGCGCCTCGTCGAAGGCGTAGCGCTTCTCCACGGACTTGGCGGCCGAGGCGTAGACGTCGCCGTACTTCATTTCGGGGAGCCCCAGCAGCTTCTGCCGCAGGCGCAGGTAGCGGTGCAGCGGCGCCAGGTTCTCGCGGACGGTTTGGATCAGGTTATGGTAGACCGCCGGGCTGATGTCGTTGCCGAACAGGGCGGCGTTCAGGCAGTCGGGGTAGTTGTGCACCCGGGCGCGGTACAGGTGCTGCTTGATGGCCGCGTCCTGGAGCACGGCGAAGGTGTTGGCGTACTGCTTCTGGTGGGCCCAATAGGTTTCCATCACCAGCCGGCGGTCGGCCGCGTTGGCCGAGGCGCGGTGCTTCTGGTAGTTGGCCTGATTCAGGATGACTTTCGTCCCGTCGGACAGGGTGACCTCCGGCCGGGGGATATCCAGGTCGTTGAGCATGGTGGACGCCTGGCTCGGCGCGCCGGCGAACATGCCCGTGAGCGACACCAGCCGCTGCTGTTCGGCGGGGAGGATGTGGTCCTTTTCGCGGAGCACCTGGTCGAAGCCCACCTTCCAGGGCGCCAGTCGCGGTTCGGTTTTAACGTACGCGTCAATCGTCTCCTGGCCGAGCTTCAGGATGTCGGGATTGATGAAGCCGAGCTTGGACTGGAAATTCACGAACACCATCTGCAGCTCGCCCTGCATCTTTTTGTAGAGCGGATTGGACAGGTCGCCGTCACCCTGCAGGCTGGCGTAGATGAACAGGCGCATGGCGCGCTGCTGGACGCCGCTGAGCCAGTCGACGAAGGCGTACATCCGGTCGGCCGACGCGGTCCAGTCCTTGGCCCGGGCGTCGAGTTCGCCGGTCATGCCGATCACGGCCTGCTTTTCCGCCTCCCAGGCGGCCAGGTCGGGGTAGATGTCCTCGACGCGCCACTTGTAGGCCTCGGGCACCTGGTCCCGGGGCGTGTTGGAATAGTCGGGAATTTCCACATCGGCCGCCATGGCCGGCACCGCCAGCGCGCATACGGCCATGAGGGCGATTGCGGTTCGAAGGAAGCGAAGTACGGGCATCATGCGATCTCCTTGCCTGAGGTTGAAACA
>JAGOHA010000175.1 GCA_017996395.1 Acidobacteriota bacterium | reverse complement strand
CCTTCGGCATAGGCGCCCCAGCTCTGCGTGTTGTTGATCCGCTCGACCTTGTCCATGTTATAGGCGGTGAAAACGGCGGTGGCGGGATCCACCGTGTTCGGTGCGTCTGCGATGTCCTGGACGCCTTGCACGGACAGGTCATACGTCCCGTAATCGACGAGGGCGGCCGTCGTGAGAAACACGATCGCGGCATCGTTGGTGGCCATCGCGGCTGCGGAGATCGCCACGGCGGCGCCGGCGGAGCTCTTCAGGCTGTAGTTGGCCAGGGCGGTCGCCGAGACCGGATCGACCGGTTCGCTGAACCGGACGCGGACCTCCTGGCGGTTCAGGCTGCCGGCGGCGGCCAGCGCGGGCTTGACGACGTCCTGGCTCACCGTGACGTTCACGACGGCGCTGGTGGCGGAGCTGAAATAGTTGCTGACCACGAGGTAGTAATCGACTCCGTTGTCGGCCAGACGCGGCCGGAAGTTGTAGACATAGTTCTGCGCGCCAGGGATGGGGGCCCCGCCGCGATACCATTGGTAGAAATAGGGCATCGTGCCGTCCACGCCGGCGGGTCCGACCGTGAAGCTCTTGAGATCGCCTTCCATGGACGCGAAGCTGGCGGGCTGATTCGTGATGGCGACGTTGCCGAAGCCCTTGTAGAGCGACATGGCCGAGGCCGGGATGAGGTAGGGCTCGACCTGGGCCTGGCTGTTGACGACCGGGATCGGAGCGTCGCTGGGTTTCTGCCAGAAGATGCTGATGCCATCGCCTCCCGTGCCATCGCGCCACACTCCTTCGATATAATAGCGCTTGCCGGCTTCGAGATTGATGGGCGTCGTCAGGACCTGGCTGGCGTACTCATTAATCTGCCAGCGGCCGTTGCTGCCATTGACGGAGAGGATTTCTCTCTTGTTGGCCGCCTGGTCGTCCGTGCTCAGGAACAGCACGCTGTGGTCGTCCGATGCGAGCGCGAACACGTACGGGCCGCTCTCCGGCGGAGTGATGTAGCCGACCCATTGGGCTTGGTAATTGTCGTAAATGTTCCAGCCATAGCTGGAGGAACTGACATAGCGGATCTCAGCCGCATTCCCGTTGAGGTAGTTGGCGTTGCCTGTCGTGAACGTGCGCAGCGTAGCCAGGCTGGTCACGCCGGTCTCGAAATAGATCCGGAGCAGCACCTGGCCGTCTGTGATGGTGAAGGAGTGCTGCGAAGGCGCCATGGTGTTGCCGGCGGAGGACATGTCGCGCACGCCGCTCACCGACAGCGTGTAGACCTGGATTGGCTGTAGAAGCGCGGTCTTGAGCACCACGGTCCGATTGTCGCCGAGCAGCGTGGCCGACTGGATGTTGCCTCCTGGCAACGAGTAGTTGCTCAGCGTCTCGGCGGAGGCCTCCGTAACGTCCTCGTTGAAGACGACGCGGATTTCCGTCGGATTCTGCGGCGCCAGGCCCGCGCTGGTCACCATCGGCGGCGTCGAGTCGGGATAGACAGTCAGCGTCATCGGGCTCGATTGCAGGGTCGCGGCGCCCACCTTGACCGTCGCCCGGAAGATCGCGCCGCCGTCCGCGCTGGCGGCCCGGAATGCATAGTAGGTTTGCGTGGCCCCCGGAATCTGCACGTTGTTTTTGAACCACGTGACCGAAACCGGCTGGTTCTGGATGTCCACATTCCGAAGATCCACGTACATCACCACCTGGTTGCCGTCATAGATCGTGTACCAATCCTCCGACCCCGTCCACTGATCGATGTTCGGATTCACCAGCCCGGTGAACGGGCCGGAGACGGGGACATCGCTGGGATCGGGAGTCGGCTGAAAATAGAACGAGGACATCGGCTGCTGGATCTTGCCGTCCGGCGTCCGCCACCCGATGCCGATCCGATCCCCCCCAGTGCCTTCCTTGTGCAGGACCTCCATGTAATAGAACTTGCCCTGCTCGAGGTAGATCGGGGCGGACTCCTGGCCGGCGTATTTGTTCCATTGCCGCCGGTTGGCCCAGCCGGTGTGGGGGACGTTCGGGTCCGTCACCTGCGCCACGAGCTGTTTCTTGGCCGGATTTTTCGGGTCCGCCGGATCGGAGTTCAACAGTATCCGTGTAGGGAAGGCCGTCTAGGCAGAGGGTGTCGGATTCTGTCAGAGTGGGGCCATGGCAAATGCATCACGCCTTCAAAAACGTCGCACCCCCGCCCAACGCCAAGAGATTCTGAATGCCTACCGGCGGACTCCACTTTCGCAGAGAGAGTTCGCCCGCCAGGCGGGCGTCGGATTAACCACCCTCCAATACTGGCTCCGAAACGAAGCGGTTCCCCGCCAACAGGCGGCCCCATCCTTTGTCGAAATCCCCCATCGACTGGCGCCGCCGGTCAGCCCGCCCCGCTATCGTCTGCAACTGCCAAAGGGCATCCACATGGAAGTGGAATCGGGCTTCGTCTCCGAGGAAGTGGCGGCCTTGCTCCGGATCCTGGCCTCGGTATGATTGCGCCCAGCCCGGCCACGCGCATCTATCTGGCCACCGGGGCCACGGACCTGCGCAAGAGCTTTGAAGGACTCAGCGATCTGGTCGCCCACCGCTTCCAGCAGGACCCGTGGAGCGGCCACCTCTACGTCTTCACCAATCGGAGAAAGAATCGGATCAAGCTGCTCTACACCGACGGCACAGGAATGTGGGTCTGCGCAAAACGGTTGGGCAGGGGTTGTTTTGCCTGGCCGAAAACGGCCGACCCGGCGGCGCTGCGGATCGCGGCCCAGGAGTTGACTCTGCTGTTGAGCGGCATCGATCTGGAGAAGACCCGACCCCGGGCGTGGTGGCGCCAGGCCGCATAAAAAAAGCGAAAAAAAGTGGAGATAATAGTTGACATATCATCCTATCTGGTCTATAAGATAGCCAGATTAGATGATCATGCTCGACTCATTGCCCGATCCGGCCCGCCAAGCCTTCCAAGGCTTGCAGGCCGAGGTGGCTCGGCTCCAGCGAATCATCCAGCTCAAGGACGAGCAAATCCGGCTCTTGAACATTCGCTTCTGGGGGCCCAAGAGCGAGAAACTCTCTCCGGCCCAGATGACGCTGATGCTGGAGGAGCCCAGTCTGACGGCCGCCGAAGTCGAGCAGGAGGCTCAGCGTCCGGAGCCCGAGAGGCAAAATCCATTGCCGCGAGCCCGCAAGCCCCGCCGCCAGCATCCGGGACGGGACCGGCTGCCCGAACACCTGGAGCGCCGCGAGGAGGTCATCCCCTGTGGTCCGGAAGAGCGCGGGTGCGCCCAGTGTGGAGCCGAACGTCCGGTGATCGGATATGAGACACGCGAGGAGCTGGTGTGCGAGCCGGCCAAGTTCTGGGTGCGGGTGATCAAGCGGGAAAAGCGCGGCTCCCACTGCCAGGAGGAGCAAGGGGTGGCGACGGCGGCGGCGCCGGGGCAAATCCTGCCCAAGAGCAAGCTTTCCGACGAGTTCATCATCGAGGTGCTGGCGCAAAAGTACCAGCAGCATCTGCCGGTGTATCGACAGTGCGCCACTCTGGCCAACGATCACGGGATCGATCTGAGCCGTCAGACGCTGAGCAACGGGCTGCTGGCCGCTGGCGAGTTGCTGGGCGCGGTGGTCCGGGCGCAGGCGGCCGAGCTGGTCGCCGGCAGCTATCTGCAGGCCGACGAAACTCCGGTGCCGTGCCAAACAAGGGAAAAGAGCGGGCGCAACCATCGGGCCTATATCTGGGAGTATGGCGTGCCGGGCGGTCCGGTGGTCTTTGACTTTCAAATGGGTCGGGGGCGGGAAGGGCCGAAGAAATTTCTCAAAGGGTTTCGAGGCAAGCTGCAATGCGACGGGTATGCCGCCTACGACGACCTGGGGGAAGGGATCGTGTATGTCGCATGCCTGGCGCATGTGAGGCGCGGCTTTATGGATGCGTCCAAGGTGGCGCCGCAGGATCCCCTGCCGGCGGAAGTCATCGAGCGGATCCGGCAGCTCTACGCGGTGGAGAAGGAAGCGCGGTGGGCGGGGATGGCCCCCCCGGAACGGTTGGCGCTGCGTCAGCAGAAGAGCGTCCCGATCATGGCGGCCCTCAAGGATCGGCTGGTGGAAATCCGCCAGGGCATCCCGCCCGGAGGCAAGCTGGCCAAGGCATGCGACTATGCGCTGGGCCAATGGACCCGGCTGGAGGAATACCTCAAGGATGGACGCGTGGAGGCTGACAATAACTGGTGCGAAGGCGGGCTGCGCCCGATTGCCATCGGCCGGAAAAACTGGCTTCACATCGGGAGCCAGGAAGCCGGGCCGAAGGTGGCGGCGATCGCATCGATCGTCGAGACCTGTCGCCGGCTGGATATCAACCTGCGCGCCTACCTCAAGGATGTGCTGCCCCGCCTGGGCCAGTGGCCATCCAACCGTGTGGCCGAGCTGACTCCCACAGCTTGGAAAGCCGCACGTAAATCCTGACATTCCCCAAAGCCTACCACGGCGCTGTCACCAGCGACTAGACGGCCTTCCCTACACGGATACACTGCACGCGCTCCCCCGCCTGGACATCCAACGCCGCGGCCAGGGGCAAGGGCAGGTCACAAAGAAGCGGGGCGGGCGCTGCCGGGATCGAATGACCTGCACTTTCATCACCTATTCTGCTTGCATGGCGGTAGACTACTGTATAGACTAGCCTCATGTCAATGGTTGATTGGCGGTCTTTGAGCCCTCCGCTGGTATGAGCCTGCCACACTTCTCGACCCAGTCGGAGCTCTTTTCGACGGCGGCGCTCTCGGCGTCGCTCTTTGGCCCGGCGGACCCTTACCGGTTCTTTGCCCAGCGGGTGTATCCGCACCTGGTGAGGGCGCGCCCGGCGCTGGAGAAGTGCTACTGCGCCGAGAACGGGCGCAAGTCGCTGGAGCCGGTGCTGATGCTGGGGGTGAGCATACTGCAGCACCTGGATGGGGTGCCCGACCGGCAAGCCGTCCAGATGCTGCGCTACCATGCGGGGTGGAACTTCGCGTTGAACCGGCAGTTGGGGGATGAGACGTTTCATCCGACGAGCCTGGTGAATTTTCGCAGTCGTCTTGCCGAGCATGATCAGAGCGCGCTGGG
>JAGOHA010000174.1 GCA_017996395.1 Acidobacteriota bacterium | reverse complement strand
GTACAGCCCCACCGCGGAGAGGGCAGGGCTGGTGCGCGATGATTCGATCACCAGGCGCACCGCCCGGGCCGTGACCGGCGGGAAGCGGAGCAGGCGCTGGTAGCCGACGGTGGTCCCACGGGCGAACTCCCGCCAGGCGTCACCGTCGTCCCGCCATTCGAACCGGAAGGACTCCACCCGCTGGCCCAGGCGGATGTGCTCCCGAACCATTGCCACGTCGAACGTGCGTGCCGCGGGGAGCTCGAATTCCAGAACGTATGCGGTTGCGTCTTCGGGCGGACTCCAGTACGTCGCCGGATCGGTGTCCAGGACGTTTCCCGCGCCGTGCCCCGCAGCCGCCGGAGCGGACGCGACGGCGCCGGCCAGGCGGTTGTCGCGGAACGTGCCGTCCAACAGGCGCCGCAGCTCTTGCAGGCTCCGGGTGTCCGCGTCGTGGATGCGCCCGCGCCGGTCGGGCGGGACGTTGACCAGCAGCACGGCGTTGCGGCCGACGGAGCTGAAGTAGATGTCCAGCAGCTCCGCCGGAGTCTTCACCCGGGAGTCTTCCGCCGGGTGGTGGAACCAGCCGGGCCGGATGGAGACGTCCGCCTCCGCCGGGTACCAGAGCAGGGACGCGGCGTCGCGCAGCCGGGCCCGGCTGCCGAGGTCGGCGTCGGTGAGGTCGCCGGGGATGAACGCCGCGTCCACGGGGTGTGCCGCCGCGCCGGCGAGCTTGTCGCGGTCCAGCCGGTCGGGGATCACGCTCCACTCCGTCTCCCGCCCGACGCCCGTCTCCGTGCCCACCCAGCGGATGTCCGGGCCCATGCCGAAGATGACCGCCCGCGGCTGCAGCTCGCGGACGACGGCGTAAAACGACGGCCAGTCGTACTCCTGCCGCCGGCCGTCGGGACCCTCGCCGCAGGCGCCGTCGAACCAGACCTCGGCAATTTCGCCGTACCGGGCGAGGAGTTCGCGGAGCTGGGCGCGGAAGAATGCGTTGTAGCGGGGCGAATCGCC
Source organism: Acidobacteriota bacterium (assembly GCA_017996395.1). Taxonomy (GTDB): domain Bacteria; phylum Acidobacteriota; class JAAYUB01; order JAAYUB01; family JAAYUB01; genus JAAYUB01. The sequence continues at coordinate 4,098 of JAGOHA010000174.1, read as the reverse complement.
GTAGGACGGCTCGTGCCGGTCCCAGGGCGACACGTAGATCCCGAACGCCAGGCCGGCCTCGCGGCAGGCGGCGGCCACCTCGCCCACAACGTCGCCCCGGCCGCTTCGCCACGGGCTGTTCCGGACGCTGTGCGCCGTGGTGTCGGTGGGCCACAGGCAGAAGCCGTCGTGGTGCTTGGCGGTGAGGATCAGCAGCCGCATGCCGGCGTCGCGGAGCACCCGGGCCCACTGGCGGGCGTCGAAATCCGTCGGATTGAAACGGGCGGTATCCTCCCGGCCCGTGCCCCACTCGACGTCGGTGAAGGTGTTCATGCCGAAGTGGGCGAAGGCGATGAACTCCCGCTCCTGCCAGGCGAGTTGGGTGGGGGTGGGTGCGATCCGGGCGGCCTGGTCCACCACGGCGGCCTCCGCGGCGCCAGGAGGGACGAGGCCGTAATGGGACGGCGCCGGAACGCTGCCGATCGACACGGCCACGAGCACCGCTGCCGGCAGGGCGAATGCGATCCTCCGCCACCCGCGGCATGCGCCGGTGCGTGATTGCATGTGACCTCCTCGAAGGCGAACCCACATATCGTCCAGACAGGTGGAGGAATTATAGGCGGGCCAGTGGCGGATCGTCAACGGATCCAGGTCTCCGGCCTTGACTTTTTGCCGAATTCCCATAAAGTGAAAACAACTCGAGGATCAACCGTCCACCGACCGAAGGCTTTCATCCAACTGCCGCCGCATCCGGAGCTGGCCGGGACACGCAACGGATCCACGGCTGCATGCGGCCGGCGGCGGGCTGTTAAGGTCCCTGAGAAGGAGGCTGGTGCATGGGTGCAACCAGGATCCTGTTTGTCAGCGGCAGTGTGGGGCTGGGGCATGCGGTTCGGGACCTGGCCATCGCCCGGGAGCTGCACGCTCGCCTGCCCGGGGCCACCATCAGCTGGCTGGCGGGCGACGTGGCGCGAGAGCTGCTGGCCCGGAACGGGCAGACGCTGCTGCCGGAGGCGGAACGCTACACCACCGGAGCCACCATTCTGGAATCGGTGAGCCAGGGCTTCACACTCAACCTGGCCAGCCCGCGCTACGTCATCCGGCCGCTGCGCGCCATGCGGCTGCTCCGCACGTTCCAGCACGATCTGGAGACCAACGTCGCCCTGTTCGCCGCAGCCACGCGGCGGCGGGCCTACGACCTCATCCTGGGCGACGAGACGTTCGAGCTGGTGCTGGCGATGGGCCGGAACCCGGGGCTCAAGACCGCTCCGTTCGCCCTGATCACCGACTTCATCGGCATGGACGCCATGACCCGCGATCCCCTGGAGCGGGGCATCGTCCGCCTGGTCAACCGGGCCTGGGACGCCATGCTGCGGCGCGCCGGCGGGCCCACCGACCGGATTCTGTACGCAGGCGAGCCCGCCGACGTCCCCGACACGCCGCTGGGCGGCGGCGGCGGGATCAGCCGGCGCGAGCTCGCCCGCCGGGCGGTGCATTTTTTGGGTTACGTCCTCCCGTTCGATCCGGCGGATCTGGCGGACCGGACGGCGCTGCGCGACCGGCTGGGGTACGGCCGGGAGCCGCTGGTGATCTGCGCCATTGGCTCCACTGGCGTGGGGGCGCCCCTGCTGCGGCTGTGCGCCGACGCGGTCCCGCTGGTCCGCGCCCGGGTCCCGGACGCCCGGTTCGTGCTGGTGTGCGGCCCGCGGGTGGACCCGGCCGCGGTCAAGGCCCCGGCGGGCGCCCGGGTGTTCGGCTACGTGGACCGGCTGTACGAGCACTTCGCCGCCGGCGACCTGGCCGTGGTGCAGGGCGGCGGCACCACCACGCTGGAGCTCACGGCGCTGCGGCGGCCGTTCATTTACTTCCCCCTCGATGAGCACTTCGAGCAGCAACTCCACGTCACCCACCGCCTGGACCGGCGCAAGGCCGGCTACCGGCTCAAATACTCGGGCACGACACCGGACATGTTGGCCGAGACGATTCTGAGCGAGCTGGCGGCGCCGTCCCCGTGCCCGGCAATCCCGACGGACGGCGCGGAGCGGGCGGCGGCGGTGCTCGGCGAGTTGCTCCAGGGGACCAGAACCTAGCGCCGGGACCGTCTCGTGATACAATCGGGATCTTCCGCTCGGCGGGCGGTCCACGGACCGCGCCGTCCCGGTGCTTCTTCAGGAGGAAGTACTCCATCATGACCGCAGGCAACGAATGGTTCACGGCTCACATGGAGGCGGTGGAGGGGCTGCTCCGCTCGGCGTACGGACTGGCCGGTTGCTGCCGCCTCCTGCCGGGCGAATACGACCTCAACATCCACGTCGAGACCGGGGCTGGCGCTTACCTTCTCAAGATCATGCGGCCCGGCTGCGATCCGGCGTTCGTGGAGATGCAGATCCGGGCGCTGGCGCATCTGGCCGAGGGCGCGCCCGCGCTGCCGCTCCAGCGCGTGGTTCCCACGCGCGACGGGGCGTCCACGACCATCCTGGCGGACGCCGGCGGGGAGCGCCTGGCCTGGCTCTTGACTTTCCTTCCCGGCCGGGTGATGGCGGCGGTGCGTCCGCACACGCCGGCGCTCAGGGCCCAGATCGGCGCGGCGCTCGGGCGGCTCGATGAGGCGCTGGCCGGATTCGGGCACCCGGCCCTCGGGCGCGAGCTCAAGTGGGACCTGTGCCGCGCGGCCTGGATCCGGCCGCACCTGGGCTTGATCCAGGATCCACGGCGCCGCACTTGGCTCGACCGGATCGTGGACGATTTCACCGAGCGCGTCGCCCCGCGGCTCGAGAGCTTGCGCCGCGGCGCGATCTTCGGCGACGCCAACGACCACAACCTGCTGGTGGATTACGACGGGCAGGGTCGCCAGCGGCTCTCCGGCATCGTGGACTTCGGCGACATGTGCCACTCCGTGGTCGTGGCCGAAGCGGCGGTGGCCGCCGCCTACGCCATGATGGGCCAGGACCGGCCGCTCGAGGCCGCGGCGGAACTCGTCGCCGCCTATCACCGAGCCCTGCCTCTGTCCGAAGACGAGTTGGCGCTGCTGTTTCCCCTGGTGCTCACCCGGCTGGCGGTGAGCGTCGTCAATGCCGCAGTGGTGGCGCGCGAGCGCCCCGGCGACGCCTACGTCACCGTCAGCGAAGCGCCGGCCTGGCGGCTGCTGGAGCGGTTGTACGATTACGATCACCCGCTGGCCGAGGCCCGCTGGCGCGCCGCCTGTGGACTCGAAGCCCATCCGGGCGCGGCGCGCGTGACCGCCTGGCTCCACGGACGGTCCGGGAAGTTCGCCGAAGTGCTCGGACCGGACCGACCCGCCGCGACCGGGCAGGTGCTGGACCTCTCGTTCGCCTCCAGTATCGGCGGGAATGATCTCGATGAGTTCGATCCGGCGGTGTGCGCCGCGCGGATTGGGGCGCGATTGGGCGCCGGCGGGACGGCGGTCGGCATCGGCCGCTGGGGCGAGCCGCGGCCCATCTACTCGGCTCCGGCTTTCGGCGGCGGGGACGACCCGCTGACGCCTCGCCGGACGCGCCATCTGGGCGTGGACATGTTCGCGCCCGCAGGTACCCCGGTGCACGCGCCGCTCGCGGGCGAGGTGGCGGCCACGGGCTGGTCGTCGCAGCGGTTCGATTACGGCGGATGGGCGCTGCTAAGGCACCGGACCGATGACGGCGTCCCGTTCGCGACCTTCTATGGCCATCTGGCCCGGAGCGTCTTCACGGATCTGGAGTTCGGCCGGCGCATCGACGCGGGGGAGGCGTTCGCCACCCTGGGCGGCCGGCCGGAGAACGGCGACTGGCCGCCCCATCTCCACTTCCAACTCCTGGCGGCAGGCGAGGAGCAGTGGGGGGAGACACCCGACGGCGTGGCCGACCCGGACGACTTCGCCGCCTGCGCCGCGCTCTATCCCAATCCGGCGCCTCTGCTGAACCTGTCCGAGGCGGCCACCGGGTGGACGGACACCTCGCTCGAGGCGCTGAAGTCCCGCCGCGCCGCGCGTTTCGTTCCCAACCTTCGTCTCAGCTATGCAGAGCCGTTCCGGCCGGTGCGCGGCTGGCGGCACTTCCTCTACGACGCCGAGGGACGCGCCTGGCTCGATGCGTACAACAACGTCCCCCACGTGGGGCACTGCCA
>JAGOHA010000173.1 GCA_017996395.1 Acidobacteriota bacterium | reverse complement strand
ATATCTACCGGCAGGCCTTGTCGTGGCACTACGACATCGGTGAGGGTGTCTCCAATCCGGCGGTGGCTAAAGCCGCCTCCTGTCCCGACGATTGCGGCATGTGCGACCTTCATATCAGCCACACCGTCCTGTCCAACGTGGACCTGACCAACCGCTGCAACCTGACCTGTCCCGTCTGCTTCGCCAACGCCAACGTCCAGGACTACATCTACGAGCCCTCGTTCGAGCAGGTCAAGCAGATGCTGCAGACGCTGCGCGACGAGCGCCCGGTGCACGGCCGGGTGGTGCAGTTCTCCGGCGGCGAACCCACCATGCACCCCGACTGGTTCCGGATCCTTACGCTGGCCAACGAGATGAACTTCGCCCATGTCCAGTGCGCCACCAACGGCATCAAGTTCGCCGACCTCGACTTCGCCATGAAGAGCAAGGAAGCCGGCCTGCACACCCTGTATCTCCAGTTCGACGGTCTCGATCCGAAGCTCTACAAGGAGATCCGCGGCTCCGAAAAGCTCCTGGACATCAAGCTCAAGGCCATCGAGAACGTCCGCAAGGCCGGCATGAAGATCGTCTACGTGCCCACCATCGTCGGCGGCGTCAACGACGACCAGGTGGTTCCCATCCTCCGGTTCGCCCTGGACAACATCGACGTCAGCTCCGGCATCAGCTTCCAGCCCGTGGCCCTGACCGGCCGCATCGACGACAAGGAGCGGGAAAAACTGCGTTTCACCCTCTCCGACCTGGCGCTGCGCATCAATGAGACCGGCTTCACCACCAAGGCGGACTGGTTCCCGCTCTCCTGCACCTCGCCCATCTCCCAGCTCATCTCCGCCATGCGCGGCGACCCGACCTGCCACATCACCTGCCACCCCACCTGCGGCATCGGCACCTACTTCTTCGTGGACCAGAACAAGAAACCCACGCCCATCACCCGCTTCGTCAACGTCAAGGGGCTCCTGGACGACATGCAGAAGCAGGCGAAGAGCATGGAGGCCACCACCTGGTTCCGCGGCGCCTACAAGTTCTTCACCGGCGCCAGCACTCTGGCCAACATGAAGAAGCACTTCATCGCCGACCAGGCGCCCGAGGGGCTGTCCTTCACCCGGTTCCTGCAGACCCTCGAGGGAATGCTGGACAAGAAGGCCGGCCGCGGCGAGCTGGACGGCACCTACACCTACAAGACGCTGCTCGTGGCCGGGATGCACTTCATGGACAGCTACAACTACGACATCGACCGCGTCAAGCGGTGCGTCATCCACTACTCGGCGCCCGACGGCAAGCTTTATCCCTTCTGCGCGTACAACTCCGGCCTCGTCTTCCGCGACAAGGTCGAGAAGGAGTTCTCCGTGCCGAAGAGCGAATACAAGAAGCAGCACGGCGGCTGTTCCGACTGCTGCTGATCCGACCATTGCCCGAAATCCAACGAGTCGCCGCCTGCAGGCGGCGACTCGTCGTTTTTTAGGTCCCGGTGTCTCGCCCGTCCTCTCCGACAGGGCGTTCCGCCGGCTCCGCGTCCCCCGACGGAGCCGGCGCGCGTCCACTGCCCGGGCAGGAACAACCGTTGACAACCTTGCGCGTATATTCTACTCTGAGCACAGGAGAACAGCACCCACCTCCGCCAGTTCCCGCCTGTGGCTTCACCCGAGTTGCTGTTTCTCGGTATTGCCCCTATCCTCCTCAATCCAAGGAGACACCCGATGCACCCATCAACCTTTCGTCTCTGTTATCCATATCGTTTGGCCCGTGGCGCCCTGGCGATCGTCTGCGTGTTGCTGATCGTTGCCACGCCTGGGGAGGCTCTCGCCCAAAGCAGCCCGTCTTCATCCGCCCCAGCCGCAGAAGAGGCGCCGAAAATACCCGCCGACCAGCTCGATTCCCTGGTGGCGCCGATCGCCCTGTATCCGGATGAAATCCTGGCCCAGGTCCTGGTGGCTTCGACCTACCCGCTGGAGATCATCCAACTCCAGCAGTGGCTGGCGAGGAATCCCGACCTGAAGGACAAAGCCCTCACCGACGCGCTCATGAAGCAGCCGTGGGATCCCAGCATCCAGGCGCTGGCGGCAATGCCCGACGTGGTGAAACGGCTGGCTGACGACATCCAGTGGACCACCGATCTTGGGAACGCATTCCTGGCCCAGCAGGGCGATGTCATGGACGCCGTGCAGCGCATGCGGAAGAAGGCGAAGGACAACGGGGCGCTCAAGTCGAATGAGCAGATGAAAGTGGAAACCCAGGTGGTCGAGCAAAAGACCGTGATCGTGGTGCAATCCGCGAGCCCGGAAGTGATCTACGTCCCGACATACAGCCCGGTGGTCGTGTACGGCCCCCCGGTGTATCCATACCCGCCGATCTATTACCCCCCACCCCCGCCTGCTGGCTACTGGGCGACTGCCGCCATCTCGTTCGGAGTGGGCGTCGCCGTCGGGGCGGCCTGGGGCCACTGCGGCTGGGGGTGCGGCTGGGGCCACAACGACATCGACATCAACATCAACAACAACTTCAACCGCAACACCAACATCAACAATATCAGCGGCAATCGAAACATCAGCGGCAATCGGGGCGGCGGCAACACCTGGCAGCACAACCCGCAGCACCGGGGCGGGGCGCCGTATTCCAACAAGGCCACCGCGAACAAGTACGGCGGGTCGGCCCGCGGCGATTCCCTGTCCAGCCGGCAGTCCAGCGCCCGCCAGCAAGTCAGCCGGCAGGGCGGAAACATGCCGAGCGCCAGCAACCGGGCGTCCGGAAGCGGTGCCGGGGGCCGCGGCGGCAGCCCCGGCGTCAGCAATCGGGCGGGCGGCGGTTCGTCCGGCAGTTTCGGCAGCGCCGGCGTCAGCAACCGATCCGGCGGCAGTCGCGACAGCATCGGGAGCCGGGAAGCGTCCCGCGGCAGCAGTTCCAGAGGTTCCAGTGCGTTCGGAGCCGGCGGTTACAGCGGCAGCAGCGCCCGGGCCAGCAGCTCCCGCGGCGCCTCCAGCATGAGCTCCCGGGGCGGCGGCGGAAGAAGTGGCGGGGGCGGCGGAAGAGGACGGAGGTGATCATCATGTCACGACGAACGACCATACCATCCATGTCCACCGCTCAAGATGGAGCCGGCACGCGGTCCGTCCTGATCGGGATTGTTTTTGCCTGCGCGCTGGCGATGGCGTTTGGCCTGTCGGTGTCCGCCGCCGAGCCAAACCCGCCTGCCGCAGCGGTCAAGCAGAAGGTGTTCAATACGCCCAAAGAGGCGGCCGATGCCTTGATCCAGGCGGCGGAGAAATTCGACGTGCCCGCCTTGCTGGAGATCCTCGGCGAGGACAGCCGGGAACTGGTGGTCACCGAAGATGAGGTGCAGGACAAGAACGCCCTCACCGCCTTCGCCACCAAGGCCCGGGAAAAGTGCCTGCTCACCCCGGATCCCAAAAACAAGAAGCGCGTGACCCTCGTGGTCGGAACCGATGACTGGCCCATGCCGATCCCCATCGTCAAGGAGAAGGGGAAGTGGCGTTTCGACACCAAGGCCGGACGGCAGGAGATCCTCTACCGCCGCATCGGCGGAAACGAGCTGGACGCGATCCAGATCTGCCGCGGTTTTGTCGAGACGCAACATGAGTACGCGCTCAAGAAGCACGATGACGCCGAGGTCAACCAATACGCCCAGCGCATCATCAGCACGCCCGGGAAAAAGGACGGCCTGGCCTGGCGCAACGAAGACGGGACCTGGGGCGGCCCGATTGGGGAGAACGTCGCCCGCGCCATCGAGCAGGGTTACTCCGACCGGACCGCGCCGTATCACGGTTACTTTTTCAAGGTCCTGAAAGGACAAGGCCCGGCCGCACCCCTTGGCGAGATGAGCTTTCTCGTCGGAAAAGTGATGATCGGCGGTTTCGCCCTGCTGGCCGCACCGGCCGAGTACGGCGTCACGGGCGTGATGAGCTTCATGGTGAGTCACGACGGCGTGGTCTATCAAAAAGATTTGGGACCGGACTCGCTGAAAGCCTTCCAGGAGATGGAACTGTTCAACCCGGATAAAACCTGGCACCCGGTACTCGACAACTGACGCCACTCCTTCCGAATCTCAATGGCGGGCTTCTGTTCGGGAGCCCGCCATTTTTTCCCACCCGGATGGTATGGATCAGCCCACGGTGTCCCTCACCAGCCTGCATCTGCTATAATGGCGCTCGGTATCGGGATCCGATCGAGAGAGCGGTTATGAGCCTCGGGTTGCCGGAAATTTTGATCATCTTCCTGCTGGCGCTGTTGCTGTTCGGGCCGCGCAAACTGCCCGAGATCGGCCGGACCGTTGGCAAGTTCATGCATGAATTCCGCCGGGCCAGCGACGAGTTGAAGACCACCATCGAACGCGAGGTCAACCTGGAGGCAGGCGATCTGCGGCCTGACCTGGTTAAATTCAAGCAACAGATCGCCGAGGCCCGCAACGAATTGTCCGACATCCGCAGTGCGGTGGATCCGTACACATCCCTGGCGTGCTCCGGAGCCGCCGCTCCGTCCGGACCCGTCGCCCCCGAGGCCGCCGAGCCGGCGACCGCCGAACCCCCCGATGCCCACGATCGCCTGCTGGAAGAAGCCGTCGCGGAGCGTGCCATCGCCGAAACACCGCCGCCCGGACCGGGCGACGATCTGAAGGGTTGACCATGCGCGAACCACCGCCCGCAGCGGGCGCCGCCCGCGGCCCGGAAACCGGCGAATCGCTGAAACCCATGACCCTGCTGGAACACCTCGACGAACTCCGGCGCCGCCTGATGCGCTGCCTGATGGCGATCGCCGTCGGCTTCGCGGTCTCCTACGCCTATCACGAGGAGATCTTCCAGTGGCTGGCCGTGCCGCTGACCCGTTACCTGCCCGAGGGCGGGCGCCTGGTCTACCTGAAGTTGCAGGAACCGTTCATGCTGTTCCTCAAGGTGGCCCTGTTCGCGGGCATCTTCCTCGCCGCGCCCTTCCTGCTGTGGCAGCTCTGGCTGTTCATCTCGCCTGGCCTCTACCGGCACGAAAAGCGCTACGCCCTGCCGTTCATCGTTTTCGCATCGGCCCTCTTCATCGCCGGCTGCGCCTTCGCCTACTTCATCGCCCTGCCGTCGGCCTTCCAGTTCTTCATCGACATGGGCAAGGGCTACACGCCGAACATCGACATCGACTTCTTCTTCGACCTGGTACT
>JAGOHA010000047.1:2469-25250 GCA_017996395.1 Acidobacteriota bacterium | reverse complement strand
CGAAGATGAAATTCCGGCAGAAGTACCTGCCGCTGATGGCCGCGGACCTCGGGATCGACAACATCACGGAGGAGTCGGGCCGGCCGCTCACCCTCATGTACCTCGTGGGCGGCGCCGGCGCCCAGCGAGAGATCGGCATCCAGCTCGTGGAGGCGCTGCGCGGCCGGATCGAGCGGGGCGAGGTGCGGGTGTTCCTCGTGGCGGGGATCCGGATGGAGGTGTACACCTTCTTCATGCAGGAGCTGGAGCGGCTGGGGATCGCCAGTGGCGTCGACGTCGTGTTCGCGCCCGACAAGTTCGGCTACTTCGAGAAGATGGACGCCGCCCTCCACGACACCGACATCATCTGGACCAAGCCGTCGGAACTCACCTTCTACACCGCCCTGGGCCTGCCGGTGATCACCAGCCCGCCGGTGGGCGCCCACGAGGTGGAGAACCAGCGCTGGCTCCAGAACATCGGCTCCGGCTTCCCGCAGGAGGGGCTGGAGTACCTGGACGACTGGCTGTTCTACGTGCTGGAGTCGGGCAAATTCGCCGAGGCCGCCTGGGACGGCTTCAAGAATGCGCCGTGGATGGGCACGTACCTCATCGAGGACGCCGTGTTCGGCGCCGCCCCGTCGGCGCCGGCGGGCGAACCCGGCACAGAATGAGGCGCAACTTTCGGCAAATAAATCCGATAATGACTGACAGAATCTAACCGGACAAGAATTCACGTCCCCATAGGAGGATATATGAATCGTTTGTGGAAACTGCTGATCTCTGCGACCGTGCTGCTGGCTCTCGCCGCGCCGGTCATGGCGGGCAACGGCGCCGTGCGCGGCGGCCCCCTGACGGTGGTGCCCAAGCCGGGGCAGCCGGCCACCCCGCGCGTGTACAACTCGATGAGTCCGCCTGCCGGCCACATCCTGGCGCTGCAGTGGACGCCGGGCGAGAAAGCCCTCAACGCCATGGGACCGAACATTCTGGTCCTTTGTGACGATTACACACACGGAACCACCAACGGATATCCTTCGCAGGCGCTGCAGTGGCTGGGTCTGCCCTACACCGCCTACGTCAGCCAGAGCACCTTTCTGAACGCCCTCCTGAATCAGAAGTGGGACTTGGTGATTTTCGCAAGCGAGAATGCCGGTCCCTCAAACTCGGCCGTGTATGACGCGCTGTTCCAATATGTCTCCTGCGGCGGCAAGCTCATCGCCCACTGCTGGGCCATGGACTGGACGGAGCATATCTATTTCGCCAGCCTGCCGGATTACAGCAACCACCCGCTCTGGGCGGCTCTGGGCGTTTACAGCACGATGGGAGATTTCGGCAGTGGATATGGCGGAGTCCCGGATCCGGTCTATTGGTGGTCCCCCGCCGACCCGATATTCAACATGCCCAACAGCGTGCCCCCGCTCACCGTGTTGAACGCCATAACGTACGCGATCTACGGCCAGCATCTCGGCGTGCTGCCGGGCTTTGAGGCGCTGGCCGGTTACACGATGGCTCCCGCCGCCGGCGAAGCGGCCATCGTGGTGGGCAATGAGGGCCGCACCATCTTCCGCGGCTTCGCCGACGCCATGGGCGGCGCCGACCAGGACACCGACGGCATCCCGGACCACGTGGAGCTCTGGACCAACCTGATCACCGCCGTGATGGATGTGCCGGACATGTTTGACGCCGTGTATGTCGACGACGCCGGCCTGTCGAAACTCTGCCTCAACACGACCACCGGGGCGTTCATCTACCGGGTGTTCTCCGGCAAGGGCGCGGGCGAGTATGCGGGCGTTGCCACCATCACCTGGCGGCCCAACGGATCGTTCGTCCTGAGCGGCGAGCGGGGCGCCCGATATGCCCTGTCGGTGTACCATGATTCGCAACAGGATCTGGTGAAGGGGTATTACCGCAATTTCGACTCCGGCGCCAACTCCAGCATCACCGACAAGAACGCATCCCAGACCAACGTCAACTGCTGTCCATAGAGCCGGTCACGGCAGGACCATTCAGCCCCCGGCCCGCAGCGGCCGGGGGCTTTTTTATTGAAGCGCCACCCGCGGGGCGGACAGCTACTCCGACGCGCCGGGCGGCGGGTCCTCCAGCCATTCCGTGGCGTAGTCGGCGGTGCGGGGGATGATGCAGAGAAACTCCACCGGCTCCCGGCCGCGGTTTTCATACCAGTGGGCGGCGCCGGCGGGGATGTAGACGGCGTCCCCGGCCCGCACCGTCCGCTCGCCGCCGTCGAAGCCGAGCACCATCTCGCCCCGCACCATCACCTGCTCATGCTCGATGTCGGGATGGCGGTGGCGCGGGATGCGCCCGCCCGGCTCGAAGAGAAAGCGACGGGTGACGAACCGGGGCGCGTTCTGGGCCGGGCCGATGAGCACGGCCATGCGGGCGCCGCGGGTCCGCTTCACCGGCTGGGCCGCCGACTCGGCCGGCGGCACGACCACCGGCTGGGGATTGCTGACGGTCATGGCATCCTCCCTCAGGTGTCCTCCCGACGGGCGGCCACGGCGCGCGCACCGGCCGGGGATTATCGATAGTATACCCCAAACCCGTCGGATCGGGTCTCCGCTTCCAGTCTGCCTGTTCACAGGAACGCCGGGTGGGGGATAGTGTTTTCGCCGTGTTTGTGCTGAAATGGCTCACACACTTCCGCCGGAGATGGTCCATGGAAAAAGAACTGCAGCCGCCGCCCGTGCGGCGCCGCGGCCATCGCGGAATGGACGTGCGCCGGATCCAGGAATGGCTCTGCCTCAACGGCTGGAGTCTTCGGGTGGACGGCGTCTTCGGACCGGCCACCGAGACGGCGGTGCGCTGCTTTCAAACGAGTGCCGGCTTGCCGATGGACGGTGTGGTCGATCCGCGCACCTTCGCGGCTCTGGCCGCCCCCATGGCCGGAGCGCTCCGGTCCGTTGAGCCGGCGGGCCGGTCGTTCTGCGCGCTGGTGGCGGCGGTGGCCGAGCGGCACCTGGCGGCGCGCCCTCGTGAGGCGGGCGGGCGGAACCGGGGTCCCTGGGTGCGCCTCTACACCCGCGGCCGCCAAGGCGACCGCTGGCCGTGGTGCGCGGCGTTCGTCAGCTTCGTCATCCGCCAGGCGGCGGAGTGCCTGACCATGACCGCGCCGTTGCGATACACCTGCTCGTGCGACGTGCTGGCCGCCGATGCGTCCGCCGCGGGCCTGCTGGTTCCCGGCGCGCGGATCGCCGATCGCGCCGCCATTCCCGCCGGCAGCGTGTTCCTGACGCGCCGGGCGCCCGGCGACTGGACGCACGCCGGCATCGTCACCGCCGCCGCCGCCGACTGGTTCGAGAGCATCGAGGGGAACACCAACGACAGCGGCAGCCGCGACGGCGACGCCGTGCTCCGCCGGTTCCGCGGCTACCGGCGGCAGGATTTCATCGTATTCCCCGCAAACGCCGACGGATGATCCGCGGCGCCGGATCGCGCCGGCAGGCCGTGCCGGCCAGCGGGCCGTTGCGGCCGGAGCCGCCGCCGGTTACAATGCCCCCCATGGAACCCCGCGACCGCACCCTGACCGATTTCGCCGCCGTCGACGCCGTCCGCGCCCGATTGATCGAGCAAGTACCAGCGCCCGGGCATCGCCGGGAGCTGCTCCGGTCGTTCATCCGCCGGGTCATCCTGCCCGCCGAAGTCGGCCTGGCGCCGCTGGCGCCCGCCGCGGACCGCCCCCCGGCCGACGCCGAAACCGCTCTGGCTCGCTCCGTGGATATCCTCTTCCAATGTCTGGAGCGCGGCACGTTGCAATCCGCGGATCTTGCCGATCTGTCCAATGCGTGGAACGACGGTTGCCCCTGGCGGACCGGCACACGCACCGGATTCCCCGCACCGGGCCTGGCTGCCGATCCGGCCCGGCTGGCCGGCGATCTCGCCGCCACGCTGGAGTGGCTTGCCGCGCCCGCCGTGGCCATGCTGCATCCCGTGGCCCAGAGCGTGCTGATCTCGGTGCGGCTGACCGACTTGGCCCCTTTTCCCGCCGGTCTGTTTCACCTGGTCCGGGTGACGGCGTGGTTTCCCCTGCTGGCCGCCGGCTGCCCTCCGCCCCTCCTCCAGCCGGATGACGCCCCCCGCTGGCTGCAGGCCCTGCAGGCCGGCCTGGCGTACGACACCCGGCCGTTGGCTTTCCTGTACCGCGAACGGATCGAAGCGGCCTTCGCCGCGCTATTTCTCGTCGTCTGATTTCAGGAAATTCTTCAGGTCCATCTTCAGCAGGCCCTTGAAGGTGATGGGCCCGCGTTCTTTCTTGATCCCGAGGGCCCGCCGGGCCTCCTCGTTGTCGGGTTTGAGCTCGTACACCCGCTGGTAGAACTTCTGGGCGCGGAGATGAAGCTTGATCTTGGTGTAGAAGCGCGCCAGCTCCAGCAGGATCTCGATCCGGTCGGGTTTCATCTCCTGCGCCTTGAGCAGTCGTTCCTCCGCCTCCTTGAACCGCTGGGGATTCAGCGATAGGGTCCGGCCCAGCCAGAACTGGTACTCCGCCACCTCCGGTGACATCCGGACCGCCTGCCGGAAATGCTCGGTGGCGTCGTAGAACTTTTGCGCCTTGAAGGCGTCCTTACCGTGGGTGTAATGCTGCTTGGCGATGTGCTCGCGGTCTTCGTAGGCGTAGGACTTGGTGTCCTTCTTCTCCGGTTCCGCCCGGGCGGGAACGCCCTGGGGCTTGAGCATCGTCTTGTCCAGCTCGTGCTTCTCGTCGTAGTCGGCGCGGCGCGCGGGGTCCTTCAGGGTTTCGGCCGCCTCGGTGATCTGGGCGAACAGCGCGTCCACCCGCGCCTGGAGCGCCGGATTGTTGTACCGGTTGAAATGGTCGGGGTGAAAACGCTTGGTGAGCTCCACGTAGCTCTTTTTGATCTCGTCGGTCTCGGCGCGGTAGTCCACCCCGAGCAATTCATAGTGGTTGCCGTTCTGGGCCAGGATGAACAGGTCCTCCAGTTCCACCATCAGCCCGGGTGGCACGGATCCGGACGCCGGGGGCGTCGCGTCGGCGGCCGGCGGCGGAGCGGCAGTCGATTTCGGCGGCGGTGTCGCTCGGGGCACCGGGCGCGGCGGGGCCGCGGACGGTGGCGGCGCCGTCTGAGGCCTGACGGGGCGCGGCGGCGGCGATTCGTCCCGGACGAGGCGCGACGGCGGCGTTGCCGCGGGTTCCAGGACGATCACTTCCATGAATGCGAGAGCCAGCAACGCGCGCAGGACCTGTTCCTCGGGTAATCCGCCGGCGCGCACCAGCTCATCGACGGTCAGTCCGTCATGCAGGCGGCTGAACAGGAAGCCCTGTCGTGTGGTCAGGGGCAGTCCCCGGATGCGGCTCAGCGCGTCGGGCGCCACCCGCACCCGACCCTGGCGGTCGGGCAGCAGCGTTTCGATGATGTGGCCGTCGAGCCACTGGTCGTAGAGCTGGAGCAGCAGGCTGGCGATCTTGTGTCGGACGCGGTCCGGGCTGCCGGTGGCGCCGGACTTGAAATTGATCAGCACGGCCATTTTGGGATTGGCCAGCTCGTTGACCAGGCGGCCGATGTATTCGGCAACCAGCGCGTGGAGCTGTTCGATCCGACCCAGGCTGACGGTGTTGGTGGCCCCGGTGAGGAGGTCCGTCGGATCGGCGCCCCGCTCCTTCAGGAAGGGAACCAGCCGCTCGCGGGCGGTGACCGTGTCCAAGGCGACGATGTCGCCCTCGGCGACGGTCAGCGTGCACAATCCGTCGCCGTACGGGAACGACAGCTCCCCGGAAAGGCGCTGCCGGTGGACGCGCTGCAGCGCCTCCAGGATGTGCGGCGTCGAAAAGGCCGGCGCGTCACTCATGCCCGTGCTTCATCCGTTCGATTTCCTTCTCCAGCTCGCGCACCCGGTTCATCAGTTCCGGCAGTTTGAAGAACGCAAGGGTGCACCGCTTGTACAGTTTGTGGTCGGTGGCCGGAACGCCGATGACCACTGCGCCCTTCTCCACGTCGGTGATGACGGCGCTGCCGGCTTCGATGACGGCGTTGTCGCCGACGATGCAGTGCCCCGCCATCCCCACCTGGCCGCCCACCTTGACGTTGTTGCCCACCGTCGTGGTGCCCGCCAGACCCACCTGGCCGGCGAACACGCAGTTCTCGCCGATGGTACTGCCGTGACCCACCTGGATCAGATTGTCCAGCTTGGTGCCCCGGCCGATGCGGGTGTCGTCGAGCGTGCCGCGATCCACGCAGGTGTGGGCCTGGATCTCCACGTCGTCCTCGATGATGACGCGACCCGCCTGCGGGATCTTGTGGTAGCCGCCGTCGGCGGTCTGCGCGAATCCAAACCCGTCGGCCCCGATGACCACCCCGTTCTGCAGGATGACTCGGCAGCCCAGTTGGCAATACTCCCGAATGACGCAGTTGGAATGGATGAGGGTGTCGTCGCCCACGCTCACCCCGGGATAGAGCGTGGAGTTGGCCAGGATCCGTACGCTCCGGCCCAGGCGGCAGCCGGACTCGATGACCACGTGCGGGCCGATGTAGCAGTCCGGGCCGATGGCTGCGTCCGGCGCCACGACAGCCGACGGATGGACAAACGGCCCCTTGGGAAGCGGCTGCTGGTAGAACAGCTCCTGGACCAGCGCAAAGGTGTGGTGCGGAAACCGGGAGCGGATGGTGGGAGCCTCCACAGCTGGAAAATCTTCGGCCACAATGAAGGCCGATGCTCTGGAACCGGCCATGATCTTCTGGTGCTTTCGGTCCGCCACGAAGGTGATCTCTCCGGGGCCGGCCCGTTCGATGCTTTGAACGGCACGGATCTCCGTCTCGCCGTCGCCGGAATACGGGCAATTCACCCGCGCGGCAATGTCTTTGACTTTCATACTGTCACTCCCGGCGGCTTGCGCCGCCCGCCTCATGCTCCGCTTGCGCCCACGCCGGCACGGTGCGGGCAAATTTGGTGGCATCTTCCAAGTTATGGTATTATAATACCTTACGAGTGTCAAGTTAAATGCCTGTCAAAACAAGAGTTATCCAGCCAAGATCCGCTGCCTGCCCGGCCGCCGCCGCCTCGCCGAAGGAGGGCTGATTGTCCCGCCGCATCGCCATCGCGTCCATGATCTGGGGCGGTTCCATTCTGCTCTCGCGGTTGATCGGGCTGGTGCGAGAAGCCGTCATCGGCCGGGTGCTGGGCGGCGGGGCGTCGGCCGACGTCTACTTCACCGCATTCACCCTGCCCGACTTTTTTCACTACCTCCTGGCGGGCGGCGCCCTGTCCATCGTCTTCATCCCCATCTTCAACGGGTACCTGGAGCGCGGCGAGGAGGACCGGGCGTGGGAAGCCTTCAGCGTGACGGCCAATTTTATCCTGTTGCTCCTGGCCGTCCTGCTCCCCGCCCTTTGGGTGGCCGCGCCCCGGCTGGTCCCGCTGGTGGCGCCGGGTTTCGATGCCGCCCAGCAGGCCGACCTGGTCCGCCTGACCCGCATCATGCTGCCGGCCCAGGCTTTCCACCTGGTGGGCGGCCTGTTGTCAGCGGTGCTGCAGGCCCGTGACCGCCATCTCATCCCCGCCCTGGCCCCGTTGTGCTACACCGCCGCCGTCATTGCCGGCGGCCTCATCGGCGGCCCCGCCGCCGGCGGATACGGATTTGCCTGGGGTGTGCTGGTGGGGAGCGCCATCGGACCGTTCGCCCTGCCGCTGGCCGGCTGCCTCCGCCAGCGCTTCGACTGGCGGCCGATCCTGCGCCTGAACCATCCCGACCTGAAGACGTACCTGGTCCGATCGATCCCCATCATGATCGCCTGGTCCATCGTCGCGGTGGACGACTGGATCCTGCGCCGCCTCGGTTCCCTCATCGGTTCGGGCGCCGTCTCCACCCTTCAGTACGGCAAGCAGCTGATGTATGTCCCCATGGGCGTGTTCGGCCTGGCCACCGGCGTGGCCGCCTTCCCCACCCTGACCCGGCTGATCGCCCGCGGCGAAGGATCGCAGGCCTACACGACGCTGGCCGGAGCCGTCCGCCGGATGCTGGTGCTGGCTTTTGCCGCCCAGGTGGTGCTCACGGGCGCCGGCCGCGGGATCTCCATGCTCGTGTACGGCGGCCGGATCGCGCCGGAACAGCACGCCGCCATCGGCGTCGCCCTGGCCTGCTTCTCCCTGGGACTCTGGGCCTGGGCCGCCCAGACCGTCGTCGCGCGCGGCTTTTACGCGCTGGGCAACACCTGGGTGCCCTCGATTCTGGGCACCGCCGTCGTCCCGCTGGCCTACCCGCTCTACGTCTGGGCCGGCGGGCGCTGGGGGCCCACCGGACTGGCGTGCGTCAGCTCGCTGGCGGTGACGGTCTATGTCGTGTCGTTGATCCTGCTGTTGCGGCGCCGCTTCCCGGGCGCCGCCGACGGCTACGTCCCCTTCTTCGCCCGGCTGGTCCCCGCGACCGCCGCCGGAATCGGCGCCGGACTGTTCGCGGCCGACCGCCTCGCCGGAGCGCACCCGTACCTGTCGGCCGGGGCGGCGGCCCTGGCCGGCCTGGTCGTGTTCACGGCCGCCGCCGCCGCGCTGGGCACACCGGAAATCCGCGAGGCGGCCGACTGGCTCCGGCGCCGCGGCCGGCCCGCCGCTTCCCCGCGCTAGCCGGCCGGCGCTGGAAACGGCCGGGGAGATCCGGTACAATCACCGCAGCCACCCGGAGGTGCTCCGCATGAACACCCTGAAACTTCGGTTCCCGCTGTTGCTGGCCTGTCTGACCGCCGCCTGGGCGTTCGCCGGAGCGGCCGATCCGGTGTGCCGCCGCCTGGCCAACGGGCTGGAGGTGGTGATCCTCAACGACAATACCAACCCGGCCATCGCCTCGTTCGTGGTGGTGAAGACCGGCCTCCGCGGCGAGGACACGTCATCCAGCGGCATTTCTCACATGTTGGAACACTTGCTGTTCAACGGCACGGCCACCCGGACCCAGGAACAGATCTACGAGGAAGCCGACCTGATGGGCGCCTACCACAACGCCTTCACCCGGGACGATTACACCTGCTACATGATGCTGGCGCCCCGGGAGCACTTTGCCAAGATGTTGAATCTCCAGGCCGACATGGTGTTCCACTCGGTCATTCCGGCCGAGAAACTGGAGAAGGAGCGCGGCATCATCCTCGAGGAACTGGCCCGTGATCGGACCAGCCCGCGTCACGCCGCGGAGCGCGCTCTGGCGGGCCACGTCTTCACGGGCACCCCCTACGCCCTCCCCGCCCTGGGGACCGAGGCGTCCATCGCCGCGATGTCCCGCGAGCAGATCCTGCGATATTACCGGTCGTACTACGTGCCCAACAACGCGGTGCTGCTCCTCGTGGGCGATGTGGATGTGCCAGCCGCCCTCGAACAGGTGGAGCGCGAACTGGGCCCGCTCCCTCGCGGCGAACTGCCGGGCGGACCAGCGATCCCCCCCCTGTTCGGCCCGGGCCGGTTCGCCGCGTTTGACGTGGACGGCGCGGCGAGCCAGGTGGTGGTCACGCTCGCCGCCCCGGCGTTGACGGAACCCGCCTGGACCGCGTTCCGGCTGGTCCGCCGCTGGCTGGAGGACGAGGAGCGGTCCCCGCTGGCGGCCCTGGTGCGCGAGGGCGCGGTCAAGGGCTTTCAGGGAGAGACGCTGACCAACCGGGATTACTCCCTGTATCAGATCACCCTGGAGCTGCCCGGGCCGGGTCCTGTCACCCCCGAGCGGGCGCGGGCGCTGGCGGACAAGCTGCGCACTCTGCCGCTGGACAATTTGCCGGAACCGGTGGTGCGCGCCTACATCACCCAGGAGACGGTGAGCGAGATCTACGACATGGAGAACATCCACTACGTGGGAATGTGGAAAGGACAAATCCTGGCGCTGGCCGAGCCGGCCCGGTACGCGGACTATTTCGGCGACCGGGCGATCGCGCCCCTGGCCCGGCTCGATGCGACGGCGGTCCGGGCCGAGGCCGCCCGGCTCCTCGGGCACCCGAACCCCATCATCACCGTGCTGAGCGCCAAACCCGCCGCCACGCCGCCCGCCCCGACGATGCCCCCCGGCGCCGGCATGCCCCGCTGAAAGGAGCTCAAGGTGAACGCACGACTCACAACCCTCTGTTGCCTGATCCTGCTGGCGGGCGCCCTCCGCGCCGAAGCCCCGCTGGAGCGCACCCTGCCCTGCGGCGCCCGCGTCGCCGTGGCGGGATCGGGCGCATCCCGGATTTTCGCCGTCCACGTCCTGTTGCGCAACCGCTCGGCGGCGGAGCCCGCGGGCCGGGAGGGTCTGGTGGACCTCGCCCACCGCTTCCTCGGGGAGGGGAGCGCGCGGCGCAGCCGCTCCGAGATGACGCTGGCGCTCAATGCGATCGGCGCGCAGCTCAAGACCGTGGACAGCCCCATGATCCCCTTCGACGACTACTACTCCGTGCCGGACTACTCCTGGGTCCGCTTCCAGGTGATCGACACCTACCGCCAGGAGGGCCTCCGCCTGCTGGCGGAGATCCTGTTCGAGCCGCGCCTCGACGCAGAGAATCTCCAGCGGGCGCGGACGGCCCTGCTTGGAGTGCAGGGCCGTCGGGAGAAAGACCCCCGCGCCGCCGGCCAGGAGCAGCTGCACGGTCTCCTGTTTGCCTCGCCCTGGATGACCCGGCCGATTTACGGCACCCGCGCATCCGTCGGCGCCATCACCCTCGAGGATGTCCGCGCCTTCTGGCCCACCTATTTCAGCGCCGCCAACATGATCTGGACCGTGTCCACGAATCGTCCGGCGACTGAAACCATGGACGAAGTGGCCACGCTCCTGGCCAGCTGCCGCCCGGCCGGGCCCACGTCTGCCGTCGTGGCAGCTCCGGCGGCCGCCGCCGCCGGGCAGCAGCGGACGCTGGCACTCAAATCCCGGCAGGGCTACCTCTGGGCGGGCCTCGCCTTTCCGGTGACTGCGGCCGACTGGCCGGCGCTGGAAGTCCTGGTGGCCATGTTCTCCGAACAGCTCACGTTCGAGCTGCGCGAGCGCCAGGGTCTCGCCTACAGCCTGGGCGCCGGTCTCGGCGCCGCCGATGGCGGCCGGCTGGCCACGGTGACGGTGTCCATGGGCACCCGGCAGGCGAACCTGGACGGCGCCACCGCCGGAATCCGCGAGCAGATGGATCAATTCACCCGGGCCGAGATCACGCCTCGCCAGCTGGAAAAGACGGTCAACCGGCTCAAGGGTCAGATCCTGATGCGAAACTTTCCCGCCCTCAACCGCTCTTATTTCATGGCGCTGGGAATGTTCCAGGGCCGACCGCCCGATTACTACCGGCAACGCCTGGACCGGCTCGGGGCGGTGAGCCTGGACGATCTGCGTCGCGTCCGCCAAACGTATTTCCGTCCCGACCAGTTCGCCTGGGTCCGGGTGGAATGAGCCGCCGGTGGCCCCCGGTTTTGACTGGAAAAAATGGTGTGAGTTTGATAGATTGATTGACCGCATGACAATGCCAACCCTGTAATCAACGAACATTCGATCCCTTTGGAGGAGCAATGAAAACAACGGTCCGTTTGCTGACGCTTCTGGGCGTGCTGGTGCTGGTGCCGTTCGCCATGGCCGGCGTGTACCTGGAGCAGGTGGTCAAGTCCGACCCCGTCACGGTGATGGGCAAAACCCAGCCGGCGCGTGAAACCGTCCAGAAGATTTTCCTGGCTGATGACCGGATGGCTTCCGAGAATTCCGACGGCATGTCGGTGATCGTCCGGCTCGACCAGAAGAAGATCTACTTCATCAACACCCAAGGCAAGTCCTACCAGGTTTCCGATCTGCCGCTCAAGTTCCCCCCCGAGATGCAGCAGATGATGGCCGCCTTCCAGTTCACCACCGACATTCAGAAAACCGGCAAAACCCAGCAGGTGGGCGCTTACAACTGCGAAGAGGTCGTGATGACCCTGAAGGGGTTCATGAATTTCACCATTCGGATGTGGTGCACCGGCGACATCCGCATGCCGTTCGACAAGTACTACGCCATGTCCGCCGAGATGGTCGCCTACAGCCCGGCCATCAAGCAGATGATGGAAAAAATGCGCTCCCTGGGCAACCTCTACGCGGTGGAACAGGAGATGACCGGCGAGGTCATGGGGACCAAGACCCGCTCCGTCACCAAGCTGGTCAATTTCGACGCGAACGCGTCGATCCCGGCCGACAAGTTCAATCCGCCGGCCAACTTCAAGCAGGAACAGCTGGACTTCCAGAAACTGATGCAGCGGCAGTAATGCCTGGCCCGGGCCGGTGGTCGCACCGCCGGCCCGGGCTGTCTCTATGGACCCACTCCCGCCGGTGCGGACACGCCCATCCACCCCGGCCCTTCATCGCCGGCCTGGCTTAACAACGGTTCGATCCGGAATCAGACAACCCGGAGGGCCTTAGCCCGGTAGCCCCCTACCACTCCAGGCTTTCGTCGAGGATGATGCGCTGGCGGTCCTTGGGACCCAGCCCGTGCCAGTGGCATTTCAAGCGCATGCAGACATAGAAATCCACATCAAGCACGAACGCCTTGACCAGAAACTTGGCTGCCCGGGCGCCGCAGGCCTCGCAGTGTTTGTTGTCGAGCCACAGGCTCCGGTTGCATTGCGGGCAGATCATGTCGGTCACCTCCTCACCGGCCGGGAGGAAGAGAGAGCATTCGC
The DNA here is from genome assembly GCA_017996395.1 of Acidobacteriota bacterium. Classification (GTDB taxonomy): domain Bacteria; phylum Acidobacteriota; class JAAYUB01; order JAAYUB01; family JAAYUB01; genus JAAYUB01. The sequence goes on along the minus strand of JAGOHA010000047.1, from coordinate 12,671 downwards.
TGGTGAACACGTTCAGGTACGGGCTCAGCTTCATGGCGCTGAGCCGCCCCTGGCGGTCATGCACGTGGACCATCAGATCGTCGCCCTGCACCAGCCCGGACTTGCAGAGGGGGCAGAACAACTGCAGCTTGGTGCCGGACTTGATGAATTCCTTGTGGTCCTTCGGTTCCTCGAATCCGGATGCTTCCAGTATGATCCTCCCCTTGGCCTCGTCGCTCAGACCGTGCCAGCGGCAGTTCTTGCGCAGGCAGAACAGGAAGTCGAACGCGTCCGTACCCGCCCTTATCTGCAGTCGGGCGACGCGGGAGCGGCAGCTGGCACACTGGGCGTCCGGCTCTTTCAGGGTGTGGCGGCAGTGAGGGCAGCTCAGGTCCTGTACCTCCTGCCACTCGGTCAACTGGATGGTGCTGGAGGAGTCGAAGAAATTGAGATAGGGGCTGAGCCTCAGCACACCGCGCTCCCTGGCCTGGTTGACCACATCCAACTGGATCCAATCCTCGCTGATCAACGACTGACCACAATGGGGACAGTGGCACTTGAGATAAGAGCCCGTCTTGAACACCGCCGGATGCGGCTCGTGCCTCGAGTTGTCGTCTGGCGCCATCACAAACCTCCACCGACTCCAGATCGCTGTCGGTCGTGCAGGAACTTCAACCTCGGTCCAGACAGCCGCTCACGTCCAGACGTTGTCGTCGTCGACCGAGTGATCGGCCGCGCCGGAGACACTCATCAGAGCGGATCGATTTCTCCAAAATTGTACGAGAAGTCCCGCCGCGGATCAACACTAGTCATTCGTGTCGAGCCGACCACCCAGTCATCCGACGATCGCCCGACACCGGACCGACGGGTATCCAGAGCCCACCTTCTGGTTGAAAGTTAACCGGTTCGTTGCTATAGTTGTTCAGTTTTAAAACCCTGTTTTATCTGGAGCCGCAATGGCAACGGACACCCCGCAATCAACCCTCCCGGTGGAGTTCGACGCGAAGCCCGTGCAGGCGATCCTCCTCAAGTTCAAGGGCGAGAAGGGCATCCTGATCCCCGTCCTGCAGGAAACGCAGGACGCGTACGGTTATCTGCCCGCCGCCGCACTCGAGGCGATCGCCGCATCCACCGGCGTGCCTCTCGCCCAAATTTACGGCGTGGCCACGTTTTATGCCCAGTTCCGCCTCCGACCCGTGGGCAAGCACATCGTCCGGGTATGCTGCGGCACGGCCTGCCACGTCGCCGGAGCCGAACGGATCACCGACGCCATGGCCCAAACGCTGGACGTCGCACCGGGCGACACCACCGGCGACGGCCTGTTCACCCTGGAGACGGTCGCCTGTCTCGGCTGCTGCTCGCTGGCGCCCGTGATGATGATCGACGAGGAGACCTACGGACGGCTTGATGAAAAGGCCGTGCGCAAGATCGTCAAGGAATACCGGACGGAATCCTGATCCCAACCGGCGAATTTTGGAGGTGCGCGTTGTCTCACCCGCTACAGCCGAATGTTATCGCCCGGCCCAAAATCGTCGTGGGCCTGGGCAGCTGCGGTATCGCCGCCGGCGGCAAGAAGGTGCACGAGGCGCTGGTCAAGGAAGTGTCCAAACGCAAACTGGACGTGGACATCGATGAGACCGGCTGCATCGGGATGTGTTTCCGCGAAGTCCTGGTCGAGATCCGGGACCCCAAGCGCGGGTCGTTCATTTACGGCGACGTGACCCCGGACCGCCTGCCCCGCATTCTCGATGAGCATGTGCTGGCCGGCCGGGTGATCCCGGAATGGCTGGCCAAGAGCGACGAGCTGCCCGGCAGCGAGGATGCGTTCTTCACCAAGCAGAGGCGGATCGTGCTCCGCCATTGCGGCGTGAACAATCCCGAATCGCTGGCCGAATATCAGGCCCGGGGCGGATACGCCGCCCTGGCCAAAGTGCTCAAGGAACTGACTCCCGAACAGGTGATCGAGACGATCACCCAGTCCGGCCTGCGCGGCCGCGGGGGCGCCGGATTCCCCACCGGGATCAAGTGGAAGTTCGCCCGCCAGAGCCGGGACGAAATCAAGTACGTGGTCTGCAACGGGGACGAGGGGGATCCGGGCGCCTTCATGGATCGCAGCGTCCTCGAGGGCGATCCCCACAACATCCTGGAGGGGATGCTGATCGCCGGCTATGCCATCGGCGCCCGCTTTGGCTATATCTACTGCCGGGCCGAGTACCCGCTTGCGGTCAAACGCCTCAAGCTGGCCATCGAGGTCGCCCGCCAGAACGGCTTCCTCGGCGAGCGGATTCTGGATAGTGCGTTTTCCTTCGACATCAAGGTCAAGGAAGGCGCCGGCGCTTTTGTCTGCGGCGAAGAGACCGCCCTGATCGCCTCCATCGAAGGGCAGCGGGGCATGCCCCGCCTGCGCCCGCCGTTTCCCACCACTGCCGGCTTGTGGGCCCACCCCACGTCCATCAACAACGTGGAGACCTTCGGCAACGTGCCGTGGATCATCCTGAACGGCGCCGACAAGTTCGCCGAAATGGGTGTGGGCAAGAGCCGCGGGACCAAGGTGTTCGCCCTGGCCGGCAAGATCGTCCGGGGCGGACTGATCGAGGTACCCATGGGCATCACGCTCCGTGAGATCATCTATGAAGTGGGTGGCGGCATCCAGGGCGGCAAGGCGTTCAAGGCCGTCCAGATGGGCGGGCCGTCCGGCGGCTGCATTCCGGCCGCTCTGATCGACACGCCGGTGGATTACGAGTCGGTCACTCAGACCGGCGCCATCATGGGCTCCGGCGGCATGGTGGTCATGGACGAGACCACCTGCATGGTGGATGTGGCCCGGTTCTTCCTCAATTTCACCCAGAAGGAATCGTGCGGCAAGTGCACCTTCTGCCGACTGGGCACCAAGCGGATGCTGGAGATCCTGACCCGGATCACCGAGGGCAGCGGCCGCCCGGAAGACATCCCGATGTTGGAAGAGCTGTCGGAGAAAATCAAGAAGGGCTCGCTGTGCGGCCTCGGGCAGACCGCCCCGAACCCCGTCCTGACCACGCTGAAGTACTTTCGTCATGAGTACGAAGCCCACATCAACGACAAGAAATGCCCGGCGCACCGCTGCAAAAAACTCCTGACCTACAGCATCATCGCCGACAAATGCACCGGCTGCACCGTGTGCGCGAAGAACTGCCCGGTCCATTGCATCAGCGGCGAACGGAAGCAGGTGCACGTGATTGACCAGGCTGCCTGCATCCGCTGCGGCGAGTGCCTCCGCCGCTGCAATTTCGCCGCCGTGCAGGCGGATTGAGCGCCGCCCGCGTTCCGGATCCACAATCGAAGGAGTGTTTCATGGCCCAGGTTAAAGTGACCATCGACGGCAGGGAAGTGCTGGCCGACAGCGCGCTGACCATTCTGGAAGTCGCCCAGTCGCTGGGCATCGCCATCCCCACGCTGTGCCACGACCCGCGGCTGGCGCCTTTCTCGTCCTGTTTCGTCTGCGTGGTGGAGGTGGCCGGCGCCCGGGGGTATGTGCCCAGTTGCGCCACCAAGGTCACGGACCAGATGGTGGTCAAAACCGACACCCCCGAGCTGCGCCAGGCGCGCAAAGCGGCTCTCGAGCTTATCGTGTCGAACCACTTCGCCGACTGCCTGGGTCCCTGTCAGCTGACCTGCCCGGCCAGCGTCGACATCCAGGGCTACATCGCCCTGGTGGCGATGGGCCGATATTCCGAAGCGGTGGCCCTGATCAAGGAAACCAACCCCTTCCCGTCCGTCTGCGGGCGCATCTGCACCCGGCCCTGCGAAGGCAAATGTCGCCGCAACCTTACCGACGAGCCGGTGGGGGTGGATTACCTCAAGCGGTACGCCGCCGATCTGGACCGCGCGGGCCACCATCCCTTCACCCCGCCGCGCAAGAAACCGACGGGGCGGCGCATCGCCGTCGTGGGCGGCGGACCCGCCGGCATGACGGCCGCCTACTACCTGGCGCTCGAAGGACACCGGGTGGTGGTGTTCGAGTCGCAGCCCAAGGCCGGCGGCTGGCTCCGCTACGGCATACCGGAATATCGACTCCCCGAGGATGTTCTGGATTACGAGATCGAATCGATTCTCCAGCTGGGCGTCGAACTGGAAACCGGCAAGCGGCTGGGACGCGACTTCCAGCTTGAAACGCTGTTCGACCAGGGATACGAAGCTGTTTTTCTGGGGGTGGGCGCCTGGCGGTCCACCCTGATGAACATTCCGGGTGAGGATGCGCAAGGGGTCCTGTCCGGGATCGGCTTCCTGGAAAAGGCCAACAACGGTGAGATCGACTCCATCTCCGGCCGGGTGGTGGTGGTCGGCGGCGGCAACACCGCCGTGGACGCCGCCCGGACGTCGCTCCGCCTCGGGGCGGGCTCCGTCACGCTGGTCTATCGCCGCAGCCGTTCGGAGATGCCCGCCCATCACCTGGAAATCGAGGAAATGGAGCACGAGGGCGTCCGCCTGGAGCTCCTGGCCAACCCGACGCACATCCATCAGGACGACCAGGGCCGCATCACCCGGATGACCTGCATCCGCATGCAATTGGGCGAGCCCGACGCCAGCGGTCGCCGGCGCCCTGTTCCCATCGAAGGATCCGAGTTCGACATCGAAACCGACTGGATCCTGGAGGCCATCGGGCAGCAGGCCGAAACCGACTACATCGAATCCTCCCGCCTGCTCAAAGAGATCAAAACAACCCGCTGGGGGACGCTGGAAGTCGATCCCGAGGCCATGACCACAAGCGTTCCCGGCATCTTCGCCGGCGGCGATATGATCACCGGACCCGCGACGGCCATCGAGGCCATCGCCGCGGGCAAGAAGGCCGCCGGGGCCATCCATCATTTCCTGACGGGCCACGTGATCCCCCGCCTCCAGAAGCCGTTCCTCAGCAAGAAGGAAAACCTCAAGCCGGAACTCGTCGCCGAAGATCTGTATATCAAGTCCCGGACGCCGCGCCAGGTCATACCCTCGATGCCGGTCGAAGAGCGGATCAAAGGCTTCCTCGAAGTGGAGCTGGGCTACACACCCGACCAGGCGGCTGAGGAGGTGCAGCGCTGCCTGGAATGCGGATGCAACGCGTTCTTTGAGTGCGACCTGCAACGTCACTGCACCGACTGGCAGGTGACCCAGCAGGCGTTTTCCGGCGAATACCAGCACCAGATGCCCGACGAGCACCATCCGTTCCTGCGTCTCGATCTGAACAAATGCATCCTCTGCGGGCGCTGTGTCCGGATCTGCGACGAGGTGGTGGGCGCCGCGGCGCTCGGTTTCGTCAAGCGCGGCTTCGACGCCAAGATCCAGCCCGCCCTGGAAAAGCCGTTGCTGGAGACCAGTTGCATCTCGTGCGGACAGTGCGCCGACACTTGTCCCACCGGGGCGATCACCGTCCAGCCCGACGCGCCCAAACCCGGCCCCTTCAAGCTGCCGCAGGTGGAATCGGTCTGCAACTATTGCAGCGTCGGCTGCGGCATTCTCCTGGAAGCCGTCGAGGGCCGTGTGGTCCGGGTGCTCTCAAACTCGGCCGCGCCGGTCAACGATGGCGGCAACCTGTGCCGCAGCGGCCGGTTCGGATTCCGCGCCATCAACTCGTCCGACCGGCTGGTCCGGCCGCTGGTCAGGCGCGACAACCGCCTGGTCGAGGCGACTTGGGATGAAGCCTACGCGGTCATCCGCGACCGGCTCGCCGCCGTGTTGTCCGCCCACGGTCCCCGCACCCTCTCGGTCATGGCCGGCGCCCGATTGACCAACGAGGAGGCGTATCTCATCCAGAAACTGTCCCGGAGCGTCTGGCAGACCGCCAACGTCTACGAGGCCGGCGTCACCCCACACGCCGGAGCCGCCGAGCTGGCCGCCAGCCAGCCGACGACCGATTTCGAACGGTTGACGCGGGCCGACGCGATCGTCGTGCTCGGTGTCAACACGCTGCAGAAATACCCGATTCTGGATTTCAAACTCCAACGGATCGCCCAAAGTGGTCGATGCCGGGTGTTCTACCTGCACCCTGAAAAGACTTTTCTGGCCGGCCGGGCTCAGCGCTGGATCCCTGCGCCTGTCGACCAGGCGGCCGTCTGCGCCCGGGCGCTTCTGACCGAGGCGTTCAGCCGGCTGGGAGTACCGGACCGCCAGCCGGCGCTGGCGGCGCTGGGCAAGGAGCTGGCCGCACCACCCGCCGAGAACATCATGAAAAAGACCGGCCTGGCCGAGGCCGACATCCGGGCGATTCTCGATCTCCTGTTGGCCAAACGACCGGTGATCGTGTTCGATCCGGAGGAGATCAGCGCCGATGCGCACGCACACATCCACAACCTTGCCGTGCTGCTAAACAGCCACGGCTACCGGCTCGCCCTGCTGCCCATGATGAGCCGCAGCAACAGCCGGGGCGTGTTGGAGATGGGCTGTCACCCCGCCTTCCTTCCCGGCTGGCAGCCCGCCGACAGCCTGCCGGCACGTGAACGGATCCAGCAGGTGTGGAAGCGCGGACTCCCCGCAGAACCCGGTCTGGACCATCGGCAGCTGTCTGCCGCTCTGAAATCCGGCGGCATCCGGGCCGCTGTGGTGTTCGGCGCCGACCCCGCCGGCGGCGCCGCATCGCCCCAGTCACAGGCGCAATTCCGGGGACTGGATTTTCTCATGGTCCAGGATCTGTTCTTGACGCCCACGGCGGAGCTGGCCGATGTGGTTTTGCCCGCCGCCTCGTTTGCCGAGACTTCGGGCACGGTGATCAACGCCGAACGGCGGATTCAGAAGATCAGCGCCGCCATGGCCCCGCTGTCCGGCAAGTCCGGCATCCAGATCCTGCACGACCTTGCCCGTCTTTGGGGCGCCGACTTCGGCCCCGCCGACCCGGCCGCCCTCTGGGATGAAATGCAGGCCGCCACGCCAACGTTCAAGGGCATCGAGCTCGCCCAACTCGGCATTCGCGGGACGGTGCTGGTACAGATCCAAACAGATGGACGCCTGTTCGTGTCGGATCCCGGGTTGCCGCCGTGGCCTGAGAGCTTTCCGAACGGCATCGACGCCATGGTCCGGCGGTGGCAGAACCGCTTGCGTGAACTGGGTATCGTCCGGGATTGACACAACTCCTGCCGGAGCGTACATTCGGATTCGGTGATTCCATGCGCACCGCGTCGATACATCGTGTGTCTTCCATTGAACCTTCGCCAGACCGCGGTTCCGCCGCGGCCAACCGGCACCGGCTGGCCGGTTGGATGGTGCTGGCACTGCTGGTGATCGGAGCCGCCTCGCCTGCCGACACGGAGCGGCTGGCGGATCCGCTGGTGCTGGCCCGCCTGGTGCCTGTCCGCTGGCAGGAGCTTCACCTCCTGGCCGAGAAGGAGTACGGACGGCGGCAGATCGCCCAGCTCCAGATCAGCTATGCCCGGGCGGATTACGTGTCCACTGACTACAGCTGTGAGGCCGATATCGAGATCATCGACACCCTGCATTCCCCCATGCATTACAATGAGTTCGAATTCGACCGCTCCAATGTCCCGTCCGATCGGATCACGATCCTCGCCCTGCCTTTTGGCGCCGGCTACCTGGTGCAGGATTACGCCGAGGAGCAGACCCGGATCCGCATGCTGTTCAAGAACCGTTATCTTGTGAAAATTCAGCAGTCCCCGATAGTGGATGCCGTCTCCATGCACCAGTCGATAACGGCCTGGCTGGCCTTGCCCGACGTACACGACGCTTTCAAGTGAGGGACGGGCTGACGCCGTCGACGGGTTCGCGTCACTTTATTTCAGCATATCCCATTCCCGGTCGAGCGTTGGCTGGTAGTCGGCCGGGACCGTGCATTCCTCCACAACGTGCCGGGTGTGAAAGATGCCCAGCTTCTCGAAGATCATGGCGAACCGGCTCTGCAGATCGTCGCGGATGGCCGTCCGGATCTCTTCGGGCAAGGTCCAGAACTGCTGCTTGAACGGCCCGAACGCCTGCTTCCGAACCTTGTAGATGAACTGCTCGTCTGTCTGGCCCTCCTTGCGCTGGGCGGCCAGCTTTGTCCGCAGATGATCGTAGATCTCCGCCCGCAGTTCCTGCGGCAGCAGGGGGTGGTCGAAGATCAGATTCTGGAATCCGGTGGCCAGATGGATCTCCGCGGTGCCGCTCTCGGGGAAGCGATGGAACAACTCCATGGGCAGCGTCGATGCGCCGTGCTGCACGGCTCCGGCCATGCCGTACGCCTCGCGAGCCCGGCGGCTGAGCCCCTCCAGCGTGCCGAAATCGAGCGAGACCCGGGCCACCTGGCCGTTCGGCAACGGCACGCCGCCGTGGGTGGTGCCGGTCTGAACGCTGATTTTGCTCAGACCCTTGAGACTCCGATCGATCTTGGCCAGGGCGTCGCGGTACCCGGCCATGAAGGCGTCGAGTTCCTCGCACGTGCTGTTCCGGCCGCCGACTTCGCCGATCTCGCCGCCGACGCTGACGGTGGTGTTGAGCGGCTCCAGTTCCCGGATATAAGCCGTGAAGGTCGCCGTCAGATCCGCGTTCAGGTTCTGCTGCTCGGCCAGAGTGGGCAGCCGCAGATCCACCAGCGTCGAGGTGTCGATGTCGATGTTGAAGAAGCCGGATGCGATGGCGTCGCGGATCAGCAGCTTGATGGCCGCGATTTCGATCTCCGGATCTTCCCGGAAAATTTTCGCCTTCACCTGGAAATGATCGCCCTGCAGGAACAGCGGTCCGCGATAACCCTCCCGGATGGCCGCCGCCTGGATGACCGTCGAGTACTCCGCCGGCCACTGCAGGGTGTAGTTGATCTCGGAACGGGCGATTTCGAAGATCACCGCGCCGACCTCGTGCCGGCGCATGGTCTGGAAGACGGCCCGGGCGGCGTCGAACGCCATCCCGCGGATGTTGACGGCCGGGACGGTGAACTGGAGATGCTTGCCCTTGCCTTTGAGGGCATACAGGTCGAACAGCGACGCCGGGTAGATCCCCAGGCGGTCGGCCGCGGTGCGGATGGCAAACCGGCAGTGTCCCTTGATCTCGACATCCGGATGAAACACCGCGTTGAAGATCAGCGGCTCGATCAGCCGCTCGCGCAGCGCGTGCTCGTCAAGCACCTTGCGGACACCCCGCCGGTCGTACTGGAGCACGCCGTGCAGCGCCGCCTGAAAATCGTCAACCTGATTGAAGAGCATGCGACAGACCTCCAAACCCGGGTCGGGACCCCACCCCACCATCCGCCCGCACGCCAACCCGGCCAGAAAAGCAATTAGTTCCCTCCCGGCGGGCGCGTCGCGGTGTGAGTCGCCGTTGCCTCCAGTGTATTCGGACTGCCCGGCGGCTGCAATCCATTTTCGCGCCCCGGCCCCGGCGGCATTTCGAACGGATTGAATCACCCGTTGCCTTCCGGGCATCTGAACCGGATATCTGATCGAGCCAGACACATCCACAGTTCATTTGAGATGGCACACGCGATGGCAGAAAGCACCCTACGCCTTTGATATGAAAGCAGCTCGAACCGCTGATATCCGCCGCCTGCGCACGGGGATTGCTCTGGGCGCATGGTTCGTTCTGCTGCTGGCCGGCAGCATGTCCGAACCGGTCTGCGGCCAAAAACGGATCCCGTTCCGGAACCTGACCGTGCGGGACGGTCTGTCCCAGATGTTCGTCTCCTCCGCTGTTCAAGACGCCGAGGGTTTCCTGTGGTTCGGCACCAAGGACGGCCTCAACCGGTTCGACGGAACAACATTCAAGGTCTTCCGGTATCACCCTTTCGATGAGACCTCATTGTCGGACAGTCACATCCGTTCGCTGGCCGTTGATTCCCAGGGTCGGTTGTGGGTCGGCACCACCTCCGCGGCACTCAACCTGTACAATCCAGACCGGGACTGTTTCCTCCGATTCCCCCTGGAGACACCCGGTGCCCCGCACGAGCAGCCCGCCGACGTCACCGCCATCGCCTCGAGCGGCGACGGCGTGCTCTGGCTGGGCACGGCTGGCCAGGGGCTGATCCGGCTTGAATTCCCACCCGACAACGGTCCATCGCCGGTCGTTCGTTCGGCCCATGAGGCAGTTTCTCCGGTTCCGGCGAACCTGTCCATCACCCGGGTCCGCTACATCGCCAGTCGTCCGGACGGACTATCCAGCGACACCATCCGCTGCCTCGTCGCCGATTCCGAGACCGGACGCCTGTGGATCGGCACCGACGCCGGATTGGATTGCATCGACACCCGGCAATGGAAGCGCCGCAACGACGGTTCGGCTCCCGGCGCCCA
>JAGOHA010000047.1:0-2369 GCA_017996395.1 Acidobacteriota bacterium | reverse complement strand
GCGGTGTACCGTCTGGACCGGACCCGCGGCGACTGCCGGCGGTTTCCCCTCGCCGGTGGCGCCGCGGCTCATACCGGGATCATATTTTCAATCCTGGAGGACCGGCGGGGTCGGATCTGGTTCGGCACCGGCCAAGGTCTGTACGGCTATCACCCGGAGACCCGGCTTTTCACCTATTATCCCACGGGCCTGGAGACATCCGGCGGCGGCGCGGACAACCGCGTCCTGAAGCTGCTGGAAGATCGGGCCGGTTCGCTGTGGATCGTGACGGGCCGGAGCCTTGGACGGCTGGACGAAACGAGCGGACGGATTCGTCACGCCTGGTACGATCCGCGACCGCCCGACCGTTTCGAGCAGCCCCGCTTCCCGCCGCTATGGGAGGACGAGAACGGCCGATTCTGGCTCGGCACCCCGGCCGGGCTGCTGCGATTCGATCCGGATGGCGGGACATTCCAGCGATGGCAGCATGATCCCACCCGTCCGGACAGCCTCAGTTCCAATCACGTCATGGCCATCGAGCCGGATCCGCGGGAGGGCAGGCGCCTGCTCTGGATCGGCACGGGCGGCGGCGGTCTGAACTGCCTGGACCGTTCCACGGGACGATTCTTGCACCTGCTGGAACAGGACGGGCTGCCCAGCAATTATATTTACGGCATCCTATCCGACCACGACGGCCGGCTGTGGCTCAGCACGAACAAGGGTCTGAGCCGCTTCAATCCGCGCACGCTGTCCTTCCAGAACTTCGACGCCGGCGACGGATTGCAGGGCGACGAGTTCAATGCCGGCGCCTATTTCCGCAGCCCCTCGGGCGAACTTTTCTTCGGCGGACTCAACGGAGTGAACGCCTTCCACCCCCGCGACATCCGGACGGATCCCTTCATCCCGCCCATCGTTTTCACCGGACTCCAGCTCAACAATCAGGACATGAACCACGGCGGCGCCGGCGCCCGCCTGCCACAACCCGTGAATCAGCTGGATGAGTTGCAGTTGGTGCATACGGACCGGGTCGTCTCGTTCGAGATTGCCGCCTTGAGTTTCTCGGCCCATCACAAGAACCAGTTCGCTTACAAGCTGGAGAACTTCGATTCGCGCTGGATCGCGGTGGGCGCCCACCGCCGCATCACCTTCACCAATCTGGATCCGGGCACCTATCGCCTGATCGTCCGGGCGGCCAATCACGACGGTGTGTGGAACGAGACCGGCAAGACCATCCGGCTGATCATCGCGCCGCCGTCTTGGCGAACCTGGTGGGCGTACACCCTCTACATCTCGGCGGCCATAATTCTCCTGTTCGGAATCCGCCACTACGAACTCCATCGCTTGCGGCTCAAATTCCAGTTGCGGGGAATGGAGCAGGAGATGCAGCTGGCCGTGGAGATCCAGCAGATGTTCCTGACCCGCGTTTCACCCAATATCCCCGGCTACGACATCGCCCAAGCCAACCACTCCAACCGGTCCGTCGGGGGAGATTACCTGGACGCGTTCCCCCTGGACGAGGGCGGATGGGCCCTCTGCGTGGGAGACGTCGCCGGCAAGGGGCTGCCGGCCGCCCTCATTATGGCCAACCTCCATGCCGTCATCCGGAGCCAGGCCCGCTTGTCCGGCCGGCCCAGCGAATCGATCACCCGGGCCAACTGGATGATGTGCGAAACCATCGAATCCGGGCAATTCGTGACCCTCTTCTTCGGAGTCCTGGATCCGACCAACCACCGCTTGCTGTACTGCAACGCCGGACACATGAATCCCTATCTGTTCGTTCCCGAGGCTGCACCCGCCGCCCTGGAAACCGGTGGTATGGTGTTGGGGTTCCTGAAAGAGGCTTGCTATGAAACCGGCATGGTCCCGCTACCGCCGGGCACCCTGCTGGTCATCTACTCCGACGGGGTCAGCGAGGCGTTCAGTCCCGACGGACAGGAGTTTGGCCGTGACCGTCTGATCGACACGGTCCGCCATCATCAGGACCAGCCGGCCGCCCGCATCCTCGAAGTCATTCTCGAGGCGGTCCGCCGGCACCTCGGCGGCCGACCGGCCCAGGACGATATGACCTTGATGGTGATTCGGCGGCCATACGATCCGGCCGCGATCCTGGGCGACGCCATCTGACCGGCTGTCAGCCCGGCCTAGCCGGAGCGGACGCCCCGTCCTTCTCCGTCGAATGCATCCGTCTGTGATAAAATCGGGCCGGATCAGAATCCACCGCCCCCAACCAGACATGATGCGCGAGACACCTCCTGACGATTTGCAGCACGAGCGAATCTGCACCGATCGGGTTGTCCACCGGCCGGGATACCTGGTTGTGTACGCCTCGATGGGCATGCCCGACTGGCGAGAACCCGGCTTCCGCAAGACGATGGTCGTGTTCCGCGACG
>JAGOHA010000172.1 GCA_017996395.1 Acidobacteriota bacterium | reverse complement strand
TGGGTGGCTGGGCAGCGGGTCAATGGGGGGATCGTCCTTTCTACCCTGGTCGGCATCGGCCGAAGTTCCGGTCGGCGGCGATGCGGCAACCCAAAAACGACGAGCTGAAATTACTGTAACACCTTATGCGGGCAAAGTCTCGAATAATATTTGTCGCAACGGTTCACCGCCGCAGCCGGCGGGCGCGGCGCCGGAAGAACTGCAGCAGCGGTTTTTCGTACGATGCGTCGGCCAGGATTTCCACCTGGTCGACGCGCTGCTTGCGCAGCAGGGCCTGCCGCTCGCGCCGCTGAGCGTCCAGGGCCTCCTGATAGCGCCGCCGCACCGGCGGCCAGAACGCCGGGACCAATTGCATCCGCCCGCTCTCCAGATCGGCCAGACGGAGCCATCCCAACGGCGGCAGCGATCGCTCACCGGTGTCGGTGATGGCGATACCCACCAGATCGTGCGTGCGTGCGGCGACGCGCAGGGCATCGGCGTATCCGGTGTCGAAGAAATCCGAGATCAGGAAGACGATGCTGCGCTTTTTAAGCACCCGCGCGGCGAATTCCAGCGCGCTCCCGATATTCGTGTCCGGATGCGCGGGCTGGAAGGCCAGAATCTCCCGCACCAGCCGCAACACATGGCGCGTGCCCTTGCGCGGCGGGACGTACTTTTCCACGACGCCGGTGAACAGTGCGGCGCCCACCCGATCATTGTTGCGGATGGCCGAGAACGCGATGATGGCCGCGATCTCGGCGGCCACTTCCTCCTTGCTCTTGACACCCGAGCCGAAACCGGTGGACCGGCTGGCATCCACGAGCAGCAACACGGTCAATTCGCGCTCCTCGACGTATTTCTTCACATGGAGCGAACCGGAGCGGGAGGTCACGTTCCAGTCGATGGTGCGGATATCGTCCCCGGCCTGGTAGGGCCGGACCTCGTCGTACTCGATCCCGCGACCCTTGAAGACGGAGTGATACTCGCCGGCCACCGCCTCGTTCACCAGACGCCGGGTGGCGATCTCGATTTGCCGGATCTTTCGGAAGATGTCCGGGGAAAGGCTCATGGGGCACGTCCGGTCAGGGCACCGGGATGGCGTCGAAGACGCGGGTGATGAGATCGTCGGCGGTGAGCTCCTCGCTTTCGGCCTCGTAGCTCAGGATGATCCGGTGGCGCAGGACGTCGAGGGCCAGCGCCTTGATGTCCTCGGGGATCACGAAGCCGCGGCCATTGAGGAAGGCGTGCGCCATGGCCGCCCGGATCAGAAAAATGGTGGCCCGGGGGGAGGCGCCGAAATCGATCAGGGGCTTGAGATCGAGGCCGAATTCGGCCGGCGTGCGGGTGGCACAGACCAGGTTGACCACGTAATCCTTCAGCTTTTCGTCCACGTAGATGCGGCGGATCGTCTCGCTCGCCTGCAGGATCTGCTCCGGGCTGGCGACTGAGCGGACGAGGATCTCCGGGGCGGTGGCCATTCGGTCAAGGATGTCGCGTTCCTCCTTCCGGCTGGGGTAGGTGATCCGCAGCTTGAGCATGAAGCGGTCCACCTGGGCCTCGGGCAGCGGGTAGGTCCCCTCCTGCTCGATGGGATTCTGCGTCGCCAGCACCAGGAACGGTTGGGGCAGCGGAAAGGTGGTGTCGCCGATGGTCACCTGCCGCTCCTGCATGGCTTCGAGCAGGGCGCTCTGAACCTTGGCGGGGGCGCGATTGATCTCGTCGGCCAGAATCAGGTTGGCGAACAAGGGACCCTGGCGGGGGTGGAATTCGCCGGTCTTCGGGTTGAAGATCATGGTGCCGGTGAGATCGGCCGGCAACAGGTCAGGGGTGAACTGAATGCGTTGGAACCGCGCGGCAATGGTGCGCGCCAGCGTCTGCACCGACAGCGTCTTGGCCAACCCCGGGACGCCCTCCAGGAGGATGTGCCCATGAGTGAGCAGGCCCACAAGGAGCCGTTCGACGATATACTCCTGCCCGATGATCACTTTCCGGACCTCGGTCCGGATGTCGGCGAGAAAGGCGCTGTCCGCCTGGATCTGTTCGTTGAGCCGCTGGATGTCGACGCTGGCCATTTCGCCTCCTGGACGCGGGTTGGTCCGCGGATGCCGCGGACCGGTACGGATGCCGCCGGGTCTGGTCGCCGGACGGCCCGTCGCTATCATACCCGGAGTGGGGCGGGAGTCAAGATGCACCGGATGATGGAGCCGACGGCTCGGCCATGTTATGATGACGACGCACCACCCGCATGCAACCTTATGCCGTGACCGGTGCGTCTCATGTGGTGAAACCTGGCAGGAGGTGCTGGCATGAACTTGAAATTCCGCTCCACGCTGATCGTGATGCTCGCGATACTGATTCTGAGCGTCGCTGTGTCGGCGGCCACCCAGACATTCAAGGTCGGCGACCGGGTGGTGCTCCGCATCAAGACCGTCTCCGGCAACATCAGCGTGACCGGCTGGGAGAAACCCGAGGTCAAGGTGGATTCCGTGGTGGTCGGTGATAACGTTAAACCCGAGGTCACCCAGCGCGACGGCGAGATCGTGATCCGGGAGATCCACGACAACCCCGGATTCTTCGGCAGCAGCGGCTCGGTGAACTTCAAGATATTTGCCCCTGCCGGCGCCATGGTGGACGGGAAGTCGATCTCCGGTTCCGTCACGCTGGAGCGCCTGAACGGGGCGGTGGAATTTAAAACCGTCAGCGGGGAGCTCAGCCTCACGGCGGCCGCGCCATCCGACGTGGACCTCGCCTCGGTCAGCGGCAGCGTCGTCTGCCGGCTGGACAAACGGTACACCAACTCGCTCGCCATCAGCAACGTCAGCGGTGACATCGAGCTGGTGCTCGCCGGCGGCGGAGACGCCTACTGCCGCCTCAGCACCATCAGCGGGGACCTCACCGTGAAACAGAAGATGGAAGAAGCCGAAACGAAGAAAGGCTACGGTTCCGAAAAGGTCACTGGCCGCCTGGGCCAGGGCAGCGGCAAGATTACGCTGAGCACCGTCAGCGGCGACATCGTCCTGCGCTGAATCGCCCTCTCGGCGCGCGAGTCCGTCGCGCGCCGAGGGCACTCCGTTCCCCGTCCGGAACTCATCCTCCGATTTTCTGATTTCTCGGCACGGTTCGTGAAAACGATACCGGCCGGACCACGCATTTCCGTATAATAAGAAAAAACGGCGTCGGGAGGACCTCGTGAGACGACTGCTCCTGTTTGCCGGTCTGGTTGCCGTGAGTCTGGCCCTGACCGCCGCGGCGGACCTGATCCACATTCCCATGAAGACCTTCACTCTGGAGAACGGGTTGGAGGTCATCCTGGTGCCTCGCCACGAGACCCCGATCACCCACTCGCTGATCCGTTACAAGGTGGGCTCCGGCAACGAAACCAACGGCATCACCGGGATTTCGCACGTGCTCGAGCACATGATGTTCAAGGGCACCAAGGAGATCCAGACGATGAACTACGAGCTGGAACTCCCGCTGATGGAAAAGCAGGACGAGCTGTTCCACGAGGTGCTCCGGCTTCGCCGGCTGAAAGTACTGGGCCGCGCGCCCTCGGACGTGGATGACCGAATCGAGGTGCTCCTCCTCAAGATCAAGGGGCTCTCGGCGAGCCAGAAACTGGTGACCATCCAGAACGACCTGGACGTGGCGACGTTCCAGGTGGGCTTCGCCCGGCTGGGCGCCGACACCAGCTTCGACCGGACGCATTACATGGAACACTTTCCGTCCAACTGCCTCGAGGCGTGGGCGTATTTCGAGTCGGCCAGGATGCGGGAGCCGTTCTTCCGGGAATTCCATTCCGAGCGCGATGTCGTGCTGGAGGAACGCCGGCAGACCACCGAGACCCAGCCGGAAGCCGTCCTGTTCGAGAACTTCCTGGCGGCGGCCTACATGGCCCATCCGTACCAGTGGGATGTCATCGGCTGGCGAGCGGATCTCGAGAACCTGACCCGCCAGGACATCGTGGACTATCACCGGCTCTACTACGCGCCCAACAACGCCATCCTGGTGCTTGTCGGCGACTTTCAGCCCGACCAAGCTGAAAGCCTGATCCGGAGGTATTTCGGAAAAATCCCCCGGCAGGACATCACCAAACCGGTCACCCTGACCGCCGAACCTGTCCAGTTGGGCGAGCGGCGGCTCACCATCGCGCAGGATGCCGCCCCCCGGCTCATGGTCGGCTTCCACCGGTGCGCGGTGACGCATCCGGACTATCCGGTATTCGAAATGATGGACACCCTCCTGAGCCAGGGGCGGACCAGCGTCTTCTACAAGGAGCTGATCCGCACGGGTCTGGCGGCGGATATCCGGACCGGCGTCTGGGAGATGAAGCGCCACCCGGGCCTCTTCACCGTGACCGCGGTGGCGGGCGACGGAGTGGGACTCCAGCGGCTGGAAACGGCGATTCTGGACCAGCTCAACCGGCTCAAGGACCAGCCGGTTTCCAGGCGCGAGTTGGAGGAAGCCCGCAGCTTCCTGACGGGCCGGCTGCTGCGGCAGCTGCGCGACGGCGAAACGTTGGCGGCGGCGCTGGCCGAGGGGCAGGACTTCTTCAATGATCCGTCCGCCTACAACCTGTACCTGAGCCGCCTGCAGAGCATCGACGCCGGCGACATCCAGCGTATCGCCCGCGAATGGTTCACGCCCACCAACCGCACGGTGGCCTGGAGTGTGCCGTCCGCGGATGAAAGGAGCACAAAATGATCGCCCGTTTGCTCATCGCTGTGGCGGCCGGCCTGGCCCTGGCGGCCGCGATGCCGGCCGACGAGACCGTCAGCCGCGGCAGTCGGACCATCAGCCGCCTGGCCGCGATCCCCCTGAACTGGAAATTGCCCGTGGAGGGCAAAGACTTTCAGGTGGTCCGCTCCAAGGCGGGCGTGACGTTCTATTGCCGGAGCGACCGCTCGATTCCCCTGCTGAGCGTCCGCGGCGTGGTGCGCGCAGGGGCGGTGTATGAAACGGGTTATCCGGCCCAGGTGGCCCGGGTGACCGCCCGGATGCTCCGCGAATGCGGCAGCGCGGGCATGACGGTGGAGAAGCTGGACTCCCTGCTGAACTATTACGCCGGCAACCTGGACATCGACTGTGGCCCGGACCTCGTGACCATCCAGGCGACCATCCACAGCGACCAGGCCGACACGCTCGTCGAGATCCTCGCCGGGCTGCTGGCCCGGCCCGCCTTCACCCAGGAGCGGTTCGACTACGTCGTCCAGCGGATCCGGA
>JAGOHA010000171.1 GCA_017996395.1 Acidobacteriota bacterium | reverse complement strand
CCAGAACACGCTGACCTTGCCGTAGTTGTGCTCCCACCAGCGCGCATTGATCAGCGGGAACACGGCGATGGAGATCAGGATCCCGAGAAACGGCACCACCACCCACAGCGGAAAATGCCGGGCGTGGGCAGCGACGTCGGCGGCTGAGGCGTGCGCCGCGCCCGTCAAGGCGACCAGCCAGATGGGAAGGAAGAACCGAGCATTTCGGGGGGAGGTCATGCGGGCTCCTGTTCCCGGTGGACGTCCACGGGGGTTCAATGTACAATGGAGCGGTTTGAATGTCAATCCAAACGGCCGTCAGATCTTGGAGTTAAGGGGTTGCCGGCATGAAAAAAAAGTCCAGCCGCCGCCGTTCGCTGCACACCCGGATCTTCCTGGGTCTGGTCATCGGGGCGGCGGCCGGCGTGGCTTGCAATCTGCTGGGCGCCCAGCATCCGGTCGTCCAGGAGCGGGTGGAGTGGGTGATTCGCTACATCACCGGTCCGCTGGGACGAATCTTCCTAAACATGCTCTTCATGACGGTGGTGCCCATCGTGTTCAGCACGCTGACAACCGGCGTCGCCCATCTGGGCGATCTGAAGCGGCTGAGCCGGCTGGGTGGCTGGACATTTCTCTGTTTCTGTGTGTTGATGATGCTCGCGGCCACTGTGGGGCTGACCCTCGTGCAGATCGTCCGGCCCGGGTCCGGATTCGATCCGGCCGTCCAGGCCCGTCTATTAGAAACCTACCAGGGCGAGGTCCAGCAGAAAACCGGAGCCGGACCCGCGTTCGGCATCGAGAACCTGATCGCGGTCGTGCCCCGGAATCCCCTGCTGGCCATGGTCAACATGGACATGCTGGCGGTGATCTTCTTCGCCCTCATCGTCGGTATGGCGCTGACTCGCATTCAGGCCCCGCGGGCGCAGGGCCTCATCAGCCTGCTGGAGGGAGTGGCCGACGTCATGATGGTGATCGTCGGTTTCGCCATGCAGATCGCCCCGTATGCCGTCCTGGCGCTCATCTTCAACGTCACCGCCCGCTTCGGCACGGACCTGTTGATGAAACTTCTCATGTATGTCGTGGTGGTCCTGGGCGGCTATCTGGTTTTTCTGTTCGGAGTGTATCCGCTGTTGCTCTGGCTCATCGCCCGGCGCAATCCGGTGGACTTCATGCGGAAGGTGCTGCCCGTGATGATCACCGGGTTCTCAACCAGCTCCAGCAACGCCACGCTGCCCACCACCATCAAAGTGGCCATCGAGGATTTGGGCATTCCCAGCGATATCGCCGGGTTCGTCCTGCCGCTGGGGGCCACCATGAACATGAACGGCACCGCCCTGTTCGAGGGAGTCACCGTGCTGTTTCTCGCGCAGGTGTTCGGGGTGGAACTCACCTTGGTCCAGCAGGCGTTGGTGGTGTTGCTGGCGGTGCTGATGGCCATCGGCACCGCGGGTATTCCCGGGGGATCCATACCCATGATTATGATTGTGTTGGCGACGGTCAATCTCAGGCCGGACGCCATCGCCATCATCCTGGGTGTGGACCGGGTGCTGGATATGGGCCGGACCGTCCTCAATGTGACGGGGGATATGGTCACCGCCACCTTTGTCAGCCGCCTGGATCACGGGCCCGGACCGGCGCCCCTCAACGGGGCGGAAGGCTAGCCGACCAGGGGCCTCCCGGCCACCGCCACATCGCACGTTCGCTGACTTGAAATGAAAACTCGCCGGCGAACCGGCGAGTTTCGGTGACGATCGCTAAACGGACGGACAGCGGCGCTCAGGCCTTTTCCTTGGACGCTTTCATCGGGACACGCAGCGTCCAGCCGAACACGTCCTCTTTCTCGCCATACTGGATCGCCTGCAGCTCGCCGTAGAGCTTCCGGGCCACGGGGCCCACCTCGTTCTTGCCGATGGGGTGGAGGGTGTCGCGATAGCAGATGCCGCCCACCGGCGCGATGCTGGCGGCCGTGCCGACGCCGAAGGCTTCGGACACCCGCCCGCTCTGGATACCGTCGACGATCTCGTCAATGGCGATCTTGCGCTCCGAAACGGTGTAACCCAGGTGGCTGGACAGCTGCAGCACCGACTTGCGGGTGATGCCATGCAGAATCGCCCCGCTCAATAGCGGCGTGGTGACCACGCCGTCGATGACGAAGCAGATGTTCATGGCTCCTACTTCCTCGATATGGCGGTGCTCCTTGGCGTCGAGCCAGAGCACCTCACTGTAGCCTTTCTCCTGGGCCTCCTGGCGGGCCAGCAGGCTCGCGGCATAATTGCCGCCGGTCTTGGCCTCGCCCACGCCGCCCTCGACGGCCCGAACGTAGTTGTGCGACACGTACAGGTTCACGGGGCGGAAACCCTGTTTGAAATAGGGGCCCACGGGGGACAGGATGATGAAGAACAGGTATTCCTTGGCGGAACGCACGCCCAGACCCACTTCCGTGGCGATCATGGTGGGGCGGATGTAAAGAGCGGCTTCGCGTTGGCGGGGGATCCAGCGGGATTCAAGCGTCACCAGTTTCACGATGGCGTCGAGCACATCCTGCTCGTTGAGCTCAGGCATGGACATTCGCCGGGCGGACCGGTTGAAGCGTCGGACGTTTTCCTCGGGCCGGAAGAAGATGATCTGATCGTCCGGGCCGACGAAGGCCTTCATGCCTTCGAAGATCTCCTGGCCGTAGTGGAGCACCAGCGTCGCCGGGTCCAGTTCCAACGGGCCGTATTTCAGGATCCGGGGGTTGTGCCAGCCTTTGTCGGCGGCGTAATTCAGGAGAAACATGCGGTCTGTGAACACACGGCCGAATCCCAGGTTCTGCACGTCGGTGAACAGGGGTTTCAGCTCCCCATCCGTCAGCGGGGTGATGGCGATATCCATATAAAGACTCCTGCAGACGAAGATGATCGAATGAGGAGTTATTTTAGCATGTGGTTGGAATTTTCCAAAGAAATTGACTAGGCGGGGTCCGTCCGGGCCAGATCGTTGAGGAAGTTCTGGAACACGTCCTTGAGAATGGGATCATCCTGAATGAAACCCTGGAACGTGTCCAGCAGATCATCGGCATCCAAGCTCTGGATCAGGGTGTCGCCGAACAGATTGGTCAGGATCTCATGCAGAACCTGGCGGCCGGTTTCTTTGTAAACGAGCGGGTCGGACAGGTCCTTCCCGTGGACCAGATCGGAGAGCGCCGCCTGCAGAGGATCGGTCACCGACAGGGTGACCCTGAGGGACTCGGCGTCCACGGCCGGGGACGCCGTCGCCATCCCCGGCCCCGAGGCCTCGCACCCGTTTCCGAAATCCACACTCTCTGTATCGAAAGACGGGTTCTCAAGGTTCTGCTTGGGATTGATTTCCATCGGCCGGATCCATCGCGACGCCGGCTACGACTTCATGTTCCGGATCGCCGCCATGGACGCTTCGTGCCGGTCCTTGGAAATGTTGGTCATGAGGTTGAACATCTGCGTTTCCTGCTGGATCTGGTACTGCATTTGCAGGAGCTGCATCTGGTTGCTTTCGCCCGTGATCGAACCGGACCCGCCGCCGAGACCCCCGAGCAGGCCGCTGACAATGCCGGCGCCGGGGATGAACGAGGATGCCGCGCCGGCAATCCCGCCCAGGATGGACGTGAATTTGCTCCAGCCGCTGGGCTTGGGCTGGGTGATGTTGGCAATGTCCTGCATGGAGAAGGTCTGGCTGACATTGTTGATATTCTGGACTGTCATGGCGTCGCCTCCTTGTGCGAATCTGACACTATTATCGGGCTCCGGCGGGAAAAGTTGCCACCTTTTTTCGGCTGAAAACCGATTTGACAAAGACCGGGCCCACTTTTATAGTGACACAATGCGCCGCCGAAGGTCAACGCCATCCCCCGGCCCGACAGCCAACCCATGAAGGCAACCGCTATGTTTATCCGCGATCGGCTGTCCGCCCAAGGGCTGCTCCTGGCGATTCTTATCATGGCAGGGTGTTTGCCGGGCGCACCGTTGGGTGCCCAGGCGCCTGCGCCGTCGCCCCAGCCTCAGGCACCTGCGGAAGAGCCGACGTTCGTTGAAACCGTCATTCCGGTGGAGGGCGAACCCGTCGTCATCCGGTCGCGGGCGCAGACATCGGAGCGCGGTGTTTTCCGGGCCAGCGGCGACGTGTCCGTCCGGTACCGGGACATCGAGGTGCGGGGCGAAGAAATCGCCTATGACAGCAACACCCGCACAATTTCGGCGCAGGGCGGCATCGTCTTCCGGCGCGGACTGCAAGAGCTGACCTGCGAGTCGTTTGAGTATAACGTGGCGGAGCGGAAGGGTCGCTTCGTCAAGACGCGCGGCGTGGCGGACAACTTTGTGCGCCTGGTCTGTGCCGAGGCCGAGCAGACCGGACCCGATGAATACGTCTTCCACCAAGGCAACGTGACCACCTGCCAGTTCGACCACCCCCACTGGAGCCTGGGCAGCCGGGAGACCCATGTGGTCAAGGACAAGTCAGCCACGGTGAGGCACGGCGTGTTCCGGCTGTTCGGTGTGCCGACGTTCTACGTGCCCTGGATCCGGCTCCCCCTCCCGAAGAAGGAGCGCAAGTCGGGCTTCATGATTCCCTCGTACGGCTATTCCGACGACAAGGGCCACAAACTATCCGACGCCTTCTACCTCACGCTGGGTCGGAGCATGGATCTGATCCTGCAGGGGGATTACTACACTGAGCGCGGATTCGGCCTGGGCACGACCTTCCGGGGGCGGTTTTCGGAACTCTCCTATGTCAATTTTTCCAGCTACTCCGTCGACGATCGTAAAGACCAGGGGGGAAGTGCCGTCAACGTGGACGGCTATTTTCTGTTCGCCCGGGGTTTCCACGGGGCCATCTCCGCCAACGTGGTCTCCAATATCGTCTTCCGCCAGGTATACGAATCGGATTTTGTGGGCGCCGTCCGTCCGGACGAGGCGCTGCGCGGGTTTATCAGCCGCAGTTGGTCGGATTACTCCGTCAACCTGGAATTCAACCGGACCCAGTACTACTTCGACGACTTCCAGGTGCTGGAGCGCGCCCTGCCGGAAGCCTCGTTCCGCGTGATCGGCCGCTCCCTGGGCTCCTGGCCCGCCTATCTGTTTTTGGACAGTTCGGCGGCGTACATGTTCAAGAAGGTCAACTGGAAGGAGGCCGATCCCGCCGGCGGCGGCACCGTGGACATGCAGTTCAACACGCCGCAGGGGGTGAGCCGACTGGACGTGTACCCGCGGCTCCTGGTGCCCCTGCGGCTCGGCGCGTT
>JAGOHA010000170.1 GCA_017996395.1 Acidobacteriota bacterium | reverse complement strand
GACCAGGTCGTGTGCACCGTCCGCCTCGAGGACGGGCGCCTGGCGGAAGACCGCCTGGCTGCCCGCTCATCCGGAGCGGCGGCGGGCCGGCCGCTGCCGTCGATAACCACCGACGCCGGCTTCACGCTGGAAATGATGTGGACGGACTGGCAGGCGCCGGGCCAGTCGGCCAATGCGGCCAACCCGGTCATGGTGCGGGCGCGCGACCTGGTCCTCACCGGACATGTCCGCCGGCAGGACGCCGACGGCGGCGTCACGCTCGAGCTCCTCTTCCGCGACGCCGCCAGCTGCCTGGAGGTCCGCACCGCCTACCGGCTGGATGCGGATGCGTTTTTCGTCCGGCGGACGCTGGCCGTGCGGCAGCTCAAGGGCGCGCCGCATTTCCTGCGCTGGATCTGGACGCAAGACAGCCGCCTCGGCGACGCCGTCCAG
Source organism: Acidobacteriota bacterium (assembly GCA_017996395.1). Classification (GTDB taxonomy): domain Bacteria; phylum Acidobacteriota; class JAAYUB01; order JAAYUB01; family JAAYUB01; genus JAAYUB01. Next base: position 4,827 of record JAGOHA010000170.1, on the reverse strand, counting down.
ACGCTCAAGCCGGGCGGGTTCGGGCAGCCGGTTGCCGTCCGCTGCGGCGCCGGCGGCGCTTTCTTCGGTCTGGAGTACCCGGCGGCTGAAAATGCGGCCGTTTCGTCGGCCGACGATCGGCCGGTGGTGCGCTGCGGTCAGGAGATGGGCGTGCGCCTGGGACCGGAGTGGACCGAAGGGGCGCCGGCCGTCACCGGCCTGGCTCCCGATCCCCACGTCAAGCTCTGGTTCTGGCGATACCTGGAAACGATCCGGGTCGCGCCGCTGCGCCCGTACCTCCTCTATAACACCTGGTACGACGTCCGCGCCCCCGAGATGGTCAAGGAGCCCGGCCAGGTGATGAACGAGGCCAACCTGCTCCGCATCATCGGGCAGTTCAAGACGGAGATGGTGGCAAAGCGCGGCCTCACGCTCGACGCCTTCGTCCTGGACGACGGCTGGGACGTTTACCGCAGCGACTGGGTGCTCCGGTCGGCCGAGTTCCCCAACGGCCTGGGGCCAATCCGCCGGGCGCTGGCCGAGCTCGGCACCCGGCTCGGCATCTGGTTCGGCCCCACCGGCGGCTACTCCCACCGCGACTGGCGGATCGGCTGGATGCGCGAGCACGGCTACGAAACCGTCGGCGACCAGTTCTGCCTGGCCGGCCGGAACTACGGCCGGATGTTCCGGCAGCGCGTCACCGACCTGGCGGCCAACGACGGCGTCGGCTACTTCAAATGGGACGGCATCCAGTTCAGCTGCAGCGAACCGGACCATGGCCACCCCGTCGACATCTATTCGCGGCGCGCCGTGATGGAGAGCGTCGCGGCGCTCGGCCGGGCCGTGCGGGCGAAGGATCCGGAGATGTTCCTCAACATCACCTCCGGCACCTGGCTCAGCCCGTGGTGGCTGCTGTACGCCGACCAGATCTGGATGCAGGGCGAGGACTACGGCTGGGCGGATGTGCCCTCCATCAGCCGGCGGGACGCGGCCATCACCTACCGCGACACCGTGCTCCACGAGGACTACCGCCGCCATGATTTCTGGTTCCCCCTGGCCAACCTGATGACCCACGGCATCATCAAGGGCCACCTGCAGAAGCTGGGCGGCGACGCGGAGGCGCTGGACAAGTTCACCGACGAGACGCTCGTCTACGTCGCCCGCGGCGTGAGCATGTGGGAGCTGTACATCTCGCCCGACCTGCTCACCGACGGCGAATGGGAGGCGATGGCCCGCTCCCTGCGCTGGGCGCGCGACCGGTTCCCCGTGCTCACCCAGACCGAAATGGTGGGCGGCGACCCCTCCCGCGGCGAGGCCTACGGGTACGTTCATTTCAAGGAGCGCCGGGGGATCCTCGTCGCCCGCAACCCCGTCATCGCTGCCCAGGTGCTCCGGACGGAGCTGGCGCCGGCGTACGGTCTGGACCCGGAGGCGAACACGCTGGTGCTGGAGCGGGTGTACCCCACGCGCTGGGTGTCGCCGAACCTGTACGCCGCCGGCGCCGCGCTCACCCTCCCGCTGGACGGCTTCGAGACGGCGGTGTACGAAATCTACCCGCTGGCGGAGGCACCCGGCCCGCTCGTGGCCGGCGCCGTGTTCGAAGCCGCCGACGACCCGGCGTCGGCCGGCGCCGTGACGGTGTACCCCATTGCCGGCCCACCCCGCCTGTTGAACCCCGAGCGGGTCGCGCGGGCCCAAGTGGACGGCCGGAGCGTCCAGCCCCAGGCGCTGGGCGTCACCGCCGGCGACGGCCTGCCCGAAGCGGTCCACAGAGCCGCCGTGGAATCGGACGGTCCGGGGCGTCTCGCCGCGCGCTTCGAGCTGGATCCCGCGGTGACGACGGCGGAGCTGGCGGTGCTCCTCACCCCGGCTGAAGCCTCCGCGGAGCGGGCCCTGCCGGCGCTCGCCGCGACTGTGGATGGTCGTGAAGCCGCCGTGCGGGCCGAAGCACAGGCCGGCCGGTGGGCCTGGCACACCGTCGCCCTGCCGGCCAACACCCGCACCGTGGAACTGGAACTGCGCGCCGATCCGAAGGCGGCCGGCTGGTCCGGCACGGCGTCCGTGTGGATGGTCTGCCGCCAGCGTCTGGGGAGGGCTGTCGCGCTCACCCTTTCGCCGGCTGAACCGGTTCAATCGCGGCCCATGCCGCCGCGGCCCTGGCCCTCCGGCGAGATCCGCCGGAACGTCCCGCTGGGCGAGGTGACCGTCACCCTGCCCTGATCTTCCGCCGCGGCCGTATCGCCGGTCACGGGCTGGTCGCGGTCCAAATTGTCAGCCCAAGGAGTCGGTCTATGCGTTCTGTAGTGGCGATGTTCCTGATGCTGGCGGCCGCCGGAGTCGCGTTCCCTCAGTCCGGCATACAGGCGGCCGTAGCGGAACCGGCGCTGGTCCCCCGACCCGCGCAGATCCAGATGGACGCGGGCGCGTTCTCCCTGACCCGGTCCACGCGCCTCGTCACCGACCCGGGCGACCGCGAACTCCGCCGCATCGCCCGGACGCTGGCCGTCCCCCTGGGCCGCGCCGCCGGTGGCCAGCTCACGGTCACCGACCGGCTGCCCAAGTCAGGAGCCGCTTCGGTCATCCGGCTGACCCGGCAGAACGCGCGGCCCGATCTCGCGCCCGAGGGCTATGAGTTGGAGATCCGCGCCGACGGCGTCCTGCTCCGGGCGCCGACGGCCGAGGGCATCTTCCGCGGCGTGCAGACGGTCCGCCAGCTTCTTCCGGCCGCTGCCGAGTCCGCCGCGGCCGGCAAACCGGGGCCGGCCGCGCTGCCCTGCCTGCGGATCACGGACCAGCCGCGCTTCGCCTGGCGGGGATTGCTGCTGGATTGCTGCCGCCATTTCATGAGCAAGGATTATGTGAAGCATGTCATCGACGCCCTGGCCTACCACAAATTGAACCGCCTCCACTGGCATCTGACCGAGGACCAGGGGTGGCGCATTGAAATCAAGGCGTTCCCCCGGCTCACCCAGGTGGGCGCTTGGCGGGGCGAAGGCGCCGAGCGGTACGGCGGCTTCTACACCCAGGCCGACATCCGCGAGATCGTGGCCTACGCCAAGGAACGCTACGTCACCGTGGTGCCCGAGATCGAGATGCCGGGCCACTGCACGGCGGCGCTGGCGGCGTATCCCGAATTCTCCTGCACCGGCGGCCCCTTCGCGGTGACTCACCGCTGGGGCGTGTTCGACGACGTCTACTGCGCCGGCAACGACGCCACGTTCCGGTTTCTGGAAAAGGTGCTCGACGAGGTGGCGGCGCTGTTCCCCGGCGAGTACATCCACATCGGCGCCGACGAATGTCCCAAAACGCGCTGGCAGGCCTGTCCCAAGTGCCAGGCGCGCATAACAGCCGAAGGGCTGAAGGACGAGGCGGAGCTGCAGAGCTGGTTCATCCGCCGCATCGCCGCGTATCTGCGCGGCAAGGGGAAGCGGGTCACGGGCTGGGATGAAATCATGGAAGGCGGCCTGGCCGAGGGTGTCACCGTGCAGTACTGGCGGGGCTGGCTCGGCGAGCGGATCGTGACCGAGGCGGCCGCCGCCGGCAACGACGTGATCGTCTCGCCCACCAGCCACTGCTATATCGACTATCCGTGGTCCGTCATCGACCTGGCCAAGATCTACAGCCTGGAGCCCGTTCCGGCGGGGATGCCGCCGGAGCACGCGGCGCGGGTGCTGGGCGGGGAGGCCAACATGTGGGCCGAGTACGCCCCGCAGCCGGCGGTGGACGGCAAGGTGTTCCCGCGGCTGGCCGGTCTCGCCGAGGTGTTGTGGTCGCCCCGGGAAGCCCGCGACTGGGCGGATTTTTCCAACCGGATGAACGGCCACTATGACCGCCTGGCCGCGCTGGGGATCGCCGCCATGGTGCCGCCGCCGCGGCTGGAGACCGACGGCGCGGACGGCGGCCCGGTGACCGTGACGCTCGCCACCACCGTCCCGGGCGCGGTGGTCCGCTACACGCTGGACGGCACCGCGCCGCACCCCGACTCACCGTCCGCGGCCGGCCCCATCCGGCTGGACCGGACGACCACCCTGCGGGCCGCCGCTTTCCGGCCCGGCCTCACGCCGAGCCCCGAGGTGCGGACCACCTGCCGGATCGGGCCGCTCCCGGCCGTGTCCGCGGGTGATACCGTCCCCGGCCTGCGCGCGGCTTACTATCCCGGCAACTGGAACGCCATCCCCGACTTCGCCGCGCTCCGACCAGCGGCGGTGACCACCGTCCCGGCGATCGATGTCTCGCCCGGCCGGCGGCCTGAATTTTTCGGGCTGCGCTTCACCGGATTCATCGATGTCCCGGCGGACGGCGAGTACGCCTTCTCGCTGCGCTCCGACGACGGCAGCCGGCTCTTCATCGACGGGGTGCTCGTCGTGGAGAACACCACCGCCCACGAGTCCCGGGAGCAGACCGGCCGGATCCGCCTGGCGGCGGGCCGCCACGGCCTGGTCCTGGATTACCTGCAGATGCTGGGGGACAAATCCCTGGCGGTGTTCTGGGAGGGCCCGGATCTCCCTCGCCAGCAGCTGCCGGCCGCCCGGCTGGTCCATGCGCCGGCGGCACCCGTGCGCTGAGACATCGCAAACAGACACCGGAGACGCACCGCATGATCCTGAACGCGCTTGACTGGAGCATCATCGTCGCTTATTTCGTCTTCTCGCTGCTCATCGGGCTGGTCGTGGCGCGGCGGGCAGGGCGCAGCGCCGCCGAGTTCTTCCTCTCCGGCCGGAGCATGCCGTGGTGGCTGCTCGGCGTATCCATGGTGGCGACCACGTTTTCCAGCGACACGCCGAACCTGGTCACCGACATGGTCCGCCAGAACGGCGTCGCCGGCAACTGGGCCTGGTGGGCGTTCCT
>JAGOHA010000046.1 GCA_017996395.1 Acidobacteriota bacterium | reverse complement strand
TTGTCACGCAACAAAAAAGCCTCCCCGGAGGGAGGCTGAATATGGCGGGGTTGACGAGACTCGAACTCGCGACCTTCGGCGTGACAGGCCGACGTTCTAACCAACTGAACTACAACCCCGCATGCTTTAAAGACCCGTGATCCGTTTCCTGGTGGGCGGTACAGGGCTCGAACCTGTGACCTCCGGCTTGTAAAACCGATGCTCTCCCAGCTGAGCTAACCGCCCCGGAAGAAGGCATATTTATAGCCGAGCACTCCAAATGTGTCAAGGAGAATTTCGGAAATCCGCATCGAGCGCGGGGTTCAGTGCTCCAGACGGAGGGTCAGCCACAGGTTGCCCAACCCCAGGGCCAGCGCGGCGAGAAACACGGCCGGGTAGCCGGAGGCGTCCCAGAGGAACCCGGCGAGGAACGGCACGATCATGGACACCACGTGATCCAGTGTCAGCCCCATGGACAGGGTGGGCGCGATCTCCTGTTTGTCCGCGGCGATCTTGTTCAGGTAGGTGATCCGGGCGATCCGGGTGGCGAACATCAGGCTGTCGAGCACGAACAATCCATACAGCAGATAGATGTTGGCCGACAGGGCGAATCCCAGACAGATGGCCGCCATCGCCACCCCGTCCACAACCAGCACGGCGCGCTCGCCGAAACGGTCCACCGCCAGACCGAAGTACTGGCGGAACACCACGCCGCCCACCGCCGCGGCCATGACCAGCAGGGCGATGGTCTGGGGCGGCGTGTGGAACACGCTCACCAGCACCCACGGGCTGAACGTGAGGAAGAGCTGCTTGCGGGCGCCCCAGAAGATATTGAGGAGATAGAACCGCGTGTATCGTTTTTTCAAAACGAACCGGCGGTGGTTGCCGTCGCCGTCATCGGGCAGGCGCAGCCGGCTGAACGCCACGGCCGCCAGGATCGCCGTGGCGGCGGCCAGGGCGTAGACGCCCGGGTACCGAACGCCCAACCGGTCCATCAGCAGCCAGACGGCTGCGGTGCCCAGGATCATGGACAGATTCCGCGCGCCGGTGAGCTGCCCCAGCCGCCGGCCGGCCCGGTTCGCCTCGGCCAGCTTCAGGCCGATGGTGGCCTCGGCGGTGATGAACAGGTGGTCGCCGAGACTCCACAGCATCATCCAGAAGATCATGAGGGACATGTTGGGCGACAAGTAGCCGAGGCCCAGGATGCCGACCCCGGTCGTCAGCCCCACCAGCACGGCCCACGACCGGAGCGAGAACGCGGCGAGCACGCCGGTGACGAAGATCATGGCGAAACCCGGCAGCTCCCGCGGGAATTCGATCAGGCCGCGGACTGACGCATTGACGTGGAACGAGTCGAAGAGGTAGTTATTGAACGTGGCGGTGAGAATGCCGTTGTTGATTCCCAGCAGCAGGGCGCCGGCCAGAAACACCCGCAGGCTCGGGCTGGACTCCCGCCATCGGTTGCGGTATCGGGTCAGGACGCGCACGGAGCTCCTTCTCGCACTCCGGACCGTCCGCGCAGCCGGAGAGCGACGGAGACACCGGCGGCGGACCAAATAACTGTTGAACACCCGGCGCCCTTCATCGTACAAACAGCCATCGACGGCGCACGATCCGGAGATGACCGCCCATTATGGCACCGGCGCCGTCGATTGCAACCACTTTCCCGAGGGAGTTCACATGTCGCTCCGCCCCTGCCCTGCTCGCTGCTCCGGTTCCAGAATGCCGGGTGCCCTGGTCGTTCTCGTCGTCGCCGCGATGAGCATGCTCCACGTCGCCGCCATTCCGCCGCCGCCCCCGCGGGACGCCGCCGCCCTGCAACTCGCGCTGGACCGGCTCACGGTGCTGGGCAGCATCCTGTACGTGGCGCCCCACCCCGACGACGAGAACACCGCCCTGCTGGCGTACATGGCGCGCGGCCGGAAGGTCCGCGCCGCGTACCTGTCGCTGACCCGCGGCGGCGGCGGCCAGAACCTCATCGGCACCGAACAGGGACCGCTCCTGGCGGCCGTCCGCACCCAGGAGCTGCTGGCGGCCCGCCGCATCGACGGGGCCGAGCAGTACTTCACGCGGGCGCGGGATTTCGGCTACTCCAAGACATCCGAGGAGAGCCTGGCCATCTGGGGCCGCGAGGCCGTGCTGAGTGACGTGGTCTGGGTGATCCGCCGATTCCAGCCCGACGTGATCGTCACCCGCTTCCCGTCCACCGGCGAGACGCACGGCCACCACACCGCCTCGGCCATCCTGGCCCTGGACGCCTTCCACGCCGCCGCCGACCCGGCGCGGTTCCCGGAGCAACTCCAGTGGGTCAAACCGTGGCAGGCGCGGCGGATCTTCTGGAACGCGTGGCGGCCTCCGTCCGACAGCCGGTTCGATGCCACCGGCCTCCTCCAGCTCAATCCCGGCGCCTACGATCCGCTGTTCGGCGAATCGTTCGCCGAAACCGCCGCCCGCAGCCGCTCCATGCACAAGACCCAGGGATTCGGCATGCTGGCCCGCCGCGGCGCGTACACCGACTACTTCAAGCAGCTGGCCGGGGAGCCGGCCGTCGCCGACCTGTTCGAGGGCGTCGACACCACCTGGGCCCGGGTGCCCGGCGGCGAAGCGGTCGGCCGCCCCCTCACCGAAGCAGCCGCCCGATTCAATCCCCGCCGGCCCAGCGACGTGCTGCCGCTCCTCCTGCAGGCCTGGGAGGCGCTGGCGACGGTGGACCATCCCTGGGCGGCGGTTAAGCGCGACGAGTTGCGCGAGGCCATCCGGGACTGCGCCGGCCTCTGGCTGGAGGCGATCGCCGAGACCGACGCGGCCGCGCCGGGCGAGACCATCAAGGTGTCTGTCACCGCCATCAACCGGTCGGGAGCGCCTGTCACCTGGACGTCCGTGACCGCCGCCGGCAAGACGGAGGCCCGCGACACCGCTCTGGCCGCCGATCAGCCCGACACGCGGCCACTCACCGTGACCGTCCCGCCGGACGCGGCCGTCTCCCAGCCGCACTGGCTGCTCCAGGAGCCGGAACGGGGGGTCTACCGCGACAACGACCCGGCGCGGCGGGGACTGGCCGAAAACCCGCCGGCGCTCGAAGCCGCCTTCCGCCTGGCGCTCGGGAACACGGCCATCGATTTCCCCGTGCCCGTGCGCTACCGCTGGCGCGACGCGGTGGAGGGCGAGCAGTACCGGCCGTTCATCATCCAGCCGCCCGTCATGATCCGCGCGGCGGACCGGGTGGAGATGTTCGCCGATGACCGGCCCCGCGAGATCCGCTTCACCGTCGTCGCCGGCCGGGCCGGCGTCAAGGGAACGATCACCGCCGCCGTGCCCGACGGCTGGCGGGTGGAGCCGGCCGAACAGGCGTTCGCGCTGGAGCGGAAGTCGGACGAATGCGCCTTGTCCGTCCGCGTGACGCCGCCTGCCGGAGCCGGCATGGCGGTGCTGGACCTGGCCGCGGTGACCGATTCCGGCACCTTCCGACAGGGCCGGCAGCCGCTGGCCTATCCGCACATCCCCACCCAGACCCTGTTCCCGCCCGCGCACCTGCACCTGGTGCGACTGGACCTGCAGCGCGACGGCCGCCGGATCGGCTACATCATGGGCGCCGGCGACGATGTGCCCGACTGCCTGCGGCAGATCGGTTACACGGTGGATCTGCTCTCGGACGAGGCGCTCGAATCGGGCGACCTGGCCCCGTACGACGCCATCGTGGCCGGGGTCCGGGCCTACAACACGCGGTCGCGGCTGGCTCCGCTGGCGGGCCGCCTGGCCGACTACGTCGCCGCCGGCGGCACGCTCGTCGTCCAGTACGCCACCGACCGCGGCCTCGTCGTGGAACCCGTGGGGCCCGTTCCGCTCACGCTCACCCGGAACCGCGTCACCGACGAGGATTCGCCGGTCGCGATCATCCTGCCGGAACATCCCGTCCTGAACACTCCCAACCGGATCACCGCGACGGACTTCGCCGGCTGGGAGCAGGAGCGCGGGCTCTATTTTGCCGGCGAGCGGGATCCGCGATTCGCCGCACCGCTGGCCATGAACGACCCGGGCGAGGCGCCGCTCGACGGCGGGCTTGTCGTGGCCCGGCACGGTCGGGGCCACTTTGCCTATACCGGCCTGGCCTTTTTCCGGCAGCTCCCGGCGGGTGTGCCCGGCGCGTATCGCCTCTTTGTGAATCTGCTTTCGCTGGAGGCCGCCGATGAATGACCCGGACCGCCGCCCCGGGGCCGAAGCACCCGAGGAGCCTCCGCCGTTCCTGGGTTCATGGCGGCGCTTCTACCTCGTGGTGGCGGGCAACCTGCTGGGCTGGATCGTGCTCTTCTACCTTTTCCAGCGGTGGTTTTCATGACGCTCCTGGACTGGCTGGTGCTGGGCGGCACCCTGGCCTTCATCACCGGCTTCGGCATCTACAAGGGCCGCCAGGCAAACAGCCTCCAGGAATACCTTCTGGCGGGCCGGCGCATGCGCTGGTACTCGGTCACCCTGGCCATCATGGCCACCCAGGCGAGCGCCATCACCTTCCTCTCCACCCCCGGCCAGGGATACGCCGACGGCATGCGGTTCGTCCAGATGTATCTCGGCCTGCCGCTGGCCATGATCGGCATCGCCGCGGTGGCGGTGCCCATCTACCACCGGCTGAAAATCCTCACCCCTTACGAATACCTCGAGAAGCGGTTCGACGCCAAGACCCGGCTGCTGACGGCGTTCCTGTTCCTGCTCCAGCGCGGCCTGGCCACAGGCCTGACGATCTACGCGCCGTCGCTGGTTCTGTCGGTGCTCCTCGGCTGGAATCTGTCGCTGACCATCCTGGTCATGGGCGGACTCATGATCACCTACACCGTCACCGGCGGCGCCCGGGCGGTGAGCCGCACCCAGCCTCAGCAGGCGGCGGTGATCTTCCTGGGCATGACCGCCGCGTTCGTGGTGCTGGTATGGCGGCTGCCGGGTGACGTATCCATAACAGGCGCGCTGCAACTGGCCGGCCACCTGGGGCGGCTCAACCCGATCGACTGGACCTTCGACTTGCAGAACCGCTACAACATCTGGTCGGGTCTGATCGGCGGGCTCTTCCTGGCATTGTCTTACTTCGGAACGGACCACTCGCAAGTGCAGCGCTACCTCACCGGCCGGTCGGTGGCCGAAAGCCGCACCGGCCTGCTCATGAACGGCCTGCTGAAGGTGCCCATGCAATTCGGCATCCTGCTGCTGGGCGCGCTGCTCTTCGTTTTTTACCAGTTCAATCCGGCCCCGCTCTTCTTCAACCCTGTGGAGACCGCCAAGGTGGTGGCGAGCGAGCGGCGGGCCGAGTGGCTGGAACTGGAGGGGCAGCACCAGCGACTGTTCGAGGTGAGGAAGCAGCGGGCACTGGAACTGGCCCGGACCGTCGATGCCGGTCCGGCGGATTCCGCCGGAGAGGCCCGGCAGGCGCTGGCGGCGGCCGACCGTGCTGTGGACCAGACCCGCACCGCCGCCGCGCGGCTCATCCAGGAGGTGGACCCGGCGGCGAACACCAACGATGTGAACTACGTCTTCCTGACATTCGTGCTCCACTACCTGCCGGCCGGGCTGGTGGGCCTGATCCTGGCGGTCGTTTTCTCAGCTTCGATGTCGTCCACCTCCGGCGAATTGGCGGCGCTGTCCGCCGTCACCGTCGTTGACGGCTACCGCCGCCTGATAGGCGGCGCCGGTGAAAACCATCGCGAGGTCACCGTGTCCCGATGGTCCACCCTCCTCTGGGGCGGATTCGCCATGCTCTTCGCCGAGTATGCCGGCCGCCTGGGCACGCTGGTGGAAGCCGTCAACATTCTCGGCTCGCTGTTTTATGGAACCATCCTGGGTATCTTCCTCACCGCGTTTTTCCTCAAGCGGGTCCGGGGCCACGCCGTCTTCTGCGCCGCCCTGGCGGCCGAGGCCGGCGTCATCGCCTGTTTCCTCCTGACGCCCGTGTCGTTTCTCTGGTACAACGTGGTGGGCTGCGGGCTGGTGATTCTCCTGGCGCTGATATTTTCTTTTCGGCCCGGGATACGCAACCGGGGCGCTTCAGCTTCCCGTCCCGTCGCTGCGTGATGCAGCGCCGCTGAGTCGTCTGATTCTGCCGACTCTCCGCCCTCTCACTGTGAAAAGCGCTTGGTTACTGATATCATGTCGTCAGGCGATTCTGTGAGCCCCAATCGGCCAACACGCTCTCAGGGAGTCATCATGGACAGAATGCCCCTGGTCCTGCTGATAGTACTGGCGTTCGCCGGATTGGCACGCGCCGACGTGCCGGACACGTATTACGCCTGGCCTTTCGAATTCACTCTGCAGACGGGAATCGAAGTCCACTGGATCTGTCCCACTCCCATGGACGGCCAATACGCCCGCTTCTACCAGCGGATCGACTACGTCTACGTCCTTGAGGCCTACCAGGGCGACACATGGGTCCCCCTGGGCGAGTTCACCGCGCCCCTCTTCACCGAGACCTGGGGCCCCATCGACGAAGCGCGCACTCTCGCCAGCGGCTGGACCACCTTCGAAGGCCAGGGATTCAGCATCAACCTGTTCTCGCACCGCTGGGTGGGGGCGGACCGGCTGGTTCGGCTTGACATCACGAATGTCACCATCTCCGGGGCCTACACCTACCGGCTCCGCACCACCGGCATCTGGCACGTCAAGGCCACCAACACCGTGTTCGGCGACCTGGTTGCCGACGGCGGTCTGGACGACCTCGACGTGGCCGCCTACCGGCACGTCATCTGCGAGAACCAGCCCGATCCGTACCCGCTCGCCGAGTACGACCTGAACTGCGATCTTCGGATCGACCTGCTGGAGCCCCTCTGGGCCCATTGCTTCATCGACAAGACCGTAGATTCCGCCTACACCGGCTGGACGCCGCCGCAGAAGCAAGCCGGGCGATCCGGATCACCGTGGTCCGGGGAACGCTGGCTGTGGGTTGGGCGGAGTTCGCCACCCGGCTCGGAACGCTAGCGAGGCGGTGAACCTCCCCGGTCGGCCGTTCTGAGGCACCATTCTGGACATTATGCTTGTGGCGTTCGACGTCAAGCACGGATGTGGCGACGCGTTGTTCTTCGCCGCGCTGGTTGCCGATACGGCTTGATCGGGTGCTGGCTGTTCACGTCCATCTCGTGCCTCTGGTATAACGTGGTGGGTTGCATCCTGGTCAACGGGTTCGCCCTCTTCTTCCATAATCCTATGAACGATGTCCTCTGTCGAAAGCCGGAAGTACCGGTCACCGCTGTTTATTAATGTTGACAATATAGTCATTTACCAATATAAATTACTCATCTATTACAATTTTGTCCGCACAGGAGGAACGATGGAACAGTGGCTGCCTCTGATCATCCAGTTGGTGAGCGGGGCGTTGGGCGGTAACCTGGCGGGAGCCTTGATGAAGAAGTTTTCACTGGGCACCCTCGGCGATTCCATCGTCGGCATTCTGGGCGGCGGGATCGGCGGATTCCTACTCAAGCTGCTGGGCGTCGCGCTCTCGGGCGGCGCCGGTCTGGATCTCGGTTCCATCATCGGGAACATCGCGGCCGGCGGCGTCGGCGGCGGCGTTTTGATGGCCATTGTGGGACTCATCAAGAAGGCGCTGGCCAAGTGATCCCGGATCTCCCGGATCCGCCCGGCGCTGTTGCTGGAGGGATCCGGACGACATGCTGTCAAGATCAATGAAAAGAGCCCCGGAAACGGGGCTCTTGGTTTATCGAATGACGGATCCCATCCGTCCTGCGGTTGCTACTTTTTCCACTCCGCCAGCAAGCCCTCCATCTCCTTCAGGTTGAAGGGGGGCTGTTCCATCTTTCGGCCCATAGCCAGCGCTTTTTCCATGATCGCGACGGCTTCGGCCTTCTGGCCCTGCCTGGCCAGGATGCGGGCCTTCACCGCCAGATTGTAGTAGGTTTCCTGGATGGCCACTGAGGTGTTGATCCACTTGAGCGCCTCATCGAGTCCGGTGTCGTGGTCCAAACAGAACAGGGCCGCCCGATAGGGCTCCGTCCAATAGCGGGCCATAGTCTTGCGCGCCTGATTCAGGAACTTGCCCGTGGTGTCCACACTGAGTTTTACGGGAACACCCACCTTGTCCCACTGGAGCATCAGGGTGGCGGAGTCCTCCTTGAGGTCGGCGAACACGAACTGCATCCATTCCGTATGCGCCACGGTCACCGGCTTGACCTTCACGCGCAGGATGTCCTCCTCCTGCTTGTAGCCCATGGTGCCCCACATGGCGGTGTTCTTGTTGACGATGAACGTCCACTCGTCGGCGCCGGGGATGGTCGCCAGCGCGTACGTGCCGGCCGCCAGCTCCTGTCCCTCCACCTTGACCGGGTCGCTGATGGTCAGGGTGGTGGCCTCGTTGGCGCCGGTGCGCCACACTTCATTATAGGGGACCAAACCGCCCCAGATCGCCCGATCCTTGACGCCGGGACGGTGATAGTTGACGGTCACCGTCGTGGTGCCTATTGTCTGGGTGACCACGGCTTTGGGGCTCACTCTGGGCATCTCCAGACCCTGGGCCTGAAGGGGAATCGCCACCAGCACCATCGCCAGCAGCGCCGTAGAAACGAGTCTTGCCATGTTCATGTTGCCTCCTTACAAATTTCGTTGGAGTTGCCGCAGGAGCGGTCAGACCGAGCGCACTTCATCTGCCCCACAGGGGCTGTCACTCGACCGCGGTGTTGGCTTCCTCCCGGATGTTGTACGTATTCTAGCAGACCTCTGATTGGATTCATACCGCACCGGACGGTTTCAGAGAAACCCGCCTGGGTGGAGCAATAAACCGGAAATTTCCAGTTTATTACTTGGCAGCCATACAGCGGGATGATAGACTGTTCCTTTAACTCAGCCGGTTCCCTGCCGGCAATCCCCGGAGGCGACATGGATTCCAATCCGAAGCACGGCTTCAGCACGTTGCAGGTTCACGGCGGCCATCACCAGGACCCGCTGGGCGCGGTGAACGTGCCCGTTTATCTGAGTTCCACCTTTGCCTTTAAAAATGCCGCCCATGGGGCTTCCCTGTTCGCCGGCGATTCGGACGGGTATATCTACACCCGGATCAGCAACCCCACCATCCGGGCCCTGGAGCGCGCCGTGGCCGAGATGGAGGGAGGCTTCGACGGCATCGCCACCAGTTCCGGCATGGGCGCCGTGTCCACCATCTATATGGCGCTGCTGGATCAGGGCGCCCACGTAGTGAGCACGGCGTCGGTTTACGGCCCCTCGCGCCTGATCGTGGAAAAACACCTCAGCCGGTTTGGCGTGACGGCGGATTTCGTCGACACGTCCGACGCTACCATTGTCCAGCGGGCGTTCCGTCCCGAAACCCGCGTGCTGTACGTGGAAACACCCTCCAATCCCACCATGCAGGTCACCGACCTTGCTGCCATGGCGGAACTGGCCCACGCCCACGGTGCCGTCCTGGTGGTGGATAACACCTTCGCCACCCCGTACCTGCAGCGGCCGCTGGAACTCGGCGCCGACGTGGTCTTCCATTCGGTGACGAAGTTCCTCAACGGCCACGCCGACGTGGTGGGCGGCGTCATCGTCAGCCGAACCGAGGAGATGTACCGCCGGATCCGTCCCCTCATGGTGAACTTCGGCTGCAACATGGACCCCCATCAGGCCTACCTGGTGCTGCGCGGCCTCAAGACCCTGTCGCTGCGCGTCGAGCGGTCCCAACACAACGCCATGCGGATCGCCCGCTGGCTGGAGGGCCACCCCAAGGTGGCCTGGGTCAAGTACATCGGCCTGGAATCCCATCCCCAGCATGAGCTGGTGAAGCGGCAGATGCGGGGTTTCGGCTCCATGATCAGCTTCGAGCTAAAGGGCGGTTACGAGGCCGGCCGCCGGCTCATGGACAACGTCCGCCTCGCCATCCTGGCCGTCTCACTGGGCGGTGTGGAGACCTTGATCCAGCATCCCGCCTCGATGACCCACGCGGGCATGTCCCGCGAATCGCGGCTTGCCGCGGACATCACCGACGGCCTGGTGCGGTATTCGGTGGGCATCGAAGATGTCGAGGATCTGCAGGCAGATCTCGAACAGGCGATGGAAAAGGTGTAGGCACTGGGTGCAGGGACCCAGGTTACGGGACCTAGGTCCTGGGTCCTGGGTTCTGGGTACAGAACCTTAGGAGTTTACACTATTGGTTTTGATCGTTCATCGCGAATAGAACCGACCTCCAATGTGTCGGCTGTGGATTGTCCGGATTGTTTAGGATCAACCGAGGGTGATTCACCACCCAGTAATAGAACCCTCGTTTTCAGAACCCGGATCCCAGATCACAGGTCCCAGATCCCAGCCCCCTGCTTCAACTCCCCTCATCCAGCTTACGACTGTCTACACCGGGTAGTTGCCCGCCATGAGCGCTTCAACGTCGGCCACGGCCTTCGGGATGGGCCGCCCCAGCACCCGGGCGCTGTCCGCGGTGATCAGCACGTCATCCTCGATGCGGAATCCGCCCAGGTCAAGGTACTTGTCCACCTGGTCGTAGTTGATGAATTCGGCGTGGCGCTTCTCGGCGCGCCACTGCTCCACCAGCGCGGGGATGAAGTAGATTCCCGGCTCGATGGTGATGCAGTAGCCGGGCCGCAGCGGCCGGATCATCCGAAGGTAGCCCAGTCCGAACTGCTCGGAGCGCCGATTGTCGGGGCCGTAGCCCACGAGATCGCCCAGATCCTCCATGTCGTGCACGTCGAGGCCCAGCATGTGGCCCAGGCCATGGGGGAAGAACAGGGCGTGGGCGCCGGCGGCCACCGCCTGCGGGACATCTCCTCGCATGAGCCCCACCGCCACCAGTCCATCCGCGATGACGCGGGCCGCCTCCAAGTGGACGTCGCGGAACGCCACATCGGGCCGGCACATCCGGGTGGCCCGCTCGTTGGCCGCCAGGACGACCTCGTAGATCTCGCGCTGCCGTGAATCGAACGTGCCCGTGATGGGGAAGGTGCGGGTGATGTCGCTGGCGTAACCGGCGGTGGTCTCGGCGCCGGTGTCCATCAGCACCATGCCGTGGGCGGGAATCTGGTTATGGTACGCGTGGTTGTGCAGCACCTCGCCATGGATGGTCACGATGGGGGGAAAGGACAGCGCCATCCCTCGGCTCATCGCCGCGTCGTGCATGGCTGCCATGACTTCGAATTCGGTTCGCCCCGGCGCGATGGTTTTCGCCGCCGCCGCGTACATGTGGAAGCTCACCTCGACCGCGCGTTCGATCTCGGCGACCTCCTCGTCGCCTTTCATCAGCCGCAGTTCCACCACGGCCCGCTTCAACGCCTCGCTGGCGTTCTGGCGGGTTTCCTGCGCGCTGAGGTGCAGCAGGCCGGCCAGCTTCAACAGATGGTCGCCACGATACGGCGGCAGGTAGTGCAGCGTCTGGGCGCCGCCCCGAAACGTGAAGAGAAACTGCTCCAGTGAATCGATATCTTCCACCCGGTGGATGCCCACCGCCTCGCCCAGCGATTCCAGCGACGGCAGCGGTCCGGTCCAGACGATATCGGCCACCGTCGGCTTGTAGCCGAACAGGATGTCCTCTTCCGGGGTCATGAGCAGGGCCATGTTGGGGATGGCGTGTCCGGCGAAGTAAAGGAAATGGCTGTTCTGGCGGTAGGGGTAGGGATTGTCCACGTAGTTGCGCGGCGCCTCATCGTGGCCCAGGATCAGGATCCACGAACCGTTCATGAGCTGCCGCAGCGCGTTCCGGCGATTGGCGTACACCCGAGCGTCGAACATGATTCCTCCAGGCAAAGGTTTCTAGTAAGATATACCAGATTCGAGCCGTTGTACAGCCCTCCCCGGCGCATGGCCGATCTGATGAGAGTTAACTGTTGATTTGATTGAGGCTTGCCGACAATGCACCCTGTACCTCACGGAATCCGGAAAGAGGCGGAGTCGTTTCTCCACGACTGCACCGTTCTGCATCTGGCCACCGTTTCAGCTCAAACTCCATGGTGTGCGGCGGTTTACTTCGCCCATCGCGGCCGGCGGTTCTATTTTTTCTCCAGCCCCGACTCCCGCCATGTGCGCCAATTGCAGGATCTTCCGCGGGCCGCCGGCTCGATCTCGGAGGACAATGCCGATTGGCTGAAAATTCGGGGCGTGCAGTTGTCGGGTACCGTGCACCGGGTGGACGTCGGGGTCGAAAAAATCCAGGCCATTGGCCTATACCTCGCCAAATTCCCGCTGGTGGAGTCATTTGTCGTCAGCCAGCACGGCGCCGGACACCTGCCCGCCAGCCGGCTCGCCCACCTGTCCATGTACTGCCTCGATGCCGACAAAATGGTCTACACGGACAACCGCCGGGGCTTCGGGTGGCGCACGGAGCTGCACCTCGACGACTGAAGCACTCGCCCACGTTGACTGCATTCCCCGCGTCCAGTGTGATTCTGGAATCTGCGCCGCCAGCATCTCACCGGGATTTTTCACCGGGTCACCCGTCAGATGGCCCATAAAAAAAAATAATCCGGCCCGGAGGCCGGATCGGAAAAAATGGTTGGCGATTTGCATTATGACAGCACACTCGGTGCATGTCAAGCGAAAAGGTGTAAATTTGGTGTATTTCACTCAAGACTGTCCCGATCAGTCGTACTGAGCATCCAAAAGTGCCTGGTGGCTTCAAACCAGCCCCGCATTGCCATCGGTGGATGATTTCTGTAGAATGGATGCTTATGCGCGGAACCGGAAAGACCTTCATCGTGGCGATCACGGGAGCCAGCGGCTCCATCTACGGCTGGGATTTGCTCCAGCGGCTGGAAAAAGCCCCTGAGGTGACCCGGGTCTTTTTAGTGGTCTCCAGACCGGGCCGGGATGTGTTCCGGATGGAAACCGGCCGGAGCCTGGCCGGACCCGATGACGCCCGGCGGCTGGGCTTGTCCAAGGCGGCGTGGCTCGACGAGGCCGACTGGTTCGCGCCCATCGCCAGCGGCTCCTGCGCCACCGACGGCATGGTGATCGCGCCGTGCACCATGTCCACGCTGGGCGAGATCGCCGCCGGCACCGGCCGCAACCTGATCCATCGGGCTGCCGACGTCTGCCTGAAGGAACGGCGCCCGCTGGTGATCGTTCCCCGGGAAACACCGCTCAACACCATCCACTTGGAGAACATGCTCCGGGCGGCCCGGGCGGGCGCGATCATTCTCCCCGCCATGCCCTCGTTCTACTCGCGCCCACAAAACATCGACGACCTGGTGGGCACCGTATCCGCCCGCGTCATGGCCGCACTGGGGTTGCCGCTGCCGGACAACCTGACCTGGACGGGACATCCATGATCACCGCCCTCTTTCGGCAACTCCGCCTGACCCTGGAAATGATTCGGATCGAGCACACCGTCTTCGCGCTCCCTTTCGCCTTCCTGGGCGCCGTCTTGGCCGAACGCCGCTTCCCCGACGCCGTCACCTGCGCCTGGATCCTGTTGGCCATGGTGGGCGCCCGCAGTGCCGCGATGGCATTCAACCGGCTGGCGGACCTGCCCTTTGACCGCGAGAATCCGCGGACCAGCGACCGCGTGCTGCCGCAGGGGCGTGTCAGCCGCCGCTACGTGTTGGGCTTCACCGTCTCCAGCGCCCTGCTCATGCTGCTGGCGGCCTACATGCTGAACCCGCTCGCCTTCATCCTGGCGTTTCCCGCGCTGCTGGTGATCCTGGGGTATTCCCTGACCAAACGCTTCACCTCGCTGACCCACATCGTGCTCGGCTTCGCTCTGAGCATCGCTCCGGCCGGCGGCTGGATCGCGGTGACCGGCACCTTCGATCCCCGGATCCTGCTGCTGTCAGTGGTCGTGGTCACCTGGGTCGCCGGATTCGACATCCTCTACGCCTGCCAGGATGTCGGCTTCGACAGCCGGTTCGGGCTCTATTCCGTCCCGGTCCGCTTCGGGATCCGCCGGGCCCTGACCATCAGCTTCCTGCTCCATTTCGGGACCATCCTCTCGCTGGGACTGATCATCTATGTCTTCCAACTGTCGTGGTTCAGCCTGGCCGGCTCCCTGCTCCTGGCCGGCATCCTCGTCTACGAACACCTGCTGCTGCGGCCACAGGACCTGTCCCGGGTGAACACGGCGTTCTTCACCCTGAACGGCATCTTCAGCATCCTGCTGTTCATCATCGTGCTGCTGGACATCTGGCTGTTCCAGACACCCATCATCCCGCTCCGCTGAGGCCATGACATGCTGGACATTTCGGCCCGATCCCCGCTCGCGGACATCGCCCGCAAGGTGCACGGCGGCGAGCGCCTCGACTTCGCCGACGGGGTGCGGCTCTACCGCAGCCACGACCTGCTGACCATCGGGTACCTGGCCAATGTGGTCCGCGAACGGCTCAACGGCGACACGGCTTACTACATCGTCAACCGCCACATCAACCACACGAACGTCTGCGTCAACGAGTGCCGCTTCTGCGCCTACTACCGCCCACCGGACCACCCGGAGGCGCACACGATGTCGCTGGACGAGATCTTCGCCATCGCCGACAGTCACGCCCGCGAGGGCATCAGCGAGCTGCACATCGTCGGCGGACTGAATCCCCGCCTGCCCTACAGCTATTACCTCGACATGCTCCGCGGGCTGAAGGCCCGGCTGCCGGATGTCCACCTGCAGGCGTTCACCATGGTGGAGATCGACCACATCGCCGCGGTTGCCGGCAAGCCGGTGCGGGACACGCTGCAGGACCTCCAGGCGGCCGGGCTCGGCTCCATTCCGGGCGGTGGCGCCGAGGTGTTCTCACCCGGGGTCCGCGAGCAGCTCTGCGAGAAGAAAATCCCAGGCGCGCGCTGGCTGGAAATCGCCCGCACCGCCCACGAGCTGGGCATCCGCAGCAACGCCACCATGCTGTACGGCCACGTGGAATCGGCCGAGGAGCGCGTGGAGCACCTCATCCAGCTGCGCGACCTGCAGGACCAGACCGGCGGCTTTCTGGCGTTCATCCCCCTGGCCTTCCACCCCGAGAACACCCGCGTGGAACAGGGCGCCGGCACCACCGGTTACGACGACCTGAAGAATCTGGCCGTGGCGCGGCTCATGCTGGACAACTTCCCCCACATCAAGGCGTTCTGGATCATGGTGGGCCCCAAGGTCGCCCAGGTGTCGCTTTCTTTCGGCGTGGACGACATCGACGGCACCGTGATCGAGGAGCGGATCACCCACAGCGCGGGCGCCCGAACGGCCCAGGGCATGACCCGGTCCGAACTGGTGCATTTGATCCGGCAGGCCGGCCGGGTACCCGTGGAGCGGGACACGGTGTATAATGTCCGGAGCCGGAACGTCTGACGAGGTGATGCCAATGGATGTCAAGATCGCGCTCATCGGAGCGGGCAACGTGGGCCAGGGCTTTCTGGCGGTCCTGCGGAAGAAGCGGGAGCAGCTGGCCAGCCGACACGGCATCACCTTCCAGCTGGTATCGGTGTGCGACCGCTCCCACGGCTCCGTCACCGCCTCGGCGGGCCTGAAGATCAGCGAGATTCTGCCCATCCTCGAGGACGGCCGCGGGCTCCTCGACTACCAGACGTCGGACCAGGCCTGCGTCAAGGGGCTGGACCCGCTGGCATGCCTGGAGCTGAGCCAGGCCGACGTGGTGCTCGAGTGCACCCACTCCAACCTGCAGACCGGTGAGCCCGCCTCCGGCTATATCCGCCAGGCGCTGGGGCTGCGCAAGCACGTGGTGTCCAGCAACAAGGGACCGGCGGCACTCAATTACCAGGAGCTGCGCGACCTGGCCAAGACCAACGGCGTGCGTTACCTGTTCGGCGCCTCGGTGATGAACGGCACGCCGCTGGTGCCCCTCCTGCGCACTGCCTATCGTGCCGATGAGGTGCTGGAGATCCGGGGCCTGCTCAACGTGACCACCAACTTCGTTCTGGCCCAGATGGAGAAGGACAAGCCCGGCGAGGCTGCGATCCAGGAAGCCGTTGAGAACGGCTATTCCGAAGCCGACGTCGCCCTCGACCTGGAGGGGCACGACACCATGGCCAAACTGATGATTCTGCTCAACGTGCTGAGCGATCGCCAGCAGCCGCTGGACCGGTTCATTCGGGAAGGGATCACGAACATCACCGTGCGGGATGTCCAGTCCGCCCGGGAAAAGAACATGCGCTACCGCATGATCGCCCATGCCGTGCGGGAGGAGGACGGATCATGGCGCGGCCAGGTGGGTCCGAACAAGATCGAAGCGCATGATATGTTCTATCACGTGGCGGAAACGCAGAACGCGATCCAGTTCAAGTCGGAGACCGTCGGCGACATCTACCTGGAAGGCCCGGGCTCGGGCCGTCAGGAGGTGGGCTACTCGATGTTGCTGGATCTGTTGTCCATCTTCGTGCCCTGAGCGGCGGGCGGGAAGCGGCCGCTGCGACGGACCCAGACCGAAACCCCCAGATTGTGCATGATGTGCGTGGCCATTGCCGCGCCGAGCGATCCGGTCCAGGCGTACACCGACGCCAACACCAGCCCCATCACGAACGCCATGACACCGTAGGCGGCCAGCCGTCGCTGCATCAAAAAGTGCAGGAAGGCGAACAGCGCCGTCGCCGGCAGGATGCCGATCAGCGGCTGCAGCGCGGCGCGGAACAGCACTTCTTCAGCCGCCGATCCCACCACCGCCACGAACAGCCACGGCACCGGCGGCACCGCCGCCACCGCCAGGAAGATCTCCGCATCCAGGCGCTCGCGGAGCCACGGCCACTGCTCATATAGGAGAGCGCCGGTTCCGGCCGTGAGCAGCCCCAGCAACGCCGCCAGCCCCAGGGTATCGAGCGGACCCGGCAAACCGGCCAGTTCAGCCGTCAAAGACGGTCCGCGCACTCCGAAGGCGATCCCGACCTGAATCGCCGCGAGCACCACGGTCCCCAGCAGCACGGCTTTGACGAGATCGCGTCTATCCATTTATAATTCAATAACTTACAGAAATATTCCAGAACTACATGAACAATTCAGACTCGATGATTGATATTATATTTGCGACAGATAGCAACTACATAATTAATATGATAACAAGAAATAGTTACCTAAATATCGAATATCAAATAATATTCATCTTATACTTAGAAGAAGGGTGCGTTGATGCGGACGCGATCAGCGCCCGAGTTCATCGAAATTGTCGATCTCGGGTGGGTCAGTCTGACGCACCTGGATGCCCACGTCTGCCAGCATGTTGCGCATGGCGGGATATGGGTAGAGATACACGACTTCCACGATTCCGGCGTTGATGATGAGGCGTTGGCAGAGGTCGCACGGAAAGAGGGTGGTGTACATGACCGCCCCTTTCGTGGAGATGCCCTGGTAGGCGGCCTGCACGATGGCGTTGGCCTCGGAATGGGTGGCCGGGCAGAGGGAGTGCCCCTGGTTGCTGTCGATGCGCTCGGTGTCCTTGATGCAGGGGCGGCAGAACTGGTGGGTGAAGCCCTTGGGCGGCCCGTTGTAACCGGTTGAGATGATGTGCCCGTCGCGAACGATGACGGTGCCGATCTGATGGCGCACGCAAATGGACCGCGCCCCGGCGATCTTGGCCAGCGCCATGAAATACTCGTCCCGGGTGAGCCGTTCGCGCTCGGTCACGGCTGCTCGCCTCCCGCGGGCTTCGGGGCGGCGACGGGCGCCGGCACCACCAGCACCTTCTCTTCCCCTTCACAGGTGACCAGGATCCGGCTGGCATCGGCGGTGAACACCGCATCGACGGGATTCTTGCGGACGGGAATCCGCCGGATGGACGGCTCGCCGGCGATGTCGGCATCGAGCACCGCCACCTCGCCGGCGCGGTAGCAGGCCACCGCCACCCATTTCTCGTCGGGCGACAGGCTGAAGCGGAACGGCCCCTCGGGCATGGGCACCTTGTGGAGCACCTGCGCGCGGCGCAGATCCCACACCCACAGATCGTTGGATCGCGAGTGGGTGATGTAGAGCTTGCGGCCGTTCCGGCTGATCGCCAGCCCGTTGGGTCCGTCACCCACCTTCAGGGTGTCGATCACCTTGTTCACGTCCAGCGAGATCACCGACACCGTGCTCTCGGCGCTGTTGGCCACATACACCGTGTCTCCCGCCGGATTGACCGCCAGCGCCTGGGGCCGCACCCCCACCTTGACCGATTCGATCACGCGCTGCTTCTGCAGGTCGAATATGTCCAGGCGCCCCCACTTTCCCTTGCCGTAGTTGGCCACCAGAAGGTGGTAACCATCCGGGGTCAGGCACAGATCGGTGGGGACATGCCCCACTTTGAACGTGTCCTCGAGCTCCAGCATGGGCAGCGTGAACGCCTTGACCAGCCCCGACTCCATGTTCGTGACGTACACCCGCCGCCCCGCCGGTTCGACGGCTATGCCCAGCGGCCCGTAGCCTCCGGGCACCTTCCGGATCTGCCGCATGGATTTCAGGCTGATCAGAGAGATCTCGTCGGAACCGAAGTTGGTCACCACCGCGTGTTCGCCGTCGGAGGTGAGGCGGATGAAGTTGGGCGCCTGGCCCACCTTGATCTCCGTGGCCGTCGCGGCGGCGGCCATGAGCAGGCAAACGATCCCTACGATCGCGCGTTTCATTCGGGTGATGTCCTCTCCAGTTGATCTCGACACGCCCGGAGCGTGTTGTCCATCAGCAGGGCGATGGTCAGCGGGCCCACCCCGCCCGGCACCGGCGTGATGGCCGAAGCCCGCGGGGCCACCGAGGTCCATTCCACGTCACCCACCAGGGCCGTGCCCTTCTTCTCGAAGGACCGCCAATGTTCGGGGCTGTCGCCCACGATCCGCCGCAGCTCGGCCGCGTCGGCCACCGCGTTGATGCCGACGTCCACTACCACGGCGCCCTCGGCCACGTGGCGGCCGGTGATCATGCCGGGTTTGCCCACCGCGGCGATCAGCACGTCCGCCTGGCGGCAGACCGCCTCCAGGTCGCGGGTTCTGGAATGGCAGAAGATCACCGTGGCGTGGCGCTGCAGAAGCAGAATGCCCATGGGCTTGCCCACGATGTTGCTTCGTCCCACCACCACCGCGGTCCGGCCCGCCAGGTCCACGCCGGACTGGTCCAGCAGCACCATGATGCCGGCGGGGGTGCAGGGCACGAAGCGGGGCCGACCCAGGAGCAGCCGGCCCATGTTCTCCGGGTGGAAGCCGTCCACGTCCTTGGCCGGCCGGATCAGCTCGGTGAGCGCGTCCGCCTCGCCGGCCAGCGCCGGCGGCAGGGGCAGTTGCAGGAGGATGCCGTGGACGGTGTCGTCCTCGTTGAGCTCGCGGATGGCCGCCCGGACCCGGTCGGCGCCGCTATCGGCAGGCAGCGGCACGTGCCGGGATTCCATGCCCAGCTCTTCGCAGGTTTTGACCTTCTTGCGCACGTACACCCGTGAGGCCGGATCGTCGCCCACGAGCACCGTGGCCAGAGCGGGGGTCACACCCCGCCGGTCGCGAAGCTCCCGCACCTGCGACTTGATGCGCTCGATGATTTCGTTGGCTATTCGTTGTCCGTCCAGGATGACCGGCGGCATGGTTGACCTCGTGTCAGGCAGTCCCGCCCATCTTAGCAGAGCCGCTATCCGATGACAACGATGCCCTGAATACGGGGGAGGTTTCGGCTCGCGAATGATTGGCGAAGACTCCTCCCGGCCGGTGCCCCCTGCCGTTCAGGCCGGGAGGAATCCCGTCATCATCGTGGTTTGTCGGCCGCCGGCTCCGCGGACCGGGCGGAATCAGGACCTGTCCGTCTCAGAGTTTCGAATTCACGAAGTCCCAGTTGATCAACCGGTCGATAAACGCCGCCACGTAGTCGGGCCGGCGGTTCTGGTAGTCCAGGTAATAGGCGTGCTCC
Organism: Acidobacteriota bacterium; assembly: GCA_017996395.1. Taxonomy (GTDB): domain Bacteria; phylum Acidobacteriota; class JAAYUB01; order JAAYUB01; family JAAYUB01; genus JAAYUB01. The sequence continues at coordinate 5,810 of JAGOHA010000046.1, read as the reverse complement.
CAGACGTCTACGGTGAGCAAGGCGGTGCAGCCGTGCGCCAGCGGCGTGTCAGCGTTGGCGGTCTTGGTCACCGCCAGCTTGCCGTCGCGCAGCACCAGCCAGGCCCAGCCGCTGCCGAACTGGGTGGCGGCGGCGTTCTTGAGCTCCTCGACGAACTTCTCATAGCCGCCGAGGTCGGCGTCGATTCTCTTTGCGATGGGACCGGTGGGCCGGCCGCCGCCGCCCGGCTTCATGCAGTGCCAGTAGAAGGTGTGGTTCCACACCTGGGCGGCGTTGTTGAAAACACCCGCCTTGCTGCTGTCGCCGGCGACCGTGCGGATGATCGCCTCCAGGTCCAGGCTCTCCAGGTCGGTCCCCGCGATCAGCTTGTTGGCGTTGGTGACGTAGGCGGCATGGTGCTTGCCGTGATGGAATTCCAGCGTCCGCTCGCTGATGAAATCCGCCAGGGCGTTCTTCGGATACGGCAGCTCGGGAAGGACGATGGCCATGACTACCTCCTCGCGACAGTTGATACGGATATCTAACCACACTCCCGGGGCGGAGGTAAAGCACGTCCGGCGGCTCAGTGCTTCCGCTCCAGGACGAACACCGCCAGATCCCGCAGGAAGCTGGCGTCGGCGAGGCCTGTTCCGATCCCGGCCAGCACCGCCAGGGCGCGGTCCACGGTTTCGCGGGCCATCGCCCGGCTCCGCTCCAGGCCGTGGACGGCCGGAAACGTGAGCTTGGACTGGGCCGCGTCCTTGCCGGGCGTCTTGCCCAGTTCCTCGCGCGTGGCTGTGACGTCCAGCAGGTCGTCCGTGATCTGGAATGCCAGACCCAGCGCCTCGCCATACTCGGTGAGCCCGTCCAGGATGTCCCCGGCGGCTTCACCGAGGAGCGCCCCGCAGCGCACGGCGCCGCGGATCATGGCGCCGGTCTTCAGCCGGTGGATTTCGCGGAGCCGTTCCGCGTCGGGTGCGCCCGCGCTGGAGGCGACGTCCAGCACCTGGCCGGCCACCATCCCGTGGGGCGTGCCCGCCGCCAGTGCCGTCTCCTCCGCCAGCCGGGTGCGCAGGGCGGCATATTCCGGACCCTGGGGATAGCGCGCCAGCAGCGCGAACGCGTGGGTCAGCAGGGCGTCGCCGGCCAGGATGGCCAGCGCCTCGCCGTACACCTTGTGGCTGGTGGGCTTGCCGCGGCGGAAATCGTCGTCATCCATGGCCGGCAGGTCGTCGTGGATGAGCGAGTACGTGTGGATGAGCTCCACGGCGCAGCCCGGGACGTGCTGCTCCGGGTGTCGGCAGCCCAGCGCCTCGGCCGTGGCGGCAACGAGCACGGCGCGGAGCCGCTTGCCGCCGGCGAACACGCTGTAGCGCATCGCCTCATGGATGACGGCCGGCGGCTGCCCGGCCGGAGGCAGGAGGCGGTCCAGCCAGGCGTCCACCTCGCGCCGACTGGCGTCCCATCGATCCTGAAAGGATAGGGTCATGTGCGTTGACCTCGGTGTCAGAACGGCTCGTCGTCGTCCTGGCGCTTGTCCGTGCCGGCGGCCGCGTCCTCGCCGAAAGGCTCCCGCCGCATTTTGTCGTCGGCGCCCTTGAGCAGCACCTCGACCTTCTGCTCCGCTTCCTGAAGCTTGGCCGAACAGGTCTCGGCCAGGGCCATCCCCTCCTCGAACACCTTGAGCGCCTCCTCCAGGGGCAGGTTTCCCTCCTCGAGCGCCTTGACCTTTCCTTCCAGAGCGGTCAGGGCCGACTCGAAATCCTTGAATTGCTTCTGCGCCATGGGCGATCCACCTCCGCGTCGTTTCAGTCTTTCGTGCCGCCGTCATCGGGATGCGCGGCATCCGGCCGGGACGTTTCGACGGCGCACCCCAGCCGGCCGGCGCCCAGCAGCACGTCCACGCGGCTGCCGGGCGGGGCTTGTTGCCACGTCCGCACGGGACGGCCGCCGGCGTCGAGGCACAGGGCGTACCCCCGTGCCAGCACCGACCGGGGGCCCACCGCCTCCAGGCGCCGCCACGCCAGTTCCAGCCGGCTGCGATCGGCCACCAGGATGGCCCGCATGCGCGCCGCCAGGCCGCGGCCCGCCAGGACGGTCCGGTGGGCGGTTTCGCGCAGCCGCTGGACGGGGCTCCGCGCCCCCAGCCGGCGCCTTGCGTCGGCCAGGCACCGCTCGGCGCCGCCCAGCCGCTCCCGGATCCGCAACCGGAGCTGCATCGCCAGCTCATCCACCCGCTGGATGCGCGTGCCCACCAGATGCGGCAGCGCGGTGAAGCCGCGGCTCAGGAGCAGGACGCGCAGGCGGTGGCGCCGCTCGGCGACAGCCTGTCGCAGCGTCACGGTCATGGCATGCCGGGCGGCGGTCACGCGGTCCCGCAGGTGTTCGGCCGCGGCGGCCACCAGCTCGGCGGCCGCCGACGGAGTGGGCGCCCGCAGGTCGGCGACAAAATCGGCGATGGTGAAGTCCACCTCATGCCCCACGGCCGAGATCACCGGCACCCGGCACGCGGCGATGGCCCGCGCCACCGGCTCCGTGTTGAACGCCCACAAGTCCTCGAGGCTGCCGCCGCCCCGTCCTACGATGAGCACATCCGCCGTCTCAGGATGCGCATCGAACCAACGCACCGCCTCGGCGATCTCCTCGGCCGCACCTTCCCCCTGAACCTTGACCGGATACAACAGGACGTGCACGGCGCTGTTCCGCCGCCGGAGGATGTGCAGGATGTCGCGCACCGCCGCGCCGGTGGCCGACGTCACCACGCCCACCCGCGCCGGGAACAGCGGCAGCCGACGCTTGCGCGCCTCGTCGAAGAGTCCCTCGGCGGCCAGCTTCTCCTTGAGCTGCTCGAAGGCGCGCATGAGGTTGCCCAGGCCGTAGTCCACCATCTCCTCGACGATGAGCTGGAGATCGCCGCGCGGTTCATACATGGAGATGCGGCCGCGGGCGATCACCTCCATGCCGTTGCGCGGCGTGAACGGCACCCGGCGGTGCGAGCTGCGGAAGCAGACCGCCCGCAGCTGGGCGGCGGCATCCTTCAAGGAAAAATAGTAATGGCCGGACGCCGGAATCGCGAAATTGGAGATTTCGCCCCGCACCCAGACCGCGGGAAAGGTGACCTCCAGCGTGGCGCGAATGAGGGCGGTCAGCTCGCTGACGGTAAGAATGCCCCGGTCGTCCAATCCAGTCTCGCTCATGCCGCCCCCTCCTCCGCCAGCCACCGCTTGATCTCCGCCACCAGGTACAGCGAACCGGCCACGACCACATGGCCGTCGGGACCGGCCAGCGCCCGCGCCTCCATCAGAGCCGCTCCGGGTTCCTCCCGGAAGCGCACGCCCGGATCGTCGAGCAGCGGGGCGTACGCATCGGCGCCGGCGGCCCTGGGGGACGGCGGGCGGGTCAGCACCAGGGCCGTCGCTGCCGGGCGGAGCAGCGCCAGCATGCCGCGCAGATCCTTGTCGCGCATCGCGCCGAACACCACCACCGGCCGCGGATCGAGCCGACCGATCTCCCGGACCAACTCCCGGACCGCCGCCACATTATGGGCGCCGTCCGCCACGATGGACGGCGCCTCGGCGAGGCGCTCCATCCGGCCCGGCCACCCGCCGCAGGCAAGCCCCCGGCGGATGGCCGCTTCGTCCAGCCGCCAGCCGAACGCGCGCAGCACCCGGCAGCAAGTCACGACCGTGGCGGCGTTGTACCGCTGATAGGCCCCGGGCAATCCCAGTACCCAATCGCAATTCCCGGCGAACTCCGCCTCGTAAACGGGCCGGGCCGGCACCAGCGCCCCGCACCCGGCGACCAGGTCGTCCATCACCTCAGCAGCCCAGTCGTCCTGCGGGCCCAGCACGGCCGGGGTCGAACGTCGCAGCACGCCCATCTTCTCGCGGGCGATGGCCGTGATGGAATCGCCGAGGAGCTGACAATGGTCCAGACCCACCGACGTGATGATCGAGAGCATCGGCTCGGCGGCATTGACCGCGTCGAACCGGCCCCCCAGGCCCACCTCGAGGACATGGACATCGGCCCGGGCCTCGCGGAACAGGCTGGCCGCCACGAAGGTCAGCCACTCGTAGTACGTGGGCCGCCGGGGCAGCGCGCCGCCCAATCCATCGACCACCTCGCGGACGGCGCAGGCGTGGCGGAAGACCGCGGCCGGGTCCGCCGGTTCCCCGTCCAGTCGGATCCGCTCGGTGAGATGCAGCAGGTGGGGCGAGGTGTAGAGCCCCGTCCGGTAACCCGCCGCCTGAAACACCTGCGCGAGCCACCAGGCGACACTCCCCTTGCCGTTGGTGCCTGCGACCACCACCGCCGGCGCGAAGCGTTCCGGGAACAGGAGCGGGATCACCCGCCCCGCCACGGCCAGGTCATAGCGCATCTCCGTCACCTCGCCGCCGAGGCGGGCGAGGAAATCGGCGAAATCAGCGTAGCTGTGCCAGGCGGTCTCGGCCATCAGGACGTCAGGAATCGCAGGACCTTGATGAGGAAGTCGCGCAGCTGCCGGCGGTCCACAACCCGGTCCAGCATGCCGTGCTGGAGGAGGAACTCCGACCGCTGGAAGCCGGCGGGCAGTTTCTGGCGGATGGTCTGCTCGATGACCCGGGGCCCGGCGAAGCCGATGAGCGCCCCGGGTTCGGCGATGTTCAAATCGCCCAGCATGGCGAATGACGCGGTGACGCCGCCCGTGGTGGGATCGGTGAGGATGCTCAGATACGGCAGGCCCGCCTCGTCCAGCCGGGCGAGAGCGGCGCTGATCTTGGCCATCTGCATCAGCGACAGAATCCCCTCCATCATCCGGGCGCCGCCCGAAGCTGACACCAGAATCAGCGGTATCCGTCGCTCCAGCGCCTGGTCGATGGCCCGGGCGACCTTCTCGCCCACCACCGAGCCCATGCTGCCGCCGATGAACCGGTAGTCGAGAGCCGCAACGACCACATCCAGTCCGCCCATCCGGCCCGTGGCGCAGCGGACGGCATCCCAGATCCCCGTCTTGCCGTACGTGTCCCGGAGACGTTCCGCGTACGGCTTCTGATCGACGAACCGGAGCGGGTCCGGCGAACGCAGGTCGGTATCCATCTCCTCGAACGTGCCGTCGTCGAAGAGCTGCTGTAAACGCTGCAGGGAATACACTTTCAGATGGTGGCCGCATTTGGGGCACACCATCCGGTTCTCTTCCAGGTCCCGGATGAAATGGGTGACCCCACAGCCGGGGCATTTTTGAAACTGCCCTTCGGTGAGGACCCGTTGCGATTCCGAGTCCGCCTTGCGGAATTTCGATGCGCCGCTTCGCTCCGGCACGTTGCGTCACTCCGAACGAGCGTTGAAACGAGAGCCATCTTATCGGCTGCCTGAGGGCGAGTCAAGTGCCTTGGGTGCAGGCGAGGTCGCCATATCCATGAAAAGATTTGATTTTTTATTCAACTCTGGTTAAATATAGCCAACGTTCATGTTCGGGAGGACGGTATGATCTGTCCCTTCTGCCTGAAGGATTTCCCGGCAGGCTATTCCCAGTGTCCGCATTGCCTCGGTTCCATGGCCGGCAATCCCCAACCCGCCTACGCCGGCGTGTTCCGACGGTTCTTCGCCTTTTTCTTCGATGTGCTGATCATCTCCGTCCCCGCTACCGGACTCTATTTCGGCCTGACATTCGCGCTGGGGCCAGACCAGCCGATGATCCCGCTGGCGGCCATGTCCGCGGTCCTCGGCCTGCTGGGGATCCTGCAACTGGTGCTGCTGCTCACCTCCGGGCAGACGATCGGCAAGAAGATGCTCGGCGCCAAGATCGTCGGCAAGGATTTCGAGAAAGCGGGTGTGGGCAAGATTTTGCTGCG